>CAZGKE010000095.1:0-13673 GCA_964526035.1 uncultured Gammaproteobacteria bacterium | reverse complement strand
GGGCAGGTCCAGGAACACCAGGCCGAAGTGGTTGCCCAGCTTCTTGGCGTGCTCGAGCGGTCGCAGGTTGACCGGGACGGTGGCGCGGATGGTGAGCCCGTCGGGGTCCTCGCCCCAATCGCGCAGGCAGCCGCGCAGCGCACCCGCAGCAGCGGCCAGCAGCACGTCGTTGACGGTGCAGCCGTAGGCGCGGCCGATCGCCTTCACCTCCTCCAGGGGCATCGGCTCGGCCCAGGCAACGCGTTTGCGGTCGCACAACGGGCCGCGATAGCGGGTTACGGGATCGTCGCTGAGCGCGATGACATGCGCCAACTCGCGTGCGATATGCGCACCTTCGCTCGCCACCACCTTGGCCAATGAAGGATCACGCACCACCGCGCCGCCGAAATCCATCAGCTTGCCACCCCACTGCATGGCCTGGTCGAGACCGGCGCGGGCCGGTGCCAGCAGGCGGTCGAACACGGTGCGGCCATCCTTCTTCAGCCATTTGCGCGGCAGGTGGTGCTCCTTGCGCGACACCGGCGCGGTATCGGTCAATGACAGCAGCACCTGCACCAGGGCGATGCCGTCGGCATAGCAATGATGGATGCGTACCACCAGGGCGCTGCCGCCCTTGTAGCGATCGACGACAAGGAAATGCCACAGCGGGCGCTGGTGATCGAGTGGCGTCGAGGCCAGCTCGCTGGCCAAGGCCTCGAGCTCGGACTGGCCGCCCGGAGTCGGCAGCGAAGTCTTCTCCACGTGCCAGTCGAGGTCCGGCTCGGCATCTTCCCAGAAGGCGCCGGTCGGCGTATCGACGGCACGCTGCCGGAAGCGGCGAAACGCGAGGAAGCGTTCACGGATCAGCTTGCGCAGGCGACGGACGTCGAGATGCTTCTCGAGCATCATCACTCCGGTGATCATCATCAGGTTGGTCGGCGACTCCATCCGTAGCCAGGCCGTATCGACCTTGGCCATGGGCTCGCGCTGCGCGCCTGCTTGCTCCGCTTCCGCCATTGCCGCCCCCGCCTCATGTGCTGTCGGCATTTAGCACGCGCTTTCCTTCAGGGTCAAACGCCGTGGCCCTCTCGCCGTCGCGAGTGGCTTGCGCAGCGGACCGGCGCTGCGGCGCGATCCTTGTTCCAGGCGAGTCCCTCGGCTATCATTTCCGGCTTGCCTTCAGGATGTGAGCAAGGCGCGGAGAGGTGTCCGAGTGGCTTAAGGAGCACGCCTGGAAAGTGTGTATACGGCTAAATCCCGTATCGAGGGTTCGAATCCCTCCCTCTCCGCCAGAATGATGGGGGCGACGTACACCGACGGGTGTCGCGGCGCCGCAAGTAGCGAAGAGGGAGGGTGAGAACCCTCGCCAGGGTTCGTACGCATTCGTCAGGAACGAATGCGGATGCCCGAAGGGCAGCCCCGAAGGGGTGAGCCCCAGGATGGGGCGAACAGCACCTCCCTCTCCGCCAGTTTGAATGGAGCGACGCGCACGCAACGCTGTCGCGGCGCCGAAAGGAAGCGAAGTGAGTGCGCCATGAACCACCGTTCAATGGTGGTCTCCGTCGGTTCCCCGCGACGATAGGTTGTGAACTCCGCCAGGCCCGGAAGGGAGCAACGGTAGCAACTGACTCGGGTGCCGGGGGCAGGCCGGCGGGGGCCGCCTCCATTGATTCACCTGGTGGCGACGCCGCGCGCTGGCTCAATCCGAGCTTCGAGCGGCTCCGTGCCTCTCCGCCAATACGCGGAGTACGTCTTCGAACGCCAGACCGCGCGCCCTGAGCAGCACCAGCAGGTGGTAGATGAGATCGGCGGCCTCGCCGAGCAATGCCGGATCATCCGCGGTCACTGCCGCCAGCGCGGTCTCGACGCCCTCCTCTCCCACTTTCTGCGCCATGCGCGGCAGCCCGGCATCGAGCAGGCGCGTGGTGTAGCTGCCTTCGGGTCGATCGGACATGCGCGCTGCGATCACCGAGTCGAGACGACCAAGCATCCCGCCGGGAAGCACCGGACCGAAACAGCTTGCGGTGCCGAGGTGACAGGTCGGTCCTTCCGGTCGCGCCTCGATCAGCAGCGTGTCGGCGTCGCAGTCGACAGCGATGGACACCAGACGCAGCACGTGGCCAGACGACTCGCCCTTGGTCCACAGGCGTTCCTTGCTGCGACTGTAGAAAGTCACCAGACCCTTGTCGCGAGTGAGCTGTAGCGATTCCGCGTTCATGTAGCCGAGCATCAACACCTGAGCGCTGTCGGCATCCTGCACCACGGCGGGCACCAGGCCACCCTGTTTGGCAAAGTCGATCTCCACGCCCGCGACCCGGTCTTCGATCATGGTCGCGTCAGGCGGCGCACGCGGCGGCAACCGGGCGCACGGCCACGTCGCGCGCGGCGAGGAAGCGCTTGAGTTCGGGGATGGGGATCAGTCCGGAATGGAACATCGTGGCGGCAAGCGCGCCGTCGACATCGGCCTGCTCGAACACTTCGGCGAAGTGCGCGGGTGCGCCGGCACCACCCGAGGCAATCAGCGGAACCCGGCAGATCGCGCGCACCGCCGAGAGCTGGTCAATGTCATAGCCCGAGCGGACCCCGTCGGCGCTCATGCAGTTCAGCACGATCTCGCCCGCCCCACGCTGCTGCACCTCGGCGACCCAGTCCAGGGTGCGCATGGTCAGGTCCTCGCTGCGCGAGGGATCGCCGGTATTGCGGCTGAGCCGCCATTCGCCGTCGCGCAGCCGACTGTCAACGCCCACCACCACGCACTGGCTGCCGAATTCGACCGCAAGTTCATCGATCAACGATGGTCGCTCCAGCGCCGGCGTGTTGACGGAAATCTTGTCGGCGCCTGCATGCAGAATCTCGCGCGCATCGGCCACCGAGCGGATGCCGCCGGCCACGCAGAACGGAATGTCGATGACGCGCGCCACGCGTTCGACCCAGGCGCGGTCGACGCGGCGGCCTTCAGGGCTCGCGGTGATGTCGTAGAACACCAGCTCGTCGGCGCCCTCGTCGCGGTAGCGCAGGGCAAGCTCGACGATGCCGCCCATCACCACGTGGTCGCGGAACTGCACGCCCTTGACCACCCGTCCGTCGCGGACGTCCAGGCACGGAATGATGCGACGGGTCAGCACGCCAGCGCCTCCGCCAGGGTGAAGCGTCCTTCCAGCAACGCCTTGCCGACGATCACCGCGGACAGTCCGAGATCCTTCAGGCGCGCCAGGTCCACCAGTCCGCCCACGCCGCCCGATGCCTGCACCTTCATCAGCGGCGCGTCGCGGGCGATCTCCTTGTAGAGGGCGATGTTCGGGCCGCCCAGCATGCCGTCGCGGGCGATGTCGGTGCACAGCACGTGGCGCAGGCCGACATCATGAAAGGTGTCGAACGCGCCGTGCAGGGACACGCCGGAGCCCTCGGTCCAGCCGTGCCGCACGATCTCCCACACCTCGCCGCGCGCACGAACATCAAACGCCAGCACCATATGATCGCCGCCAAACCGGCGCAGCCAGGCCTTGACCGTGTCCGGCTCACGTACCGCCATCGAACCGACCACGGCGCGCGCCACGCCCGCATTGAACAGGCGCTTCAAGTCGGCCAGCTCGCGGATGCCGCCGCCGGACTGGACTTTCAGACCGGTGCCACCAGCAATCGCCTCGATGGCCTGGAAGTTCTCGAAGTGTCCGTCCCGGGCGCCTTCGAGATCGACGACATGCAGGGTCCGGGCGCCCTCCTCTTCGTAGTGCTTGGCCAGCGCCAGCGGGTCCGACGGATAGCGGGTCTCGCGGGCGTAGTCGCCCTGTTCAAGACGCACCACACGGCCGCCGCGCAGGTCGATGGCAGGAATGATCTCCAAGTCACGCCTCCAGGAAATTCCTCAGGACCTTTGCCCCGACTGTTGCCGAGCGTTCCGGGTGGAACTGGGCACCGTACATATTGTCGCGCGAAACGATGGCAGAAAACCGTCCACCGTGCTCGCATGCCGCCACAGTGTGCTCTCCCACCGGCGCCGCGAAGCCGTGCACGAAGTAAGCAAACGCCGGGTCGGGAAGACCATCAAGCAACGCTGAATCGGCCACGGCCTCCAGGCGGTTCCAACCCATGTGCGGCACGCGCCTGCCGGGCGCGGGCTGCAGCGCCTCCACTCTCCCGGGAATCAGGCCGAGGCATTCGACCTCGCCTTCCGCCGACGACTCGAACAGCAGCTGCATGCCAAGGCAAACCCCGAGCAAGGGCTTGTCCAGCGAGCGCAGGGCATCCACCAGACCGAGCGCATGCAGACGCGCCATGGCCGGCGCGGCCGCGCCTACACCGGGCAGGATGACGTGCGTGGCGGCGTCGAGCGCGGCGACATCCTGCGCCAGCGGCGCCTCCACGCCGAGCCGCGCCAGCGCGTAGCGCACTGAACCGAGGTTGGCCCCGCCCGAGTCGACCAGCACCACCCGCTTCAAAGCGAACCCTTGGTGCTGGGCAGCGCCTGACCTTCGAGGCGAAACGCCTGACGCAGACAGCGCGCCACGCTCTTGAAACATGCCTCGACCATGTGATGCGCGTTGTCGCCGCGAACGCGGATATGGAGGTTGGCGCCGAGACTGTCGGACAGCGATTTGAAGAAGTGCGGCACCAGCTCGGTGGGCAGGTCGCCGACGCGCTCGCGGCCGAACTCGCCGTCGAACTCGAAGTGCGGCCGCCCGGACAGGTCGAGCGCCACCTGCGCCAGGGTCTCGTCCATCGGAAGGAGGAACCCGTAGCGGCCGATACCGCGCTTGTCGCCGAGCGCCTTGCGCAATGCCTCACCCAGCGCCAGCGCGCAATCCTCGACGGTGTGGTGTTCGTCGACACCCAGGTCGCCCTCACAGTCCACCTCCAGCGCGAAACCGCCGTGCTTGCCGATCTGTTCCAGCATGTGGTCGTAGAAGCCGAGCCCGGTACTGATCCTGGGCTCCGCTTCGCGATCGAGATCAACAGCCACGCGGATCCTCGTTTCACGCGTGCTGCGCTTGACGACAGCGCGACGATCGCACAGCAGTTCGCGCACGATCTCCGGCCACGACAGCCCGCCCGCGCCGATACGCAGCCCGCGCACTCCGAGGTTCTCGGCAAGCTGGAGATCGGTCTCGCGATCGCCGATCACCGCACTGCGCGCGAAATCCAGGCTGCCGCCGCGAAGGTAGTGCAGCAACAGGCCGACGCCGGGCTTGCGGGTCGGCGCCGGGTCGTGCGCGAAGCTCCTGTCGATCAGCACTTCGCGAAAGCGCACTCCCTGTGATTCGAACAGGTGCATGCACAGCTCATGCGCCGGCCGGAAATCATCCTCGGGAAAGCTGTCGGTGCCGAGACCGTCCTGGTTGGTCACCATCACCAGTTCATAGCCGGCGCGCTGCAGTTCGAGCAACGCCGGAATCGCACCTGGCAGCAACCGCACCTTGTCCACACTATCGACCTGCTCGTCGGCCGGCTCCTCGATCAGGGTGCCATCGCGGTCGACGAAAAGTATGCGCAGCCCGGCGCTCATGAGCCGCTCCCCGAAGTGCCGACGCGCTCGCCGGAACGCAGTGCATTGCCGAGCGCATCCAAAAAGGCCGCGTTCTCTTCGGGCTGGCCCACCGACACGCGCAGGCAGTCTTCCAGGCCCGGGTAGCGGGCGACGTTGCGCACCACCACTCCTTCGGCCAGCAGCGCGGCGTGCACCGCTGCCGCGTCGTCCACCCGAAAGGTCAGAAAGTTGGCGGCCGACGGCCAGACCGAGACCACGCTTGGCGAAGCCTCCAGCGCGTCGCGCAGCGCCACCCGCTCCGCGCGAACGGTATCAATGTGCCGCTCAATCCGGTCGCGCTGATCGAGCGCGGCAAGCGCCGCGTCGACGCTGGGCGTCGGCAGCGGATACGGCGCCAGAATGTGCTTGAGCAGGCCGATCACCGCGGGCGCAGCGAGCAGCGTACCGATACGCGCGCCGGCCAGGCCCCAGGCCTTGGAAAGCGTGCGCAGCACCGCCAGGTTCTCGTGCTCATCGAGATGACGTGCCATCGACGGGACCCCGCTGAACTCGCCGTACGCCTCGTCGACGATCACCACGGCGCGCCCGCGCGCGGCGCTCACGATATTGAGGACGTCGCCTTCGTTCTGCAGACCCCCGGTCGGGTTGTTGGGAGAGCACAGGAACACCAGCACCGGCCGCTCGCGTTCCAGCGCGGCGAGGACAGCTTCGCGATCCAGCGCGAAGTCGCGCGCCGGATTCAGCGGCACCTCGACCACCCGCGCGCCCTGGATGCCTGCGCTCACCGCATACATTCCGAACGTTGGCGGGCAGACCAGCACCGCATCGCGTCCGGCGCTGCAGAAGGCGCGAGTCAGCAGATCGATCGCTTCGTCGCTGCCGCGCCCCACCAGCACCTGCTCTTCACGCACCTCGTAAAGCGCCGCCAGCCTTTCGATGAGAGCGGACGGCTGCGGCTGCGGGTAGCGGTTGAGCGCCTGGCCGTCGACCGTGACGAAGGGACTTTCGTTGGCGTTGAGCATCACCCTGCCCTGCCCCGCTTCCTTGCGCGCCGAACTGTACGGCACCAGGGCGCGGATCTCGGCGCGCGCCAGATCGACGATGCTCATGCCGCGCGCTCCAGGCGCAGGGTCACCGAACGTCGATGCGCTTCGAGGCCTTCCGCCGCCGCCATGATCGCCGCGTCGAGCCCGATCGCATGCAGACCATCGCGGGTGGCCTCCTGCACGGTGATGCGCGTCATGAAGCTGTCCACCGACACGCCGCTGCAGGCGCGCGCCCAGCCATAGGTGGGCAGCACGTGATTGGTACCGCTGCAATAGTCGCCGAGCGCTTCCGGCGTCCATGCGCCAAGGAACACCGAGCCGGCTGCGGCGACCCGATCGAGCCAGGCGCGCGGCTCGGTCAGATGCAGGATCAGGTGCTCGGGAGCATAGTCGTTGCTGATATCGAACGCCTGAGCGAGATCGCCAGCGAGAATCAGCCGCGCGTGTTCCAGTGCACGGCGGGTGATGTCGGCCCGCGGCAGCTGGCCGCACTGGCGATCGATCGCCGCAGCCGCGGCGCGCAGCAGAGTCGCGTCGGGACTGATCAGCACTACCTGCGAATCCGCTCCATGCTCGGCCTGCGCCAGCAGGTCGGCGGCGATCAGCTCGACATCGGCGCCGCTCTCTGCGATCACCAGCACTTCCGAAGGGCCTGCCGGCAGGTCGATGGCGGCGCCGGACGGATCGCGCGCGACCTGCTGCTTGGCTTCCGTCACCCAGGCGTTGCCCGGACCGAACAGTTTGTCGCAGCGCGGCAGCGTGGCGGTACCGTAGGCCATCGCCGCAATCGCCTGAGCACCGCCCAGCTTGTAGACGCAAAGAATGCCGCACTTGGCGGCAGCGACCAGCACCGCCGGATCGGCACTGCCGTCGCTGCGCGGCGGCGTGCACAGCACTACCTTCGGACAGCCGGCCAGACGCGCCGGTACGCCCAGCATGATTGCAGTGGAAGGCAGCGGCGCAGTGCCGGCCGGCACGTACAGGCCGACGCTGCGGATCGGTCGCGCGATGCGCTCGCAGACCACGCCGGGAGCGGTTTCCACTCGTACGGGGACCGGTGCGCATGCCGCATGGAAGGTTTCGATGCGCGCAATGGCGGCATCCAGCGCAGCGTCCAGTTCCTCGCTGACGCTGGCGCGGGCCGCGGCAAACTCGGCATCGCCTACGGCTATGTCGGCAAGCTCGCAGCCGTCGAAGCGGCGCGTCAGCGCGCGCAGCGCCACGTCACCGTCGGCGCGCACCTGTTCGAGGATGCGCGCCACGCCGTCGATCAGTTCGGGCGAGCGGCTGAGCGCGGGTCGCGCCAGCGCTGCCGCGCGGCCAAGCGGGTCGAGACCATTCCAGTCGATGATGTTCATGCCAGGGCCTTTTCCAGCGGCAGCACCAGCAAAGCGCGCGCGCCGAGGCGCTTCATTTCCTCGAGGTGCGCCCAGGTCACGGTGTCCTGACATACTGCCTGCAGCGCCACCTCGGAGGCATTGCCTTCCATGCTCAACACGGTGGCGGTACCGGCTCCGGGCAGCAGGCGACGGATCGCCTCCAGGGAAGCGCGCGGCGCCTGCAGCATCACCAGCTTGCTTTCGCGGACGCTGATCACGCCGTCGATCCGGCGCAGCAGCATCTCCAGCAGTGGACCACGCTCGTCGGCATGCTCGCGCGCCGCACCGACCAGCACCGCCTCGCTTTCGAGGATCACGTCCACCTCCTTCAGCTGATTGGCGGTGAGCGTGCCTCCCGTGGAGACCAGATCGCAGATCAGGTCGGCCGTGCCCAGGCGCGGCGCGATCTCCACCGAGCCGTTGAGTACGACGGTACTGGCGTCGACGGCATGGCGGCGCAGCCATTCGCCGAGCAGATTGGGATAGCTGGTCGCGATGCGCTGGCCGGCGAGATCGGCGGGCAGCCGGTAGCTGCGCTCCTGAGGCGCGGCAATCGACAGTCTGCAGCGACCGAAACCAAGCGCACGGAGCTCGCGCGGCGCATCGCCGTCCACGCCCGCGGCGTATTCGGCAAGCACGTTGCGTCCCACCATCCCCAGATCGCATACGCCATCGCGGATCAGACCCGGGATATCGTCGTCGCGCACCAGCAGCAGATCCACCGGCAGCGTCTCGCCGAAACAGAACAGGCGGTCGCGGCTCTGGCGGAAGGTGATGCCGCAGCGTGCCAGCAGATCGAGCGAGGCCTCGGACAGGCGCCCCGATTTCTGCATGGCAATACGCAAGCGGTCCCGTGATTTCATGGGAAGCGGTCCTGGAAGGTTCGAGGAAACCGCCGCGTCAGCGGTCGGCGTGATGGTCGTGTTCGGCTGAAACCGGAAGGCCGAGGCGCTGCGCAGCGGCGCGGTAGCCGCCGTGGCCCTGCTGGAGGAAGCGCGCGACGCGGCCGATGGTGGTCACGCTGACGCCGGTGCGGTCATGGATTTCACGGTACGGCGCGCCCTCAAGCAGCAGCGGCACCACACGCCAGCGATCGACCAGCGCCTCCAGCTCGGCGGGTGTACACAGGTCGCGGAAGAAGCTCTGCACTTCGGCATCGTCGTGCAGCACCGCCACCGCGCGGCAAAGCTGTCGCTCAGCCTCGGAGGCAGTGGATTCGGGTTGGACGATGCGTCGCTTCATGGCGGCGTAGTGTAATAGTGCGTTATTACATTAGCAAGCACTTTCCGGGAGCCGACCCGCGGCCATCCGGCCCTCCCGAGCCAATCCCGTATTCTTGGGACAATGCTCGCGAAAACCTACCAACGACTGCCGCCACGGATGCGCTACTGGCTGGACATCTTTGTCGCAGCCGGACGCCGTTGGATCAGCAGCCATGCCTTCAGCTACGCCGCCGCGCTGGCGTTCTTCACCCTGTTCTCGCTCGCCCCGGTGATCCTGGTGGTGGTCACCATCATCGGCCTGGTGCTCGGCAGGCGTGCCGCGACCGGGGAGCTGCTGGAGCAGCTTCAGCAGCTGCTGGGGCCCGAGGCGGCCGCGGCGGTCGAGACGGCGGTGGCCAACTCGCAGATGGATCAGGGCGGGCTGTGGCCGACACTGGCTGGCGTGGCGGCGATCATCATCGGGGCCACCGTGGTCTTCGCACAGATGCAGCGCGCGCTCAACCGTATATGGGACGTGCAGCCAAAGCCGTCGCGCAGCAGCCTTTGGATATTCATCAAGGCACGGATCCTGTCCCTGACCGTGGTGTTGGCGATCGGCTTCATGCTGCTGGTGTCGCTGCTGCTTAGCGTGGCCATGCGAGCGGTGATGAAATTCGCCGACCATTGGTTGCCGGTGCCTGACTGGGCAATGTACGGCACCGAGATCACCATCTCCCTGGTGCTGATCACCCTGCTGTTCGCGGCCATTTTCAAGATCCTTCCCGACGTGATCCTGTCCTGGCGGGACGTGATGCTCGGCGCATTCGTCACCACCGTCCTGTTCATCGTCGGTCGCACGCTGATCTCGATGTACCTGGCCAATACCGCGACGGCTTCGACCTACGGCGCGGCCGGTTCACTGGTATTGCTTCTGCTCTGGGTGAACTACTCGTCGCTGATCCTGCTCTATGGCGCGGCCTTTACGCGGGCGCACCTCGAAGCGCGCGGAAAGCCGCTTCGTCCGCGCTCGACTGCGGTGGCCGTGCATCACGAACTGATCGAGGAATGATCTGGCTGCCGGCGCTGCGCGTCGCCGCGCAACGTGTCGCGCCCGAGCGCCAACTACAGCCCGCGCGCCACCCGGAAACCCACGCGAGCGCCACGGGTGTCTGCCGGGGCATTGAGGCGAAACGCCGAGCGCGCCTGGTCGGGGGCGCTGGCCCAGGAGGCACCGCGGACCACACGACGCTCGCAGCCCGGGTTGACCCAGGACCGTCCATCCGTCGGCGCCCGCACGTAGGTGTCGTGCCAGCAGTCATCCACCCACTCAGAGACGTTGCCGTTCATGTCGTGCAGGCCAAACGGGTTGGGCGGATAGCTGCGCACCGGACCCGGGCCCCACTGCCCGTCGTCGTAGGAGGGGAAGGCATTGCTCCAGGTGCGTTTGGACGGCGACCGCTCGCCGTCACCGGTAACGTTCTCGACCACACGATCGGGATTGCCGTCGCCCCACCAGTAGCGCGTCATCGAGCCGGCACGCAGCGCGTATTCGAACTCGGATTCGCTGGGCAGTCGGTAGCGCTGTCCGGTGGACCCGGCAAGCCATTGGGCGTAGGCGTTGGCGTCGTTCCAGGAGACATGCACCACGGGATGATCGTTGTCGGCGCGGCCCCCGGCGTAGTCGTTCTGCCAGTTCATGCGCCGCTGCGAGTCCATGCGACCGCTTTCCTCGCTGTAGGTGGTCGAATTGCCCTGACGTTCGGCGTCGGTCTGGTAGCCGGTCGCCTGCACGAACAGACGGAACTGTCCAACCGTGACCTCACTGCGCGCAAGGGCGAAGGCACGCGCAAACTCGACTTCGATCTGCGGCCCCTCGTTGGCGCGACGATCACGCTCGCGATCCGGTGAGCCCATGCGGAAGCTGCCCATGGGCAGCACCACCATTTCCGGACCGTTGCCCGCGCCACCCGACAGCGTGTCGGTGAAGACCTGACCGGGCCGCATGCTCGCATAGACGCGGACGCTGACGATCCGCTCGCGGAAATCCTCGATGCCCTCGACGTCAGGGCTCAGACGCTCGGCTTCATCGACCAGGCGCTCGGCATCTTCGAACTGCTGGCCGACAAGCGCCTCTTCGGCCTGTGCCATCAGGTTCACCGCGTGCGCCTGCCGCGCCGTCTGGATGCGGCTGGATGCATCGAGCACGCCCTGCGATCCAGGCCGCACCCGACCGGCGTCGGCGAGCCGCTGTTCGGCCACGTCGAAGTCAAACTCGGTGGCGGCACTTGCGGCCTGCTCGAGCAGCGCTGTCTCCACGGCCGCCAGCCCCTGCAGCGCCTGGCTGTTTTCGGCGTCGCGCTCCAACACTCGACGGAACAGATCCGCGGCGCTGTTGCCCGACGGCGTCACCAGCTGGCCGACACGCAGCGCCTCGGCCCCTTGCGCCAGCCACGCGGCCACCTCACGTCCGGATTCCATGGTGCTGCGCAACTGCTGCACCGAGGCCGCATCGGGTCGCATCCGCTCAGCCACCGAAAGCATGCGCGTCGCTTCGTTGACGCGATTGGCGATCAGGGCCGCATTGGCCTGGCCCACCAGTTGATCGACCACCCGATCGATGCCGGCACGGGCATCGGCGTTGTCCGGATCGCGCTCCAGGACCTGCAGATACAGCGACAGCGCGTTCTCACCCTCGGGCTCGAACAGGCGCCCGGCCTGCGCAGCGGCGTCGGCCTCTTCAAGCAGGTCAGCAATATTGATGGACGGCGGCGCGCTGAGGTCGGGCATCCACTGCTCTTCCTGCATGGCGCTGTCGACCAGGCGTCGCCTGATCTGATAGTCGCGGCGCTCGCCCTCGGCTTCTTCCTCCGGCACTTCCTCGTTCGCTTCCTCCGACTGCAGCAGGGACTGCGTCGCCAGCGCCGCGGAAAGACTGGCGGGAACGGCCGCCGACACCGCCCGGGCCTCACCCGGAACATGGACAATCAGCGCCGCAACGGCGCAAGCGAGAAAAAGCCGCATAGAATTGATGTTTCTCATGATCCGCTGCAGTCCGTACCAGCACGCCCTTCAAGGTTGAAGCGACGGCCCCAGAGCCCACCGATTCACCATAGGTTATCGTGTGCAGCCCCGCAACAGGATGTCACTCTTTGCAACAATATCTGGCCGACGCCGACGCCCTCTCGGAATTTCTCGACCTGCGGCGCCCGGGTACGGCGCTGGCCCTCGATACCGAGTTCATGCGGGTTCGCACCTTCTTCCCCAAGCTTGCCCTGGTGCAGATCGGCTTCAACGGTCACATCGGCTTGCTCGACCCTCTGCAGGTGCCGTCGCCGCAGCCCATGGTCGACCTGCTGCGCGACCCGGGTGTGGACAAGGTCCTGCACAGCGCCAGTGAAGACCTCGAGGCACTGCGTTGCGGGATCGGCGTGCTGCCGGAACCCCTGTTCGACACCCAGATCGCAGCGGGTCTGGCCGGGCTGGGGTTCTCCCTGAGCTATGCCGCGCTCGTCCACCTTCTGCTCGATCGCCACGTCGACAAGGGCGAGACACGCTCCGACTGGCTGCAGCGCCCGCTCTCCGACGCGCAGATCCACTATGCCGCAGAGGACGTCCGGCACCTGCCCGAAGTGGCGTCGCTGCTGACCGACAGATTGAACTCGCTCGGCCGCCTCGAATGGCTGCGCGAGGACTGCGCGAGGATGATCGCCAACGCCTCCGAGCCCTCGATCGACAGCCAGCCACAGCACACGTTCCGCAATCTGTATCGCTGGCCGGACATCGTGCAGAAGCGTCTGCGCCGCATCCTGCTGTGGCGCGAAATCGACGCCCGCGAGCGCGACTGCCCGCGCATGTGGCTGCTCGACAACCCGACCGCGCAGGACCTCGCGGCCAAACCGCCGGCCGATCTTCACGCACTGTCACAAATCATGCGCCCGCTGTGGCGCAGCCCCAAGGCCGCATGGCCCGGACTATGGGAAGCATTGCGCGACGACAGCGGCGACGACCAGTGGCTGCCTGCACCGCCTGCACTCGACGACAACCAGCGCGCGCTGCTGAAACGCCTGCAGGAGGCAGTTCGCTCACTCGCCGAAGCCATGGCCCTCCCCGAACCCCTGCTCGCCTCCAAACGACACCTGGAGACCCTCGCCGCAGGCCAGGACTGGCCCAGCGCGCTGCAGGGATGGCGGCGCAAGGCGCTGGGGGCGGCGCTTGATCCGTTGTTGACGTAGAGCCGCGGCGTACTTGAGCGCAGGCTGGCCCCGTCCTCCGCGTGCGGGGGAAGGTACGGAATGAAAAACGCAAGCTGGCTCCTTCCTCCGCGTGCGGGGGAAGGTTGGGATGGGGTGCTTTTGACTTGGGCTTCGATGCACGCTCCGTTTCTCCGGCTCCGAGCTGCCCCCTCCCCTGCCCCTCCCCCGCACGCGGAGGAGGGAAACGAGATTCGCTTGCCGGCTCGCGGGCGAGATTGACTCCCTGCTCCGCGTCAAACCTCGGCTTCGATCCCGCAGGCTGTCGGGGCTGAGGCCCCTACAAACTGCCATGCCCTGTCGACACGCCGTTTCCCGTCAACCCTTCGGCA
>CAZGKE010000094.1:11436-13753 GCA_964526035.1 uncultured Gammaproteobacteria bacterium | reverse complement strand
GGTCAGATGGAGTTGCGTGCCTGCAACGTTGGCAATAGTACGTCCAGCTGGAACAGCCTCGACCTGATCTTCATGACGTTGAGGTGATGGCCACGCGCGAAGGACGTGTGGGAATCATGCCAACCAGGTCATGCAGGCGCGGAGCCGCTTTTCAACCCGAGAAAGGCACAGGTTGCCATTGAGGCGTGAGGCTCTTAGCCCTCGCAGAACCGGAGGAGATCATGTTCCAGTTCCGACTATTCACCGGTCTTGCAGTCGCCAGCGTGCTGCTTGCAGCGGCAACGACTGCTTTGGCCATGGGTTCCGCGTTCACCTACCAGGGCAGCCTGGACGACGGCGGCGAGCCCGCCCACGGCAGCTACGACTTTGAGTTCCGGCTGATCGACTCCGTTGGCACCGCCATTGCCACCAACTTGCGTGACGATGTCGATGTCGTGCAGGGCGTGTTCACGGTGGAGTTGGACTACAGCAGCCACGGGAACCCGTTCCCGGGCAATTTCGTCCGCTTCCTGGAAATCGGCATTCGTCCGGCGAACTCGGCCGGTGCCTACGAGTACCTGACGCCGCTGACCCCGATCAACCCGGCACCCTATGCGCAAAGGGCGGCAGCGGTCACCAATGCCGCGATCGTCGCGTCAAGCATCGCCACGAACGCGGTGACGACAGGTAAGCTGGCCGATGGCGCGGTCACGAACGCCAAACTCGCAGATGGCGCAGTCAATAGCGCCAAACTTGCCGACTTCGCGGTCACCAATGCCCGCCTCGCCAACGGCGCGGTCTCGGAGGCCAAACTCACTACCAATGCTGTCACGACCGCCAAACTCGCCAGCGGCTCGGTCACGAATGACAAGGTCGCCGCGGGAACCCTCACGATGAGTCGGCATGCGGGCGTGTTTTTCAACGGAACCATCGGAGTCACTGTGGCCGCCGACAGCTGCGTCCAACTCATGGTCCCGGTGGGCGGTGCTCTGGCGGGTGACTTTCCGCTGGTCGCGTTGCAGGCAAACCAGGTGATGCCCTTCAACATAACCCTGACCGCAGTCAGAGTGCCAAGCGATGGGGTGATGCAATTGCACGCATGCAACTCATCAAAATTAGTTGACTACTCACAAAGCCTCGGCGTCATAGTCATGACGCTGAGGTAGCAGGAAGCATGAGTGTGCGGATCAGGCGGGTGGCGCGATCAGGGTCCGACGAAGCGCGGTGAGGCTGGGTCGCGAGAATTGCCAACTTGCGCGAATCTGGCGCAACCTGGGAGGCCGAATTCCATCCGCTCGAGAGCCGGTGCCTGATCAGGTCAGTAGGCCGCAGGCTCCGATGCCTGGGATGCTTGGCTCGCAAAAACAAGAACGGGCCTTGCGGCCCGTTCTTGTCAACGCATTCTAGAAATCAGTCGTGTCGGGCTACGCGATTCTCTGCAGAGACCAGCACGGCATCACGTTTCGCGGCAAGGTCGGCCAGATCGGCTTTCAGCCTCGCCTAGACGCTGCTCAGGCACGCGTCCTGGCGTTCATCGGTCAATGAGCCGCACTTCTGCTTGGCGACATCAGCGCGTCCGTTCGCTTCTGCCTCGGCAATATCGAAATCGGCATGGGTGGTCTTGACCATGGCGTCGGCTTCGACGGCGGCAAGCTTCCTGCGGGCGTCGTTGGTGCTGTCCGTACAGGCCCGACGCGCATCGGCCACCTCTTCATTGGTGCTGGCGACAACCTGTCCCTTGTCCTCGCGCGCTTCCTGTACGTTCTCCTTGGCACCCTGGCGCGCATCTGACACGTCCCTGGCGGTTTCGGTGGAACTCTTATGGCAGCCCGCGAGAGCGAACGCGGCAAGGGCGACGATGGGGATTGGACGATTCTGTATTGGGGTGACTCCTGATAGTGGCAGTGGGTTCGGCAAGCTTTGCCACGGAAGGCGGCAATGCAGTCAGCGGATCCTGCGCAAAGGATGGACTGTCCTGCGCGCTGGTCTGTGCGTTGTGGCACCCATGGCTTTCGGGCGCGGACATGCCGGGACTGTCCGACGGCGCGCCGACCGGCAAGGCACGATGGTGAGACGATCAGCGGCGCCGGTTCAATGCGTCGAGCGACGAGCAGGCGGCCATCTCCTGGTTCTCAGGCTCCCTTGCCCGGC
Organism: uncultured Gammaproteobacteria bacterium; assembly: GCA_964526035.1. Taxonomy (GTDB): domain Bacteria; phylum Pseudomonadota; class Gammaproteobacteria; order Xanthomonadales; family BPKI01; genus DAOMOD01. The sequence continues at coordinate 11,623 of CAZGKE010000094.1, read as the reverse complement.
CAGACGCGCCGTGCCCAGACTTCCAATCGATCGAGCAGGAACGACAGGTACCTTGAGCGCGCCGCAATCAAGGCAATGCCGGGAACCCACAGCAGAAAGCCCGGTACGCCAGGAGGTAGCGAAAGCAACAGCCCACAAAGGAACAGGGCCAGACCGGCGCCGACTTGTCCCGCGGTCTTCCAGAAGC
>CAZGKE010000094.1:0-11336 GCA_964526035.1 uncultured Gammaproteobacteria bacterium | reverse complement strand
TTGCGCTCCGGGTGGCACAGATACTGCAACACCTCCTGCGACAAACCCTCCCCCCCGGCGATGTTCGTTCATCTGCCAGCAAGGTTTGTCGGATCGATTCCACCAACAGGAGAACACCATGAAGAGTCCTACTTCAATGATGCGTTCAGGCATCGCCACCGGCATCGCATTGGCTTTTGCCCTTGCGGTACCTGGCCCGGCCATGTCCAACGATGACCGCCGTACGGTGCCCGCGACGGGAACCCCCCAGGAACGCACGGCGACCGTTCCGCAATCTGCCGAAGACGCGCGCCGCGAAGGCTTCATCAGCGCGACCTTCGCTACCAGCGATCACCTGCGCAGTAGCGAGATCGACGTCAAGGTGCGCGGCAGCCAGGCCACGCTCAACGGCTCAGTGGAATCTGACGTCGAGAAGGACCTGGCTGAACAGATCGCGCTCAGCGTCAGCGGTATCGAACGCGTCGACAATCAGCTCCGTGTCGACCCGACCTACGCAGGCAGGCCCCACCGGGACGGCGAGCGCAGCTTCGGCGACACCGTGGCAGACGCCGCCGTCACCGCCCAGGTCAAGTCGAAGCTGCTGTGGAACAGCAACACCGACGGGCTGGACATCAATGTCGACACCCGCAACGGCCGGGTCACGCTGAAGGGTGAAGCCGATACTGCGGCGTCACGCGAACTCGCTGAACGACTGGCGAAGAACACCCGCAACGTGGTGGCCGTCGACAATCAGTTGCGCGTGGTGCCCGACGGTGAACGCACCTCGGCGACCGTCAGCAGGGAAGGTGATCGCCAGCCCGGCGAAAGCGAGCAGCCGGTGACCGACACCTGGATCACCACCAAGGTCAAGAGCACTCTGCTCTTCTCGCGCTCGATCGGTGGCCTGGGGGTCGAGGTCGAGACCCGTAACGGCGTTGTCCTGTTATCGGGCGAAGTGGATTCCGGAGCGGAGAAGGCACTCGCGGTCGAGCTTGCCAGGGACATCCGAGGAGTGCGTGAGGTCAACGCATCCTCACTGGCAGTGACCGGTTCACCGAGAGCCACCGGGCGTGACGTTGCCCGCAACTGATTTTTCAGAACCTACAGGAGATTGAACATGACCGACAAGAACGCGAAATTGCTGCAGGAGCTGGTGCAGATCGCGCGTGACAACGCGGAGTTCTACGAGTCCGCGCGCGATGAAGTCCGCAATCCGGCGCTCAAGGACCTGTTTACCCGGATGGCGGTAGCCAAGCGCAATCTGATCCAGGGCCTCGGCGCGCGGCTGGCGCTGTCCGGCGAGGAGATTCCCGACAGCGGCACCATGGTCGGCAAGATGCGCAAGCTGTATGCCGATATCCGAGCGTCGCTGAGCAGCAAGGAGGAAGCGATCTACGTTGCCCAACTCGAAGAAGGCGAAGACCGCCTGCTCGAGCACTTCAACGAGTCGCTGACATCGATAGACGACGTGCGTATGCGCGACGCCGTGGCAGCGTACCTGCCGCAAGTCCGCGCATGCCACGACGAGATGCGCGCGCTCAAGCGCCGCATGGCCGCCTGACCCAAGGAGCAATCGAAATGAATGAAGATCGAATCAAAGGCAACTGGAAGCAGTTCAAGGGCCGGATCAAGGCCAAGTGGGGCGAATTGACCGACGACGACCTGGATGTCGCCGAAGGCAATCGCGACTATCTGGTCGGCCGTCTGCAGGAACGCTACGGCATCGCCAAGGACGAGGCCAAAGAGCGCATTCGCGAGTTCGAACGCAACCTCTGATCATTGGCCATCAGCGACGGGCCGGCGCACGCGGTGCCCGGCCCGTCGTTTTTTTTTGCTCCCCTGGAGGCGCGAGCATTCGCCGGTCCCGGTGCCAAGCAGCGCATCGTGGCACCGTGCACCGGTCCGGCACCTCCTGGATGGTCGCCGGGCATGGCGGGATGCATGCTGTACCGCCACTCCCACGTCTCGGTCGCACTCACCCCAATCACCATGAATCAATAGCATGCTGGCGGGCCAAAGGTGCTTCAGCGATGCGTTGAACCGCGAACGGCCTTGTGATCCAATGTCAGGCGCAGGGCCAACACAGCCAGATCGGTAGAGCGGGTCATCGCCACTAGAACTCCGTCCAGTTAAAGTCCCTGCATCCATGCCCACCAACACCATTGCGTCGCCTGCCGGCGTATTGCTCATTGACGATGAGCCTGCCGTTCAGCGCGCCTTTCGCGACTGTCTGGTGGAGGCCGGATTCCGTGTCGCTGTCGCGCAGAACGGCGAGTTCGCGATGGCCGCGCTCGGACGCGACGTTTTCGACGTCTGCTTCCTCAACCTGTGCCTCGGGGATGAGTCAGGGCCGGAGCTGCTGCCGGAGCTGAAATCCGCGGCGCCTTGGATGCGCCTGGTGGTCTGCGCGGAACAGTCGTCGGTCGAACGCGCGTTGGACGCTATGCGCGCGGGCGCGCACGACTACCTCATGAAGCCGTGCTCGCCCGCCCAGGTACGCATTGCGGCAGTCAAGCAGGCCAAGGCGCGGCGTCTGGAAATGCGGGTCGAGGATCTGGAGACCGAATGCGACGACACGTCAGTTTTCGAGGCCGGCTCGACAGCACCTGCCATGGCTCAAGTGCTGGAGGAGGCCCGGCGCGTGGCCGACACCGACGCCTCGGTGTTGATTCTCGGCGAGAGCGGCACAGGAAAAGGCGTTCTGGCGCGCGCCCTGCACCAGTGGAGCCCGCGCAGCAATGGTCCGCTGGTGACGGTCAGCTGTCCGTCGCTGTCCGGCGAGCTCCTGGAAAGCGAGCTGTTCGGTCACGCCAAGGGCGCCTACACCGGCGCCACCGAGAACACCCAGGGGCGCGTCGGTCGCGCCGACGGCGGCACCCTGTTCCTGGACGAAATCGGCGATTTTCCATTCGCCCTTCAGGCCAAACTGCTTCGCTTCGTGCAGGACAAGGAATACGAGCGGATCGGTGACTCGGTCACGCGTCGCGCAAACGTCCGTATCGTGACCGCCACCAACCGCGACCTCGATGCGATGGTCGCGGCCGGGGAGTTCCGACAGGATCTGCTGTACCGCCTCAACGTGATCACGCTGTGGATGCCGCCCCTACGCGATCGAGGCGATGACATGATCGAGATCGCCGAGCGTTGCCTGCTGGCGTTTGCCAGGAACTATCGGCGTCCCGCTCGCTCGCTGAGCGAAGCCGCAAAGGCCAAGCTGCGCACGTATTCCTGGCCGGGCAACGTGCGCGAGCTGCGCAATGTGATCGAGCGCGCGGTCATCCTCGCGAGCAACCCTGAGCTGCAGCCATCCGACTTGTTGACCCAGCCCGGCAACGGCGTCAACGGCAACGACTCGGCGGTGCAGCGCGTCGGCGCCGACATCACTCTGCGGGAACTGGAGCGTGCGCATATCGTCGCGGTCCTGGGTTCTGCTTCCAACCTTGAAGATGCGGCCAGGACGCTCGGGATCAACGCTTCGACCCTATACCGCAAGCGCAAGCAGTTCGGCATCTGATGCGTCCGCCACACCTTCGCGTTCGCCGAGGTCGGCGGTGATCAAAGCAGCAGGGCAATCAGTATCAGCACCGGAATGGGAATGCCCAGGAGCCAAAGCAACAGGTATTTCATCTCGATTCTCCTTGCGTCTTGAATGGGTTGCAGGTCTCAGGCGGTATCGCGCTGGCGCCCACCGAAGGTGGCGAGAAGGCTGGCAACGAACGCGCCCATCAAGAGGGTGATGAACAACCACAGGGCTGCGTAGGCCGAGGCCTTCCTGGCTTCGTCCGCGGCTTCACGGACCTGCGCCTCAAGGTCGTCGAGTGAGGCATGGAATTCGCCGAGAACCCGCTCGACACGATTGCGCGCGTCCTGTTCGCTCTGCCCGGTCTGGCGCGCCACCCACTGCGCCAGATAGTCGGCATCGTCCTCTGCCAATGTACTGTCGCCCTGATCCCGACTGACCCTCACGATCCGTTCGACTTCGCTCCGCAGCTCCGCGCGTCGCACTTCGCTTTGCGAGCGCGGATCCGGCGAGGGCAGCGCTTCAGCGTCGTCGAAGGGTGCATCGCTGGCAGACGCCGTCGGAGCAGGCGTCCCGCCGGCCCGCTGACGGAACAGGCGATCGATGTGATAGCCGATCAGACTCTGCCAGACTTCATCACTCTCGGTGCGGCGGTCTGATGTCGATCCGTCGCTGGTGGACGCCGTCATGCTGCCGGCAGCATCAGCGGCGAACCTGGTGCCACTGCCGAGCATGCCGGTGATCGTTGATGTCAGCAGTGCCGCCGTGAGCAGCGTCGCCGTTGCCCAAGCGAGGAAGCCATGTGCCGTGTCACGAAAATAGGTCTCGTCGTCATGCACCGCGGTCCAGCGACGGCGAAGGCGGCCTGCCATATACCCTCCAAGTCCGGAGGCTGCGATCGAGGTGAAGCTGACCCACGCAATCGTCGCCCAACCGAAGGCTTCGGCGGTCACGCCCTGGTACGCCCAAGGCGACACTGAAGACAGTCCGAGGCCGACCCCCAGCAGGACAAGAATCAGTGACAGTGAAGCAGCCGCAGCCGCTCCGGCGAGGATCGCCGCCCATGAAACCGCGCTGTCATCGGCGGGTGCGATTGGAACGGCCGTCGGTGCCGTACTGGAATGGTCGCGAGGGTGCGGGCTGGTTGCATGCATGTCGAACTCCTTTGTCGTCTTGATTGATCTGGAAGTGTCGCGATGCGCGGCTACCAACATCAGCGTGGCATCGTGCGCGCCCGCGATCGATTGACGATCACGCTGCTGAGCGTCGATGCAACCGCTGTGCCAGCGCCAACAGACGCGTGATTGCATCGCCAAACGCTTGAACGATCGGAGCAGAAATCCACGCGAGAGGAGGCTGCGAGCATGCATCCTGCAACTTGATTGCGCGCCAGCAGTGCAGATCGGACGATTCGGCCGGGTTCGATGCGCCCATGGCACCATCCCCATCACTGCTGCGCGAGAAGCAAGCGTCCGTGGTGCGGTCACCAAACGAGGGTGTCGTCCGCCCTCTCAGAATCCGGGCTGTGGCAGCCGCGGGTCGTTGGGCTTGGTCCTTCTCGGACGACAGGAAGAAAAATCACGCACGACGGGATGCTGGATGGTGCGAACGTGTCATCGTTCCCATCGAAATGGACGCAGCGCGCCTGATGGTCTGGCGCTGCGGTGGGTAATCAAGCAAGCGGGCGCAGTCATCCCTGACCACGTGGTAGCACTCGCAACTCAGCCTTTCCAGGCTGGGCCGGTCCAGCACCGTGATCAAACCGCGTGCATAGTCAATGACCCTCAGGTCTCTCAACTTCGTCGCAGCCTGGGTGACGCCTTCGCGACGAACACCCAGCATGTTGCTGATGAATTCCTGCGTCATGGTCAGTCGGTTGTCCGGAAGGCGATCCAGCGACAACAGCAGCCAACGGCAAAGCCGCTGTTCGATCTCATGTCGCCGGTTGCACACCGCCGTCTGCGCCAACTGCGTGATGACGGTTTGCGTATAGCGCAGCACCAGCACCAGCAGTTCTTCGTGGCGGTTGAATTCCCTTCGTACCAGCCATCCCGGCAGCCGGAAGGCGTAACCGGCGCTCTGCACCATCGATCGCTGCGAAATGCTCTCGTCGTCAGCCAAACACAAACTGAAGCCCAGCAGTCCCTCGTTGCCGATTGCCGCGACGCCAGTCGTGTCGCCGTTACTCATCACGTATTGCACGGAGATGTTGGCGCCGGCCGGGAAATAGACGTGACTCATGCAGATATAGGGTTCCTGTACCACGCTCGCCAGTGGCAGAAAGACGAGTTCCAATTCCGCGTACAAGCGGTCCTGGGCGTCAGGTGGCAATGCCGCAAGTAGACGATTGGCTTGCGGTAGGGGCTTTCCGGCGTGTGCGATCGGCACGATCGTCGATGTCGTGCTCGATTGGTCGCGCGGGTGCGGGCTGGCTGCATGCATGTCGGACTCCGTTTTCCATTTTCGCGATGCGTGGCGATCTTCATCTGCGTTGAACCGTGCGCGACCGAGATCGATGAAAGATCACGCTGTCGGGCGTCGATGCAACCGCTGTGCCAGCGCCTGAAGCCCCGTATTTGCATCACGTACAGGTCAATGATCGAAGAAGCAGTCCTCTCGAGACGAGGCTGAAGGCATGCATCCTGCAATTCGATTTCGCGCCGATGATGCAGATCGAACGATTCGGCGCCGTTGGTTGTGCCGACATCGCGACGATGCGATGGGAGTCGACCTGAGCCGACGCCTGCGGGGCTGCCGATGTGACCGAGCTTCGGCGCGCTGTCTATGCGCAAGAACGATGCGACCGTCACGCGTCGGCCGTCCAACGGTCTGGCACGACCCATGCATCGCGTTTGCGTAGTCCTCGCCCATCAAGGGAGCCCGCCATGCGATCAGATCATCCGAACCCTCCTCAGACCCAGGCGCGACAGCCGGGTCGGGAATCGAAGATGGAGCCGAAGCCGATCGTGATCCGCGACGACTATCGCGGCAGCGGCAAACTCGAGGGCAAGGTCGCGCTGATCAGCGGAGGCGACAGCGGCATCGGCCGCGCGGTGGCCGTCCGTTTCGCCCGCGAGGGTGCTGATGTTGCCATCGTCTATCTGGAGGAGGATGACGATGCCTGCACAACCAGGCGGATGGTGGCTGACGAGGGGCGGCGTTGCCTGGTGCTACGCACCGACCTGAGACTCGACGGCGGAGCGAAACGTGCCGTCGATGTGACTGTAGAAGCGTTTGGACGTCTCGACATCCTGGTCAACAATGCAGCCGAACAACACCCTGTCGACGAGCCGGAGGCACTTGGGCGCGCGCAAGTGGAAGCGACGTTCAATACCAATGTATTCGCGTATTTCGAGTTGATTTCTGCCGCTTTGCGCCATCTTCCCGAAGGCGGCTCGATCATCAGCACAGGTTCGGTCACCGGCGCCCGTGGCCACGCCGAACTGCTCGACTACGCCGCCACCAAGGGAGCGATCCACGCGCTGACGTTCTCGTTTGCCCAGCGTCTGGCCGCACGCGGAATCCGTGTCAACGCGGTCGCTCCGGGGCCGATATGGACGCCGCTGATTCCCGCCAGCTTCGATGCCGACGCGGTCGCGAAATTCGGCGGTGACACGCCGCTCGGGCGACCCGGCCAGCCGGCGGAAGTGGCGCCCGCCTATGTCCTCCTGGCATGCGACGACGGCAGCTACATCACCGGTCAGGTGATTCACATCAACGGCGGCGGCCATATGAGTGCGTGAGCTCCCAGGCGCAGCACATGCGCGGGGAGAATGCAGGACAACGCGCAGGAACCCGGAATCGGCCGATCTACAGCGCCGACAGCCGACCCTTCGCCGCCTGCCTGGCCTGCGGCCAGCGTTCGAGAATGGCGCTGCGGATGCCATCGACATCGAGCCCACATTCGGCCAGAAGCTCCTCGCGGCTGGCGTGTTCCAGGAAGGCGTCGGGAAGGCCGAGGTGCAGTACCGGCAGTGAAATGCCTTCGCCGGCCAGGAACTCGGAAACCGCCGATCCGGCGCCGCCCTGGATGGCGTTGTCTTCCAGGGTGACAAGAGCGTCATGGCTGGAAGCCAGCTCGCGCAGCAAGGCTTCATCCAGCGGCTTGACAAAGCGCATGTTGACGACCGTGGCGTCCAATTCAGCGGCGACCGCTTCGGCGGCGGCAAGCGGCGCACCGAAGCACAGCAGGGCAAGGCCTTGCCCACGGCGGCGCAGCTCGGCCTTGCCGATCGGCAGGGTGTCGAGTCCAGGCCGAGGGAGCGCGCCGGAACCCGAGCCGCGCGGATAGCGCACCGCGGCAGGCCCGCAGTGCGCGAAGCCGGTACTCAGCATTTGCCGGCATTCGTTCTCGTCGGCCGGCGCCATCACCACCATGTTGGGTATGCAGCGCAGGTAGCTGAGATCGAAGCTGCCGGCATGGGTGGCGCCATCGGGGCCGACCACGCCGGCGCGGTCCAGCGCGAACAGCACGTCGAGATCCTGCAGGGCCACGTCGTGGATGAGCTGGTCGTAGGCGCGCTGCAGGAAGGTGGAATAGATCGCCACCACCGGCTTCATGCCCTCGCAGGCCATGCCAGCCGCCAGGGTGACCGAATGCTGCTCGGCGATGCCGACGTCGAAGTAGCGGTCGGCGAACTCCTGCGAGAAGCGCACCATGCCGGAGCCTTCGCGCATCGCAGGGGTGATGCCCAGCAGGCGCGTGTCGGCTGCCGCCATGTCGCACAGCCAGTCGCCGAACACCTGGGTATAGGTGAGTCGGCCGGGAGGCTTGCTGACCACGCCCTTCACCGGGTCGAAGGGTCCGACGGCGTGATACTGGATCTGGTCTTCTTCGGCCAGCGCGTAGCCCTTGCCTTTGGTGGTGACGATATGCAGGAGCTGCGGTCCCTTGAGCTCCTTCAGCGTTCTCAGGGTTTTCAGCAGCAGCGGCAGGTCGTGGCCGTCGATGGGCCCGGTGTAGTGGAAGCCCATCTCCTCGAACAGGGTGGAGGGCAGGGCCATGATGCCCTTCCAGTGCTCCTCCCAGCGTTTCAGGAAGCGGCCGAAGCGGGTGCTGCGCGGAAACAGCTTCTTGCCGCCCTCGCGGATGGCGGTGTAGCCGCGCCCGGCCAGCAGCCGCGCGTACATGCGGGTGACGGCGCCGACGTTCTCGCTGATCGACATGCGGTTGTCGTTCAGCACCACCAGCAGGTTGGGCTCGGGGTCCATGCCGCCGCCGTGGTTGAGCGCCTCGAACGCCATGCCCGCGGTCATCGCGCCGTCGCCGATCACTGCGACGACCTTGCGCGGGTCGCCCTGGCGCTGCAGCGCGATGGCCATGCCCAAGGCTGCCGATATCGAGGTCGAGGAGTGGCCGACGCCGAAGGTGTCGTACTCGCTTTCGTCGCGCTTGGGAAAGGGCGCCAGTCCGTCCTTCTTCTTGATGGACTCGATCTGGTCGCGGCGACCGGTGATGATCTTGTGGGGGTAGCACTGGTGGCCGACGTCCCAGACGATGCGGTCGGTGGGCGTGTCGTAGAGCCAGTGCAGCGCCACAGTCAGTTCGCTGACGCCGAGTCCGGCGCCGAAATGCCCGCCCGACTTGGACACCGATTCGATCAGGTAGGCGCGCAGCTCGCCCGTCACCGCGACGAGATCCTCCTCGGCGAAGCCGCGAAGGTCGGCGGGTGTCTGGATGCGGGCGAGCCGCGGGTAGCGGGTGGCGTCGATCATCGATGCTGCGACATGGTTGGCTGCACATTATCCGCCTGCGGTCATGGCAGCGGCAAGGCGCGCGCTGTCAGCGCCGGGCGCGACCGAAGCCTCAGGCGTGGCGGCGGTCGCGCGGCAGATGGTTGACCAGGAACTCCATCTGGTCGGCGAGGATGTTGCGGTTGGACAGGATCAGGTGCTCCACCCAGCTTGGCCGGTAGGGCACCGCGAGTAGCGGCATGTTGGCCTGGGCCGGGGTGCGGCTGCCCTTCCTGACGTTGCAGCTGATGCACGCCGTGACCACGTTTTCCCAATGATCACGTCCGCCGCGCGACACCGGCACCACATGGTCGCGGGTGAGTTCGCTGCGCGTGTAGTGGCCGCCGCAGTAAAGGCAGATCATGCGGTCACGGGCGAACAGCGCCGGATTGGTCAGCCCCGGCGTGGGATTGATGAATTTGGCGCGCGCATGGCCACGGCTGGCCACGATCGGGTGCAGGTCGATGATGCTCTGTCGACCGCTGGCCCGGCATTCGCCGCCGTGGATGCGCAGACAGGGGTCACCCAGCGTCCAGGCCACTGCCTCGCGCACGTACAGACACACCGCGTCCTGCCACGAAATCCAGTCGAGAATCCGACCGTTCGCATCCAGGGACAGGACGCGGGTGGAATGGATGTCATGAAGCATCAGGCACCTCCTCCGGCCGTCAGCCGCGATTTGGATGCGCCGAGCATAGCTGAAAGCGCGAAAAAAGCGCATGACAGGACGAGTTGCCGTGCAAGATCCGACCGCCCCGGCGTGCCGCGCCCATGTCGCCCACGGGTGGGCTCCTACAGGAGGCGTGCGGAGCGCATTCCGGAATCGGAAGGCACGATGTGAGCGCAAGAAGGCGCGCCCGGATTACTGGCGACAGCCTCAGTTCGGATTCTCTTCGTCGCGAGCCGCAGCCCGTCGTGCCAGTTCGGCCTCCACGCGCGCCAGCCCGCGCCGCGTCATTTCGATTTCGCCGTGTTCGATCCAGTTGGCGAGGTCGGCCACCAGGTCCTGCGTGACGCCGTGCTCGGTCAGCGCCGATCGATAGGCCTCCAACATTCCGGTGCGCAGGGCATCGCGTTCGGCCTCGGCGCGCGCAGCCGCGGCAGGTGGTTCGACTTCGATCAACAGGGCGTAGCCCACCATCACATCCATCACGCTGTCTTCGCTGCCGATCATCAACCTGGCCAGACGGGCGCAGGCCGCGATCCCCGCCCGGTCGGGCGCGGCAACGGCCGCGCGGCAGAGTTCCAGCATCGGCTGGTGGGGTCCGAGTGGAAGTATCAGGCTCAGGCCCATCGTCGTCTGCGCGACAAAGGCCCTGGAATCGCGCCATGCCTCGAAGTAGGCCATGTCAGACGCACCCAAGGTGCCGGCTTGGGCCAGGGATTCAGACACCGCACGTGCGGCTTCGGTGAGATCTTCGCCGGGCGGCCAACGCGTCAGCGCCGCGTGCATCAAGTGCAGGATGGTGCGAAAAGCGGGGCGCCAGTAGGTGCTGCGCGTGGTGGCAAGCAGGTGGGCGCGAGCCAACTCGTGATCGCCGGCTCGGAGGTCGCTGTCCAGTCGCCGAATCCAGTGGTGGGCGTTGGCGGGTTCGATGGCCGTCAGCTTGCGCCTCGTCCCGGATTCGTCGCAGGCCGGCGGCGGCGCACGCGTAGCGTCCGGGTTCGTCGGGGTCCACGCCGATGCCAGCAAGCCGCAGGAAATGTCGAGCGCGTTGAGCAGGTCCGGGCGCAGCGCGGCGCCAGCCATGGCGCGCGTCATCAAGCCGTCGAGAATCCCCGGCTCGAAATCGTGTCCGCGCATCGAGAAACTGCCCGCCAGCAGAAGAGCCGCGACTTCGTGTTCGAGTTCGCCGCTGGCGGCTGCCGCTGCGACGACACGGGCCAGATAGTTCCGTTGGGCTTCGTTGAAACGCAGGTTGGCTTCGATCTGCGCCTGTTCGACCGCCTCGAACTCCATCGCCATCGCGTCCAGTTCCGCATCGGAGAGCGCGCCAATGGTCTCCACGATTTCGGCCTCGTCCCACGATGCGGCGTGCTCGCCGTCGGCGCTGCACGCACTGCCCGCACCGAGCAGAAGTCCGGTCATCAGCGCGAGCATGGC
>CAZGKE010000093.1:5799-13840 GCA_964526035.1 uncultured Gammaproteobacteria bacterium | reverse complement strand
GCGGACATGCATCGCAGCCATTCAAGGCCACGCAAATGGGTGCTTCAGGGAAACGCAACGAATCGTGTTGCGGTGGGTCAGGGGCTTGCCGCATGCCGCGGTGGTGGCGTCTGCGCACCGCACCCTTGCTCATGCAGGAGCGGCGAAAGCCACGATGGACGGCCCATCCCCACCGCCGATCGCGGCTTTCGCCGCGCCTGCCCGGGGTGTCGTGCTCCCAGGCTCGCGGCAAACCACGTCGTTGCTGCGCACATCGCAATCGCCATCGCGGCGTTGTCGCTCAGGTTCCTTCACGCAGCGCGAGACGCAGCGCCTGGAAGTCCGCAGGCGGCTCGGCCTCGACGCTGACCGGCTCGCCCGTAACCGGGTGGACGAACGCCAGCCGCCACGCGTGCAGCGCCTGGCGCCGGAATCCGCGCAGGATGTCGATCAACTCGGCTGATGCGCCCTTGGGCAGACGCGGTCCGCCGCCGTAGAGCGGATCGCCCACCAGCGGATGGTGGATGTGCGCCATGTGCACGCGAATCTGATGCGTGCGACCGGTCTCCAGGCTCACTTCGAGCAGCGAGTGCGCGGTAAAGCGCTCACCGATGCGGTAATGGGTCACTGCGTCGCGACCACCCTGCACCACCGCCATGCGCAGCCGATCGGTCGGATGGCGGCCGATCGGAGCATCCACCTTGCCGCCCGCCACCAGGGTGCCCTGCACCACCGCCAGATAGTCGCGATGAATCTCGCGCGCGGCCAGCGCGGCCACCAGCGCGGCGTGCGCCTGCAGGCTGCGCACCACCACCATCAGGCCGCTGGTGTCCTTGTCCAGCCGGTGCACGATTCCCGCGCGCGGTACCTTGGCCAGCTCCGGGTCGAAATGCAGCAGCCCGTTCTGCAGGGTGCCGTCGGGCTGACCGGCACCGGGGTGCACCACCAGGCCGGCAGGCTTGTGCAGCACCAGCAGATGCGCGTCCTGAAAGCGGATGTCGAGATCCATCGGCTGCGGCTGTACGGTGCGGTCGGGCTCGACGTCCGGCACCAGGCTGACCAGTTCTCCACCGCGCACCAGGTGGCGGGGCTTGACCTCGGCATCCTCCAGCCGCGCCTGTCCGCTCTTGATCCAGGTGCTCAGACGGCTGCGCGAATAGTCGGGAAAGATCTCGGCAAGCACCTGGTCGAAGCGCCGACCGGCGGCTTCGACAGGGATGACGGATTCAAGGGGTTCGCTGTCGCTGGCGGGGTTCGATGACATGCGCAGAGTCTAAAGGGGTCGCCCCCTGCCCGCACGGTTCATCGCTATGCGCCTCGATCGCCAAGTCATCCAGCAGCTGCTGCCCCAGAGTTCCTTCCATGCCGACTTCCGCGGGCGTCGGGCCAGGCCAAGGCTGGCTCGAAGTCAGGGTGCGCGTCTCGCCGGGCAGCACCGGGCTGCGCGGCAGGGGGAAGCGCTGGACAACACCCTCGGCGTCGATCACGCCCAGCCAGCCGTCCATGCGCACGTGATGATTGCCGCGGTTGATCACGTTGAAGGTCGCCGTCAGCTCCCCATCGCGCAGTCGCCAGCGCGCCGACTCCAGCGTGGCGTCAAAGCGCATCTCGCCAAGCTGGGCATAGATCGCCAGGTCCAGCCGGATACGCTCCTCTCCGGATGCGTTCTGGCCACGCAGCACCAGAAGCGCGCGGTGCTCCCCGTCGTCCAGCGCCGCGCCGCCTTCCAGCCACAGGCGCACGGTGCGGCGCTCGTTCGGATCCAGGCGCAGGCTCTCCGGCACCGCCCGCACGGTCGCGGCGAAGGTTTCCGGATCCGGCTGAAAGTCCTCGACGGCACCGGCCTCATCGAGCCGCCAGCCGCGCAGCTCCGCGACCACCTCCAATGATTCATCCGACATGTTGGCCAAGCGGATCGCATGACCGTTGCGGCTCCTTCGGTGCAGCACCCACTGCACGACTGCGGGGCTGACGGCCAGCGAAGGAGCACCGACTTCATCTGCCGTCGTGGACTCGCTCGCGGTGCCCGGCGCCGGACCAAAGGCGAGAACTGTGAGCACGCTCACGCGGATCGCGAACCTGTACGGCAAATGCATGAGCGCAGTCACGATTCGGGCCGCGGTGAAGGCGTTGACTGTGCACAACCCGAAGGATTCGACCTCCCCCCGATCATGTTTACCTTCAGCTCCGGAATCGCAATCGCCCTATTGGCCACCCTCCTGGCCTTCTTCCCCGGCGGGCCTGCACAGGCCGCCGGGGCAGGGGTCCGAGTGGTGATCCACCTGGAAATGCCGGTGGCGACCATGCGTTGTTCGGAGTGCGTCATCGCCGACCATGGTGCGCTGATCCGCCGCGCGGTCAATACCCTGGGTAGCGACCTCAGCGGCAAGCCCTCCAACGAACTCGGCCAGTTCATCCGCTCGGGTGCCACCGTGGGCGACGACGGTTTCTCCGGAACGGCCGTGGATCTGCGCGAAGTCGCCCCGGCTGCCAACAGCAGCGCGCGCCACTACATCGCGCTCTGAAGCCCGCAGGCAACCGCTGCGCGGCACCCTCTGTTCCAATGTGAGGATCGGGTCGCGCACGGGTGCGCTCCTACAGGGCATGGCACTGCAGGAGGGGCCTCAGCCCCGACATAGGCTCAGCATCGAACGAAGGGACGGTCGCTCTCGCCGCTCCCGCACAACCACCGCACCCCGGGCAGGAGCGGCGAAATCCGCGATAAACGCCCCGCATGAACCGCTGATCTCGGCTTTCGCCGCTCCTGTCCGGCGTGCTTTGCGCGCCCTGGAGGGCGCGTTGCTCTTCGGGGACCCTCTGCAGCGGCGGGCGGCCGGAGGGAACAGCCCGAAGGGTGGCCCACAGGAAGTGGACCAGTCTGGCGTCGGGCCAGGGATGGACCGTCGACAGACCCCGCAGGCCGCACGCGAACCTGGAGGGCAGGAGGCCCGGAAGGCGCGGAAGCGGGGCGTCCTTTCTCTTGGTTACTTCTCTTTGGACGCGCAAAGAGAAGTGACCCGGCCGCCGGGAGGCGGACGGAAAAATGTCATGGATGACATGAAAAAGTCCCGCCTCAGGCGGACATTGCCTCGACCGAGGAGGCGCGAATCTCCACGGTCGCGCACGGCTGCGTTCGGCTGCTGCGCAGCTATGCCGGGCTGCCCCCGGACCTGCGGGGGCGCGGCCGGGACAACGCCGCCCAGGCTGAACCGGACAGCAACGCCGCCGCCCCGGAGCGGACCCCGAGCGGTTGATTCCGTTATCATCGACGGCTTCAAAACGGTCCGATACTTGATCCCATGCCGAATTTCTCCCTGCCCCTGAAGGCAGCGATCGTGCTGCTCGCCCTGTTTCTGGTCGCCTGCGGCGCGCGCCGCGCCGACTTCGCCGAGACCGCGTCGGTGGAAGATCTCTACGAGACCGCGAAAACGGCGCTCGACCGCGGCAACATGGGCCGCGCCCAGTTCCTGTACAAGCGGCTGGTTGCACGCTACCCCTTCGGTCCCTACACCGAGCAGTCGCAGATCGAGCTGGCCTACGCCCAGTACAAGCTGCGCCAGCCCGACGAGGCGGTCAGCACCATCAACCGCTTCATCCGCACCTACCCCACCCACGAAAGGATCTCCTACGCCTACTACCTGCGTGGGCTGATCAATTTCGACCGAGAGTTCTCGTTTCTCGAGCGCTTCGTCGGTCGCGACCCGACCCAGCGCGACCTGAATCACATGCGCCAGGCCTTCACCGACTTCAACGAGCTGATCCAGCGCTATCCGGACACTGAATACGCGATTGACGCACGCCAGCGCATGATCTACCTGCGCAACAACCTGGCGCAGTCGGAAATCGGCGTGGCCTCGTATTACCTCAAGCGACGCGCATGGATTGCCGCCGCCACCCGCGCGCGCTTCGTCGTCGAGAACTACCCGCAGGCGCCGCAGAACGCGGACGCGCTGGCGGTCATGGCGTTCAGCTACGGCCGTCTCGGAGAGGACAAACTCGCCGACGACGCCCGTCGCATCCTGCAGCTGAATTTCCCCGAGCACCCGTATCTGAGCGGCGGCTGGCCGGAAGAGAAGTCGCTGTGGCGGCGGATTCTGCCGTTCGGCTAAGGATCCAAGGCGCGCTTCACGCCTGGGCTGAAATCCTCCGATAGACCTGGTGCAGCGCGTTCACCCGGGCCGCCAGCGCTTCACGGTCGGAGTCGTTGACGATGACATCGTCGGCCAGCGCCAGGCGCTGGTCGCGACCGATCTGTGCATCGAGCATGGCGCGCGCCATGTCGGCGTCGATGCCGTCGCGCGCCATCACCCGTTCGATCTGCACCTGCTCGGGCGCATCCACTACCAGCACCCGCGACAGCCAGGGATAGGCGCCGACCTCGGCCAGCAGCGGAATGGCGGCGATCAGGTAGGGCGGCGGCGGATCAGCCGCGGCCAGTCGCTGCACTTCCGCGTGCATATGCGAGCGAATCAGCGGATGCAGGATGGCTTCGAGGCGGCGCCTCGCGTCGAGATCGGCAAACACGTGATCGCGCATGCGGCCGCGATCCAGAGAACCATCCTCGCGAAGAAACTGCGGCCCGAATGCATCGACCACCGCCGCCAGCCCCTCGCTGCCCGGTGTCACCACCGCACGCGCGGAGTGGTCGGCGTCCACCACTGGCACGCCCTGCGCCTCGAACATCGCCGTCACCGTACTCTTGCCCGACGCCACGCCGCCGGTGACCGCTACGACAAAGGGCTGGTTGGTCCTGGGTGCATTCATGGGCGGCGATCATAGCCCGCCGCGGATGTGGATGATGCGCCTCAGCCTGTCGAAGATTCGCTGACTGCCGGCGCCACGTCGGTCGCGACCGGATTGCCGCGCAGGAATCGCAGCAGGCGCACCGCGCGATCGCGTTTCGCTGTGAACCACATGTAGGCGAACCACGTGGCAATGAACAGCCACACCATCACGATCTTCGGAACGCCGAACTTGATCGCCACCGCCGCCGCTGCGCCCAGCAACACCGTGACCACGCTCAGCGTCACCGCCAGGCGCGTCGGCGAAAAGCCCGCGTCCGCCATCATGTGGTGCAGGTGCCCGTGATCGGGACTGAATGGCGAACGCCCGTGCCACATGCGCCGCGCGCTGACCGTAAGGCAGTCAATGATGGGAATCGCCAGCAACCACGGGGCCAGCGCCACCGGCACCGGGTGGCGCGGCGTCTGCGTGAGATGGATTGCGACCCAGGCGATGGTGAAGCCAAGCAGCATGCTGCCGGCATCGCCCATGAAGGCACGCGCACGGCTCTGCCAGGGCAGGCGCAGGTTGAACCACAGGAACGCCGCCAGCGCGCCCAGCAGCGGCAGGATGTGGAACAGCAGCGTGATGTGACCGGCGTACAGGGAAGCGCCCGCCAGCAGCACCAGCGAACTGAATGCCAGCGACCCGGCCAGCCCGTCCGACCCGTCGGCCATGTTGAAGGCATTGATCACACCGACCGCGGCGAACACGGTGAACGGCACCGCCGCCCAGCCAAGGTAGAGCCGCCCGCTGCCGAACACCGGCCCGAGGTGCTGGAGGAAGACCCCCGCCCAGAGCGCCATGACCAGCACCGCGGTGCACTGCACCGCCAGACGCAGCCACCAGGGCACGTCGTAGCGGTCGTCGATGCAGCCGATGGCGACCAGCAGGGCCGAGCCCACCGCAAACGGCATCAGCAGCGGCGACACCTGAGGAATGAAGAAGAGCGCGACCACGAACCCGCCGAGCATCGCGAGACCGCCGGTCAACGGCGTGGGTACCTCGTGCAGCTTGCGACCGCCCGGCTGATCCACCAGACCCAGTCGATGCGCAAACGGCGCCAGCACCTTCATCAGCACGAAGGTCGCTGTCGCAGCAACGCCAAATCCCGCGGCCAGATTCCAGTCCATCGGCCCACATTCCCCCTGATGCGAAGTTCAGGCAACGCAGACCCGCCAACCATCGACGGCCCCCTCGCTGCACCGCCGACAGTCTAGGCATGAAACTTCGTCAAAATAAAGGGTTGCGTAAAGAACTTGCGACGGAGACCACCGTTTCCGGTCCAACCGGCAAGACGGCAGCCGCCCAAAACCACCGCACCACGGGTAGGAGCGGCGAAAGCCGCGATGGGCGGTTCGCAATGGAAAGTCTGATCGCGGCTTTCGCCGCTCCTGCAACAGCACCGAACCCGCCCTACCTCTCCAACAACCGATCAATCACCCGCTGCGCCAGGTCCTCGGCGCGCTGTCCAGCAGCATCGAGATGCAGCTCCGGATTTTCCGGTGCCTCATAGGGCGAACTGATGCCGGTGAAATTCGGAATCTTGCCGGCACGGGCCTTGGCGTAGAGTCCCTTCTCGTCGCGCTCCTCGGCCACCGCCAGCGGCACGTCGACGTGCACCTCGATGAAATCGCCCGCGTCGAACAGCGCACGCGCCATGTCGCGCTCGGCGCGGAACGGCGAGATGAAGCTGACCAGCACGATCAGCCCGGCATCGGTCATCAGCTTCGCCACTTCCGCCACGCGACGGATGTTCTCGACGCGATCCTCGTCGGTGAAGCCGAGATCCTTGTTGAGCCCGTGACGCACGTTGTCGCCGTCGAGCACGAAGGTGTGATAGCCCAGCGCATGCAGACGCTTGTCGACGATGTTGGCCACCGTCGACTTGCCGGCGCCGGACAGGCCGGTGAACCACAGGCAGCACGCGGTCTGGCCTTTCTGCTGCGCGCGCAGCGTGCGGTCGATATCGATGTGCTGCCAGTGCACGTTGGCGGCGCGACGCAGGGCGAAGTCGATGGTGCCCGCGGCCACCGTGGCGTGCGACTGGCGGTCGATCAGGATGAAGCCACCCAGATCGCGATCCTTCGCAAACGGCGCATAGGCAATCGGCTGGTCGAGGTTGATGTTGCAGTAAGCCACCTCGTTCAGCTCAAGACGCTTGGCGGCCAGCAGCTTCTGCGAGTTCACGTCGACCTTGTGCTTCACCTCGGTGATCTGCGCCACCACCGTGCGCGTACCGATGCGCAGCCAGTACGGGCGCCCCGGAAGCATCGCGTCCTGGTCCATCCACAGCAGGTGCACGGCAAACTGGTCGGCCACTTCCAGCGGATCGTTGGCGGCGGCGATGATGTCGCCGCGACCGACATCGACTTCGTCTTCCAGCGTCAGCGTGACCGCCTGTCCTGCCGTAGCGCGCCCCACGTCGCCGCTGCCGCCGACCACCCGCGCCACGCGCGAACGCCGCGCCGACGGCAGCACCACCACCTGGTCGCCAGGTGCCACCTCACCGCCAGTGATGGTGCCGGCGAAGCCGCGGAAGTCCTGGTTCGGACGATTCACCCACTGCACCGGCAGGCGCAGTCCATGCGGATGCACCGGACGCACCGGCTGCGCAGCTTCGAGCAGCGCCAGCAGAGCCGGGCCTTCGTACCAGGGCATGCGATCGGAGTGTGCAAGGACGTTGTCACCACGCAGGGCCGAGATCGGCACCGCATGAACCGACTCGATGCCAAGCTGCGCCGCCAGCGTGCGGTAGCCGTCGACGATGCCGGTGAAAACGGTTTCCCCGTAGCCCACCAGATCCATCTTGTTCACCGCCAGGATCACCTGGCGGATGCCCAGCAGCGACACGATGTAGCTGTGCCGACGGGTCTGCGCGAGCAGCCCCTTGCGCGCATCGACCAGCACCACGGCCAGATCGGCCGTGGACGCACCGGTCGCCATGTTGCGCGTGTACTGTTCGTGCCCCGGACAGTCGGCCACGATGAACTTGCGCGCCGCGGTGCTGAAGAACCGGTACGCCACATCAATGGTGATCCCCTGCTCACGCTCGGCTGCCAGCCCGTCCACAAGCAGCGCAAAATCAAGCGCACCGTTCTGCGTGCCGTGCCGGCGGCTGTCCGATTCAAGCGAAGCAAGCTGATCATCCATCAGCAGCTGCGTATCGTGCAGCAGCCGCCCGATCAAGGTGCTCTTCCCGTCATCCACCGACCCACAGGTGATGAAGCGCAGGAGCGGCTTGGTTTCGTGGGCGGCGATCAGGGATTGGAGGGGCATG
>CAZGKE010000093.1:0-5699 GCA_964526035.1 uncultured Gammaproteobacteria bacterium | reverse complement strand
AAATACCCTTCCGACTTCTTCTTCTCCATCGACGCCGAAGGATCGTGGTCGATGACTCGGCCCTGGCGTTCTGATGTTCGGGCGGCGAGCATTTCTTCGATGACGGCGTCGAGGGTGGCGGCGTCGGATTCGATGGCGCCGGTGAGGGGATAGCAGCCCAGAGTGCGGAAGCGGACGCGGCGCATTTCGACTTCGCCATCTTCCAGCGGCAGTCGCTCATCGTCGACCATGATCAATGCGCCGTCGCGCTCCACCACCGGCCGGTCGGCGGCGAAATACAGCGGCACCACGGGAATGTTCTCGCGACGGATGTACAGCCACACGTCGAGTTCGGTCCAGTTCGACAGCGGGAACGCGCGCACGCTTTCACCCTTGTGGATGCGGCCGTTGTAGAGGTTCCACAGCTCCGGACGCTGGCTTTTCGGATCCCAGCGGTGCTGTGCATTGCGGAACGAGAAGATGCGCTCCTTGGCGCGCGACTTTTCCTCGTCGCGGCGCGCCCCGCCGATCGCGGCATCGAAGCCGTGCTGATCCAGCGCCTGCTTCAGCGCCTGGGTCTTCATCACGTCGGTGTGCACGGTGGCGCCGTGACTGATCGGCCCGATGCCCTGCGCCAGGCCTTCGGGGTTGGTATGGGTGAGCAGCGTGCAGCCGGTTTCGGCCACACGCCGGTCGCGAAACGCGATCATCTCGCGGAACTTCCAGCCGGTGTCGACGTGCAGCAGCGGGATCGGCGGCGGCGCCGGATAAAAGGCCTTCAGCAACAGGTGCAGCAGCACCGAGCTGTCCTTGCCGATCGAATACATCATCACCGGCCGCAGAAACTGCGCCGCCACCTCGCGGAAGATGTGAATGCTTTCCGCTTCCAGGCGGTCGAGATGGGAAAGGGTCAAGGGGTGGCCCATGGGTGGCGGTTGTACGTTGGCGGGCATTGTACGGATTGCGGCGTCATCGGCTTATGCGGTTCGGGCATGGCCCAATGCCGGAGCCAAAGCCCACCCCCCTCCCAACCTCCCCCCGCACGCGGAGGGAGGAGAGGGGTTTCGGTGCCCCGCACGCCGAGGGAGGAGCTGGATGTCGTTGCCCGCAAGCGGAGGGAGCTGGATTTCGTTGCCCCACAAGCAAAGGCAGAAGCGGAACACGCTGTCAGGACCAGCTCCAGCTGGTGGTTCCGCCTTCTGCGGGGAGCTCCACGTTCAGCACAAGGCAGGGCTCGGATGCACCGAAGCAGGGATGCCAGGTGGAAGTCTGCAGCGTGGCCTTGCCTGCCGAGGTTCTCCAGCGCAGGGGTCCCACCCGGTCACCGGAAGCATCGCAATCCGGATGGAAGCGGAAGCGCGCGACCGCGCTTTTCGCGTCGCCCTTCAGCGTGTCCACCACCTCCAGGCCGCGCGCGCCAAGTGACCAGGATCGTCCATGCACCACGCGGCCGGGAAGCCTGCGGTAGCCGTCATGCGATGCCTCGAGGAACAGACCGGATTCAGCGTCCACCTGTTTCGCCGCGCACTCCGGCCACGGTTCGTGCCAGCGGCTTTCGTCGGTGCCTGAACTTCTTCCATAAGAGCTGCCGCCACCGCGATGCAGCGCGGCATCCCCGGTGATGCCGGCCTGCACATCGAATGTCCGCGCGCGCGCCGCGACGCGGAAACCGGCCCACACCTCGGAGGAATTCTGATCGTCAACCATCACCGTGTTGTGCGAGGCCGTACCGCGCTGGCGCATCCGTTCGGGTCCGGTCACGTAGGTGGACGTACCGCCGTTCACCAGCACCCGCCGTCCGCGCAAGGAAAGCTCGAAGCTCAGCGTTCCGGCGTGCGCGTGATCGGGCAGATGATCGGGCGCCACCGAACCGACGTCGGCGATCAACATCGCGCCGTGCCCCTGCATGCGTACGAAACCGGAATCCGGCAGTTCCTCGATGCAGTCCAGAGGCTGCATGTCGAGCTGCAGCTCGAGGCGCGTCGCGTAGTCGGCAAGCGCGACGAGATTGGGCGCCACGCCCATGGCGGCATCGTTGAAAAAGGCAATCTCGCCGTCGGGGTGGGTCATCACCCGCAGCCAGCGCAGCATGCGCGGCGCCAGCTCACGCCAGGTGTCCACCAGATCGGCGGGAAACACGCCTGGGAAGCGTTCGTCGAGCTGGATGAGATCCAGCACGTCTTCCAGCACGACGGCGTGATACATCGGGCTGCGTTCGAAGTGTCCGCCGTCGCGCAGCACCTGCTCGGCCAGTTCGCGGCGCAGCAGGCGCAGACCGTACTCGCGCCACTGCTCGGCTTCCTCGCCTTCGAACACGGTGCCGGCGAACACCAGCGCCTTCAGATTGGCCAACAGGTGATTGCCCTGCAGGTGGTGCTCGATGCGCCGCCGCAGGTAGCGCGCCTGCACCGCCAGACTGTCCAGCATGCCCGGCACCGGCGCATGGGCAGCCAGCATCCACTTCGACCAGTTGACGATGCGCAAGGAAAGCGGATATGGCTCCCAGCCGGTGCCTTCTGCGGGCGGACACTCATCGATCCAGCGGGCGATCAGTGCCTGATGGCGATTGACCCTTCCCGCGGCACCTTGGGCCATCAGATCGTTGAAGTAGTGCAAGTGGTAGCGCCACAGCTTCGGCCAGTCGGCGCGATCCCAGTCGGCGGGTCCTGCAATGCGGCGCTGCACTTCCTGGAAACGGAAGGTCGCCGGCCCCATCAGTGAGCGCGCCCGTGCGCACGCTTTCCAGACCCCTTTCGACACCCGTCGTGAAGGCGCCGCACGCGAATCCGGGCGTGGCCGCACCAGACGGAATTTCAGTCGGCCAAACATCTGCACCGGCTTGAGCCAGCGTACGGTGTGCCAGTAGCGAATGAATTGCGACATCACCAGGAATCCATCAGGTAGAAAAGCGTAGTACAGCGAACGGCCAGCGGCCAAGAATACACAACATCGCCCTTCCCGCTGCATGAGCAGCGAAAGCTGCAAACGGGCAGTGGGGATGGAAGGTCCATCGCGGCTTTCGCGGCTCCTGCACGAACGCCCGCCACCTGGGGCAGGAGCTGCGAAAGCTGCGACAAGCGGTTGGCATGGAACGTCCATCGCGGCTTTCGCCGCTCCTGTCGGGGCACCTCGATTTCTGGGGTTTCATCGGTGCGCGACAGGAAGGCGGCATCGGTGCAGCGGGACGGTCGCCCACCAGTGGGCTCCTACGGGGCACGGCTTTTGCAGGAGCCCACTGGTGGGCGACCAGGGCGGAGTTCGATTCGAAGGGACCATCGCGGCTCTCGCCGCTCCTGCACAAGAATCGGAATCCTTGGCCTTGATGCAGGCCGGTATGTGCGCACCACCGAACCGCAAGCCGGTTCGAGATGCACGCGTCGCGCGCCCCACAAAGCGTGCCCCCATCCCAGCCTTCCCCCGCCTGCGGGGTAGGGTGCCCCGCAGGACGGACGAGGGCCCACCGCGCGAAAGCCGTGCACAAAAAAAGCGCCCAAGGCGCCCTTCGCATTCCGCACATTCCCCGACAACCGGGACAACACAAGCAGCCCCGACTACATCACCCCCAACTCCCGATAAACCTCCACCGTCCGCGCAATCACCCTCCGCTCATCGAACTCCGCCAGCACCCTGGTCCGAGCCGCCGCGCCCATGCGCGCGCGCAACTCCGCATCGTCGTGCAACCGCGCAATCGCCGCCGCCAGCGCATCGGCATCGCGCACCGGCACAAGCAAGCCTTCGACGCCGTCGGTCACCACCTCACGACAGCCCGGAGCATCGGTCGTCACCAGCGGCAACCCGCACGCGCCGGCCTCGATCAAACCCTTCGGCAAACCCTCGCGATAGCTCGGCAGCACCACCGCATCCACCGAATGAAACAGCGCCGGCATGTCATCCACATGCCCCAGCCATTGCAGCACGCCCTCGTCCACCCAACCGCGCACCGTCGACTCGGGCACCGCAGCGGGATTTCCCGGGTCGGGAGTGCCCGCCAGGAGGAATCGGATATCGCGCCCCGCAGCCCGCAGGGCACGCGCTGCCTGCACGTATTCGGCCAGACCCTTGTCCCACAGCAATCGCGCCGGCAGCAGCACGCGAAACGCGCCCTGGCGATCCCGCACCGGTGCGGGCGAAAAACGCGTGCAGTCCACACCGGACCCTGCAACCAGTCGAATCGAACCCTCATCGACCAGCCGCGCCTTCTTGAACAGCGACACATCATCCGGGTTCTGCAGGATCAAGCGCGCACCACGACCGCCCAGCGCCATGCGCATCAAACCGCGCACCAGGGGACGCAGCAAGCGCGCCTTGGCATCG
This sequence comes from uncultured Gammaproteobacteria bacterium, assembly GCA_964526035.1. Lineage (GTDB taxonomy): Bacteria > Pseudomonadota > Gammaproteobacteria > Xanthomonadales > BPKI01 > DAOMOD01. The sequence goes on along the minus strand of CAZGKE010000093.1, from coordinate 1,406 downwards.
TCGCTGGTGAACACATAGCCCATTCCCGCCACCGCATTCACCCGCGCCGGCACACCGGCCATGCGCGCGGCCAGCGACCCGTACACCGCGCATTTGATGGTGAATCCATGCACCAGCGCCGGCTTCTCGCGACGGAACAGCCCGACCAGATGACCCAGGAGCGCCGCCTCGCGCAGCGGATTCAGGCTCCGCCGCCGCATCGGCACTGCCTGCCAGCGAAACCCCAGTTCCTGAAGCTTCTCCCCATATGGCCCCGGCGGCGACAGCAGCAGCACATCATGCCCCGCATCGCGCAGCGCCTCCGCCAACGACCGCCGGAAGTTGTACAGGTACCACTCGGTGTTGGCGAAGAGGATGAGTTTCATATTGTCGTCACGCCCACAACCCGCGCCCAGCGAACCCGTCACCAAGAACCCAGGCCCCTCTGAAAACCGAAAACCGAAAACCGAAAACCGCGCCCAACGCGCGCCGCCCTAACCACCTAACCCCTAACCACCTAACCACGCGCCGACGGCGCCCACCCCTACCCCCGTTCACCACGCAACCCAGACCTCGCAACCCCCGCCACCCTCAAACAAACGGCGCAAACTTGTACGGCACCCACCAAGGCGCGTGCGTGGCGAAGTTCAGCCAGACGAACTGCACGGCCGCGTAGTAGCCGATCACGGCCATCGTCAGCAGCGTCCGCTTGCGCATCTCGTTGGTCAGGCGTGGCAGGCGGGAGAAGACGTAGAGCTGAAGCGGGATCAGATAAAGCGCCACGCGGTCCACGCCCGTGGGAGACAGCAGCAGCAATGGCACGCAGGCCAGCGCCAGCACTGCCATCCACCACCAGAGGCGCCGCTCGATGGGATCGGGTACCAGCCGCTTTCGAAACGCCAACAGGATGACCGCGGGGACGACATTCATGGCCACGCGGATCGCGCCACCCTCCGACGCGAAGGCATAGTCGGAATCCACGTAGTTCACCCACAGCGATTCCGCCGAATCGGCCACGAAAAGCCATGCACCTACCGATGCCACCGCCGCCACCCACACTGCCGTCCACACGCGGTTCCTTGCAGCCGCCAGCGCAGCAATCGGCAGCATCACCAGCACCGTCTTGTGGAACAGCGCGCCGACCAGCACCCAGAACACGAACCAGCGCGGCAAGCCGCGACCCAGCGACACCAGACCAAGCATGGCGAACGCCAGCGCAACCGACTGCCGCGTGTACCCCATCGCGACCACGATCACCAGATAAGGCACCGCAGCCAGCAGAGCAAGCCAGGGATTGGGCTGAGCCCGGCAGAAGGCGACCAGACCGAAGGCGACGAAGATTGCGCACACCAGGTTGGAAGGCACCTGGCTGTCTCCGAACTGCGCGGTCAGCCACACCAGAGCGTAGTAGCCCGGATCGCCCAGCT
>CAZGKE010000092.1:0-14079 GCA_964526035.1 uncultured Gammaproteobacteria bacterium | reverse complement strand
CCCCACCCTCAGGTCATCGCGAAAATGATCGCAAACTGCAGTGCGCGATAAATCGACACGCTGAACACGAACAACAGAACCCAGATCGCGAATGCCATCGGCAACGCAAGCAGCATCGGCCGCGCATAGACGACCTGCAGTGCACGCGCGCTGTAGGCGATGATCAACACCGGCAGCGCGATCTTGACCGCGCCCGGAATTTCCGCCACACCCAGCGCCCTGGCGATCAACGCGCCCGGCAGCACCAGCAACTCCAGCAGGAAGATCAGGAACGCGAACAGGTGCAGCGCCACCACGAAGTGCTCGGCGAAAAAGCGTCGACTGCGAACGTGGAACAGCATCAACAGCAGGGCCAGCACCGGCACGTGAAGGATGATCAGGAGGCGACTGACTTCACCACGCCGCTGGTCGTATGCAACCTCATAGTCGCGCATCGTGTAGCTGGCATCTGGATTGCGTGCCTGCGTCTCGGCGTTCCGGGCCGCGACGCGCGCCAGGACCCAGGAGCCGGTCCACGGGCTGTGCGCCTGGGCCCCGTGGTCGGCAATCCGCTCACGCTGCTGCGGCGTCAAAGTGCGTGACTCCTCAATGAGGATCACCCGCAGATCGCCGTCGATGTGTTCGATGAACGGGAGCTCGAAGTCGGTGATTCCCGGCGCCACGAAGTACAGGAGGTTGGCGATGATGAACAGGGAAACCGGCGCCATGTAGGGCACGCGTCGACCGGCCAGATATTCCGCCGACAAGCGCCCGGGCCGGAACAGAAGGGTTCGAAGGCTGCGCCAGAAGCGGCTATCGAGATCGGTCAGGGACTGGACGAACTGCGCCACCAGATGTGAGAAGCGGCGATCTTCGTCCTCGATGCGCTTCTGCCCGCACTGACTGCAATAGCGGCCCGCCAGGGGCGCGGCGCAGTTGGCGCAGTACGCGTTCTCTTCCATGGCCGCCATAATGCCCACCCTCCCCCCACCGAGGTCAATCCGTGCCGCGCCGCAACCTGAGCCCCGCGCGACTCAAGCCCCTGATCAACTGGCACCCACCCTTCCTGTTTTCCGGCATCCAGCTGCTGGCGATCGCCGACGCCTGGAGCCATGCCCGCGTTCGCCTGAAAGCCGGCCGCTTCAATCGAAACCATGTGTGCACTCATTTCGGCGGCAGAGCAGGTCTACGTGCGCCGCAAGATGCCAGCGTGAACGCAGCGCTCGCGCACCAGATCGACAACTGTGGCAGCTACCGTGGCGGCGTCCGCGGCGGCATTCACGCGTAGCGCATCGTTGGGCGGCGGGTCGAATCTGGCCGCCACCAGATCCACCAGCTCGGGCACCCGATCCGACGCCGGATGGCTTCCCGCCTGCACGTCGGCAGCGACGCGCTGACGTGCCAGCTGCGGCGGGCATTCGAGGAACACCGGAACCGAGACGGCCTGGTAGCGCCGCAACAGGGCATGCACGCGCTGACGGTCGCGGTCGCGCGACAGCGTCATGCCGTCGAGCACGCACGAGCGCCCCAGGGCGCAGTGGATTTCAAGGGCCAGCAGGGCAGCGCGGAACGCGGCACGCTTTTCGGCAAAGCGGTCACCGCCGCCGGGAAACATGGCCTCGCGGATGCGGTCGCGGCACACCCGATGAAGACCCAGACTCCGCTCCAGCGCATCCGCAACCAACGTTTTGCCGGCCCCTGGCAGCCCGATAAGCAGCACCACCAGCGCGCGCTGCCGCGGCGCAGCGGCAGCGTCGGGATCAGGGGCGACGGCGATGGCCAAATCGATCATTCCTGCAGGACGGCAAAAGCCGCCGAAAGCGCGCGGCGTCCGGCGAATCTGCAACACTATGCGCGATCTGGCGCAAAGGACGGACATTTCGTGAAAAAGCCGCAGATACCGGTGCAGCGCTACCTGATCACCGGCGTATTGACCATGATTCCGCTGCTGCTGACATGGGTGGTTTTCGAATTCATGCTCGGCCTGCTGTCACGATTCAGCGCACCTTGGGTGAAGGCCGTCTTCAGCCGCATCGAAAACGCAGTGCCCGCACTTTCGGGGCTTCTCGGCAACAACTGGCTGCAGACCCTGATCGCGGTGATCATCACCCTGCTGGCGTTGATTGCGCTTGGCTGGCTCGCGAACAAGGTGATCGGCAAACGTCTGATCGCTTTGGTGGAGCGCCTGATCGACCGCATTCCGCTTGTGCAGTCGGTCTATGGCGGCACCAAGAAGCTGCTGGCTGCGCTGCAGACCAAGCCAGACAAGACCCAGCGGGTGGTGCTGATCGACTTTCCCACCAGCGAGATGAAAGCGGTCGGTTTCGTCACCCGCGTGTTGACCGACGGCAAGACCGGCGCGCAGATCGCAGCGGTGTACGTGCCGACCACGCCCAACCCGACATCGGGCTATCTGGAACTGGTGCCCACCGACCGCCTGGTGCCGACCGACTGGACCGTCGACCAGGCGATGAGCTTCATCATCTCCGGCGGCGCCGTGGCGCCCGAGCGCACGTCCTTCGGATTCGCCGTGTCGGAGACACGCACCGAGGAAAACGGTGCGCGGGATCACCTGGAGCGCGACGCGGGGCCTCCCGGACAGAACTGAAGACCAGACAAGTCTAGTCACGCCGCTGGCTCGGTGGCTGGCGCAACAGACTGATCACCATCATCAGCAACAGACCGGCGCCCGCAACCAGCACTCCCCACAGCAGCCAGCGCCGCAGCGGCAGGGGCGCCGGCAGCGGCTGCAAGGCCGCATCGCCGGCCAGTGCAGTGCCCGGCCCGGCCGCAATCTGCGGCGGCTGCCAGTCCTCGCCACGCGCTTTCCGGAGGTCGGCCAGCAGCGCGCCGAGCGGGTAGTCCGGGCGATCGACGCGGACACTTCCCGCCGCCAGAAGAAACGGTCCTTCGCCCTGCGTCATCAGCAGGAAATGATCGGGCGCATACGCGAGCTCCAGCGCAGGCGCGCGTGACTGCACCGGCACAGTCTGCACACGCCACAGGCGGTCGCGGACCTGGCCGACATCCTGCGCCAGGTTGCGTGCGGAATCGGAACCCGATTCGATCTGGAACGCGGTGAAGCGCACGCGCTGGCGCCACCCCTGACTCTCATTCTCACGACTCGATAGCACCACCTCAGCTACCGCGTTGCGATCCGCCAGGCGCAGGTTGACCTGCCTGACCGGGAACGGCCCGTCGCTTCGATAATGGAAAGTTCCGAGCTCTGACGCGACAGCCTCACCGTCAACGGACAGTTCGCTGAGCGGCCGCGACACCACTCCGGCGGCATGCTGCGCCTCCAGCGCCCCGACTCGAGTGACGGGGAGAGGCTGCTCGTCGTCGGTTCGCCTGATGCGAAGGTATTTGTAGCGCGTGGCCGGAAACATCAGGCGGTGCCGTTGTAGTCGCGCGTCGCCGGCGCTGAGGTCCACCAGCGCCTGGCCGTGCGAAAGGTTCCGCCAGCGCGAGAGATCGTCGCTGCCGTCGACGTCCACCCTGGCGTTGAGGCTGGTTCCCGGCGCCAACTCGAAGTCGAACGCAATGGTCGCGATTTCCTTCTCCAGCGCCGAGAGGTCGATCAGCAGATCCTCCGCGGCTGCGGCCGCACCCTCCGCTGTTACTTCTGCCTGGAGCCGCGTCAGGCGGCCATCGGGTTCTCGCGCGATCAACAGTGAGATCCGTTCATCACCGCCCACGTCAGCCCGCGGAACGCGGAACCAGGGCACCGGAAGCTCTGTCGGCGGAGGACTCTCAAGCACCCGACCAGGGGGATTCACCGGCATCAGCGGGATCATCTCGCCGGCTCCGTTGAACGCGGCCAGATCGCGCAGGTCGGCACGCTGGATGTGTCGATACATGCTTTCGTCGAGTTCCACGCTCACGAGACCCTCGTCGCCTTCCAGTGGCAGCGACCACTGCCAGGCGAACTCGTCGCGCTCTGCGGCCAGCGCGACTCCCGACAGCAACCACAGAACCATCAGCCTGATTTTCATGCCTCACCTCCAGTCCTGCGCGGCGGCGTCGGCGCCACCCGGCCCACCATCACCAGCAGGCCACCTACTGCCATGAAGGATACGATCCCGGCGATGTCGCCCATATGCTGGCGATCGATCAGGATCAGTTTGCCCAGCACCAGCCCCATCAGGATGGCGCCGGCGAGCCAGATCGGCCAGCGCTGCGTGCGCGATCCGAACACCCACGCGCTGACGCCGGCGATGCTCCACAGCAGCGTCAACGTGGCCTGCGCGATGGCGGAGTCGAGGATGGCTTGCGTCCAGGGAATTTCCGCAAGGTGATGGACGCCGCGCAATCCGGCGAAACTGATGAACATGAAGGCCGCCAGCGACCACGCGTAGCGCATCGCATCCTGTGCATCGCTGCCCGATCGTACCGTCGATGCCAGGCGCGCAGTCGCCAGCAGCAAACCGAGCTGGAACAGCTCTAGTGGATTCAGCAACGGCAGGTAGGGGAGCGGTTCGGCACTGCCGTCGCTGCCCAGACCGTGCACGAAGAGCAAGCCCAGCGCTATCCCGCCTGATATGAACCAGGCCTGGCAGTAGTCCTGGAACTCCTCCGCCAGAGGCCACGCCCATGTCTGCGGCCGCTTCCAGGTGGCGAGCAGCAGCAGCGCCAGCGGAAACCCGAGCGCCACGATGCGCCAGCCGCTGCCGAGCGCCCAGTCTTCGTTGAGGCGTGCCTCGTGATAGAAGCCCAGGCCCAAGGCCAGAGCCAGCGTCCACAGGGTTGCCACGTGGGCAAGTCCGAGTCCGCGCTGTCGTGGCTCGCGCAACCGGGTCAGGCCAAACAACAGCGTCGCCAACAGCAGCGCCCATACAGCATTGGCGGGCCACTGGAATGGGCCCCAGCCGGGCTGCAACGTTGCCAGCGCGAGCCCGATCGCGGATACGGCGCCTGCCACCACGATCCAACCCATCCGTGGCCATGGAAGGCGTTGGCGCAGCACTGCGGCGAGGAACACCGATACCGCGGCGAAGACCACGTGGCCCAGCAGCACGTCGGCGCCTTCGAGACGCTGGTAAGTTTCCCGAAGCCCGGCAAGTCCCCACCAGAACAGGCCGGCGACGAACGGCGGCCACACCAGCCAGCGACGCGCTGTTTCAGCGCAGTCATAGAGCCGGGAAATGGTCAGCGCGGCACCGGCCATCATCAGCAGGCCGAGCGTGTGCGCGTTCACCAGCAACCATTCGCCCTCGGCCATGTGCCATGCACCGTCGAACAGCGAATCCAGGTAGGCCAGCGCCGCCAGCGCCTGCAGCGCCCAGCCGGCTAGCTGCGGCAGCCGTCGCTGCTGGCGCAGACCCAGCCACACCAGCGCCGCCCCTTCCAGCGCCCAGGTGGCCGATGTCCACTGCGCCGAAAGGGCCAGCGGCACGGCCAGCGTGGCGAAGCCCACCGCCAGCACCGCGAAGGACTGACCGAGCAGCACGATGCCGCAACGGCGGATCAGCCAGAACGCCAGAAGGGTGTAGAAGGTGGCCACGGCGAGCGCGCTGTATGCCAACAGCATGGGCTCCTCGGGAATCATGGCCGCCTGCATTGCAAAGGCGATGAGCGGCGTGCCGAACACCAGGGTTCCGTCGACCAGCCCGCGCCGCTCGGGTGGCTGGCGCAGCGCGTAGAGCACGGGGATCGCGGTGAAGAACAGGAAGAAAAGAATCAGGAAGGGCTCGACGGTGGCAAAGTTCTCCGGCTGATAGAGGTTCCATCCCCATAACCCCATGATGGCGAAGGTGAAGGCGAAACCCACCAGATTGAGTGCGCGCCACGGCCGCACCCAGGCAATGACGAAAACGGCGGCGTTGAGCACCGCGTAGTAGCTGAACAGCGCTACATGGTTGCCGGTACCGGTCGAGATCAACACCGGTGCCAGGTAACCGCCGACGAAGCCGAGCACCGCAAGCGCCATGGCGTTCTGCAGCACCGCCAGCGCCGCAGCGCCGGCCACCAGCAGCAGCACCAGCGTGAAGGCAGCGCCGGCCGGAAGCAGATTGTAGAGCCGGAACGCCGCGAACACCGTCAGCAGCAGAAGACCGAGACCGGCGCCCTGCAGGCTGAGGCCGAACGCCGGCTGCAGCTGACGCCGTCGCCAACCCCAGACCAGCAGTCCGAGCGCACCCAGCGCAATGCCCGTCAGGCGCAGTTCGATGGGAAGCCGCAGCAGGCCCTGGTCGGATGCGTACTTGAGCGCGGCGGCCACGCCGACGAACAGCACCAGCGAGCCGAGCTTGACCGGCACATTGCCCTCGAGCAGCCAGCGCTTGAGGGAGGCAACCAGGCGCGCGGCCCAATCGGGGACCGGTGCAGGCGCCGGCGATGCCTGGCGTGGACCCGGCGCAGGCTGCTGTCTTTCGGGTCTTTGCAGTGGCGGCGGCGGCGACGGCGACGCTTCAACTGCGGTTCCCTGCGGCGGTGCGGTCGCTTGTGGTTTCGCTTCAGCGACAGACCCTGGCACGGAAGCGGCAGCGGCTCGTGGCCAATCCGCTGACGCCGCGCTGCGCTCTGCCGTCTCCCCGTCGGTCTCACGCGCAGCAGGTCGCGCGATCTCGCCTTGATCCGCCAGCGCCGCCTCGACCGCCGCCAGGCGTCGACGCAGCTCCTGTAGCCGCACGCCCTGCCATCCAGCGAGAAAACCGAGAAGCAATCCCAGAATCGCGCCGCCCGCCTCCCCGAACGCAGCGCCCAGGAACGCGCCGAGAATTCCCCCTAGCCAGTGCATTGCCCTACCCCCTCGATCCGTGCAGCCGGCAGTTTAGTGGGCAGATGGTCGTGCATGCACGCATGTCTTCCATGGAATCGCGATCGGCCCAAGGAATCCGTGTCGATTTCGCCCACGCTGGCGCGTCGCATGGCAGAAGGGACATCATTCCCTGCTGCCCGCAACACGCACCCAGGAGAACACCATGCGATGCATGATCCTCATCAAGGCCAACGCCGACACCGAAGCCGGCGTCATGCCCAGCGAGACCTTGCTCGCTGAAATGACCCGCTTCAATGAAGAACTGGTCAAAGCCGGCGTCATGCTGGCAGGCGAAGGACTGAAACCCACCGCCCACGGTGCCCGGGTGTCTTTTGACGGCAGCGGCCGCCGGGTGATCGACGGCCCCTTCACCGAAACCCGCGAGCTGATCGCCGGCTATTGGCTATGGCAGGTGCGTTCGCTGGAGGAGGCGATCGAATGGGTTCGGCGCTGCCCCAACCCGACCGGCAGCACGGGCGAGATCGAGATCCGCCCGGTCTATGAGCTGGCCGACTTCGGGGAGGCGGTGACGCCTGAACTGAAGGAACGCAACGAACGACTGCGCGAAGCGACCGGACCGGACGCGTCGCCGGTCGACTGAACCCACCCACGATCACCTCATCGAGACTCGATCATGCCCATCCAGCCCTACCTGTTCTTCAACGGCAACTGCGAGGAAGCCTTCGATTTCTACCGTCAGTCGTTCGGCGCCGAAACCGCCGAACTCATGCGCTACCGCGACAGCCCGGATCCGCCGCCGCCCGACTGCATGCCGCCCGGCTGGGAGGACAAGATCATGCATGCCTCCCTTTCGATCGGCGACGCGCAGCTGATGGGTTCGGATGACGGCAGCGGTCGCAGCGACGGCTTCAAGGGGTTTTCGGTATCGATCACCGCGCCGGACGCGACCACCGCGAAACGCTGGTTTGATGCCCTGGCCGACAATGGTCAGGTGTTGATGCCGCTCGGGGCGACGTTCTGGTCGCCGTGCTTCGGCATGCTCAGCGACCGCTTCGGGCTAGGCTGGATGGTCAGCGCCGAACCTTGACGGCACGTCGTCCGCGTCCTTCACTTTCGCAATGAACTTCATCCAAAGGAGCCCCCCAATGCCCTACATGCTGCTGATCGTCGAACCCGCGGGTCAACGCGCAGAGCGCAGTGAAGCGGAGGGTCGTGAGCTCTACCAGACCATGCTGCGATTCGGCGACGATCTGAAGTCACGCGGGCTGCTGATGGCCAGTCAGTCGCTGCGTTCAGACGCCGAAGGAGTGCGCGTGCAGGTTCGTGACGGCAAGCGCCGTCTCATCGACGGTCCGTTCGCCGAGGCCAAGGAAATGGTGGGCGGCTACTTCCTCCTGTCCACTGAGGAAAAGTCCCAAGCCATCGAGATTGCGGCCGAGTGCCCCGCCGCGACATGGGCCACGGTGGAGGTTCGCGAGTTCGGTCCTTGCTTCACCTGAGGCGCGCGGTTCCGCCGTGAGCGCCGTTCAACGCATCGTCGCGGCCGTCTGGCGCATCGAATCGGCGCGCCTGATCGCGCGGCTCGCGCGCATGCTGGGTGACGTCGGGCTGGCTGAGGAGATGGCGCAGGACGCCATGGTCGCGGCGCTTGAGCGCTGGCCTGCCGACGGCGTGCCGGACAACCCCGGCGCGTGGCTGATGACCACCGCGCGCAACCGTGCGCTCGACCATCTGCGCAGACAGCAGCGCCTGCAGCGCACCCATGCCGAATTTGGTGACGATCTCGCGCCCGCCGCTGCGTCCAGGGATCCGGAAATCGAAGCAGGCGATCCGGTCGGCGATGATCTGCTCCGGCTGATGTTCACCGCCTGCCACCCGGTCCTGTCCACGGAAGCGCGCGTCGCCCTGACCCTGCGTCTCCTCGGCGGACTCACCACCAGCGAGATCGCGCGCGCCTTCCTGGTACCGGAACCCACTGTCGCTCAACGCATCGTCCGCGCCAAGCGCACCCTGGCCGAGGCGCACGTGCCATTCGAGGTGCCGCGCGGCGCCGAACTCGGAGCACGACTGGCGTCGGTGCTGGAGGTGATCTACCTGGTATTCAATGAGGGCTATGCGGCCACTGCCGGGGAGGACTGGGTGCGCCCCGCGCTGTGCGAGGAAGCCCTGCGTCTGGGCCGCATCCTCGCCGAACTGGCAGCGCACGAGCCGGAAGTGCACGGGTTGGTAGCGCTGCTGGAGATCCAGGCTTCACGCCTGCGCGCCCGCATCGGACCCGACGGCGAACCGGTGCTGCTCAGCGAGCAGGACCGCAACCGCTGGGATCGACTGCTCATCGGCCGCGGACTGACGGCGCTCGAGCGGGCCGAGGCGCTGGGTGGAGCACTCGGCCCCTACGCGCTGCAGGCCGCCATCGCCGCCTGCCACGCCCGCGCCACCAGCACGGAAGCTACCGACTGGCCGCGCATCGTCGCCCTCTACGACGCGCTGGCGCAGCTCTCGCCTTCGCCGGTGATCGAACTCAACCGCGCGGTCGCGGTGGCCATGGCGTTCGGTCCGGAAGCCGGCCTGGAGATCGTCGATGGCCTGCTTGGCGAACCCGCGCTGGCCCGCTATCACCTGCTTCCGGGCGTCCGCGGCGACCTGCTGCGCAGGCTGGGCCGCCTGGATGAGGCGCGCAGCGAATTCCTGCGCGCCTCGGCGCTCGCGGGCAACGCACGGGAACGCGCCCTGCTGCAGGCTCGGGCGGCCGCCTGTACATCGCCATAGGGACCTTCCCGACGCGCTCGCGCGTGCCGCAGTTTTCAGAGTTGCCGCGACCGCGCACAATGCCGCCCATTCAACCAGGGCGCACCCGACCATGTCCCAATTGACCGTGATCGCGATGGCGCTGGCCTTCGCCCTGCCCTGCTTCGGGATGGGATGGCGCCTGCTGCATGTCTGGCGCCGCCCGCTTGAAATCGAGGACGGCCGTTGGGTGCAGCTCGGCGTCGGCGTGATGGTGCTGGAGTTCGTCCTTCTGCACGCCGGCGTGCTGTTGGCGTCCCTGGCCATGGCAGCAGACGGACTTGCCACGACCATCCTCGCCACCGTCGGCCTCTCCGTGTTTTACGGACTTTTCGCCGTCGTCATCGCATACGCGTTCAAGAGCCGCATGCTGCTGGAGTCGTTTCTGTGGATGATCGGCGGACGCCTGCTCGCCATGCTCATCGGCATCTCCACTGAAGAATCGCAGCTGATCCTGAACTGGTCGGTGGTCGCCATGCTGCTCTACGTGCCCCTGGTCATCGCCAGCGTGGTGGTGCCGTTTCCAAGGCTCGGGATCACCGCCAAGATAGCCGGCGCCAAACGCCTTTCGAACGCCAGCGGCGTGTGGGTCGATGAACCACATCGCGCCATCGGTGCAGGCGCGATCTACTTCCACGCACTTGGCGTCGCGGCCTTGCTCACTGCGTTGGGCATGATGGGCGCAGACTCCATCGTACCGTGACTCGCGAAAACCGTCCTTCCGGACTATGCTGGGGAACCGTTTCCCGGGAGAAATGCCATGTCAGGTTGGTTCGAGTTGAGCAACAGCAAGGACGGTCAGTTCCGCTTTGTCCTCAAGGCAGCCAATGCAGAGATCATTCTGACCAGCGAGCTTTACACGGCGCGCGCCTCAGCAGAAAACGGAATCGCCTCGGTCCAGGCCAACTCCGCGCAGGATGATCGCTACGAGCGCAAGACCTCGTCCAACGGCAAGGCGTACTTCAACCTGAAGGCGGCCAATCACCAGGTCATCGGAACAAGCCAGATGTATTCCAGCACTGCCGCCCGCGAAACCGGCATTGCCTCGGTAAAGAGCAATGGTGCGACCACCAAGGTGAAGGATCTCACCGGCAGCTGAGACCGGGGCGCGGTTCGCGGGTGACGTGCGGCCTGCGTCGCGAAGTCCTCGAAGTGGCATTGGATGATGAGTGCCCGCTTCTGATGAGCGTGGAGATCCTGCACCTGCATGAGGCTCCAGAGCTCATCGGCGAGGTGGCGGCGCTGATCCACGATACCTTCTGGGCGGATCGCGACGTGTACACCGTGGCGCAACTGGAGCAACGGCTGCGCCATGCGAATGCGGCAGGCCAGATTCCCCTGTCGCTGGTTGCCGTCGAACGCGGGATGCTGCGTGGTACGGTCAACCTCATCCACAGCGACGACGAGGCGCGACCCCATCTGTCTCCATGGCTTGCCGCGCTGGTGGTGGTTCCGCAGGCGCGCGGTCGCGGCATCGGCACGGCGCTGGTGAATGCGCTGCTTGGACAGGCCCGCGCGATGGGCGTCAGCCGGCTTTTTCTCGGAACCGACAATCCCGGCTACTACGAGCGTTTCGGAGCGGTCCTCCAGGAACAGGCCCACGGCGACCTGGTGATCCTCAGCATTCCCCTTTCGGATCCCCGCGCAATCGGCAGCTGCCAGGAATGACGACCTTCACCGGCGCATCGCAGCCGGGGCGTCGTATGCTGTGCCGACGAGCAGCCAGGTTTTCCTTCAGATGATCGTCAGGCACAGCGAACCCGGGGACATCGAGTCCATTCGCGCAATCTATGCACAGCCCAGCGTTTACGCGTCGACGCTGCAGCTGCCGTTTCCCAGCGTCGAACTCTGGCAGGCGCGCCTCGGCAGACGGCAAGAACACTTCCACAGCCTGGTGGCGTGCGAAGGTGAGCAGGTGCTCGGCCAGCTCGGTATAGAAACCTTCGCCAACCCGCGCCGGCGCCACGCCGCCAACATCGGGCTCGGCGTCTCGGAACTGGCGCGGCGTCGCGGCGTCGGCTCGGCGCTGCTGGGTGCGGCCGTGGACCTTTGCGGCGGCTGGCTCGGTGTTCGCCGCATCGAGCTGGAGACCTACACCGACAACGCTGGCGCCATCGCGCTGTTCGAGAAATTCGGCTTCGAGATCGAAGGCACCGCGAAAGCGTATGCGCTGCGCGCCGGCGCGCTGGTCGACGTACACCTGATGGCACGCCTGGCGTGACCGACCGGGGCCACTGATGTCGCGCTGGTCCTCCTGGTGGCGACGCCTGCGGCGACGCGAGCAGGCGCCCGAACGCGATGGCGACGATCACCTGCTGCGCGCGGCTGACAGCCTGCGCCGGTTGCTCGATGACCCGTCGATCCCGGCCGAGGTTCGTGAATCGCTCGCCGCCGACTATGCCCAGGTCGAGGCCATGCTCGACAAGCTCGAGCGCGGCGACCTGCACGTGTCGGTGTTCGGTCGCGTCAGCGTCGGCAAGTCGGCGCTGCTGAACGCCCTGCTCGGGCACGACGCCTTCGAGGTCGGCGTGCTGCACGGCACCACGCGGGTCAGCGGCATGGCGCGGGTGGAAGAGCACAGTGCCGGCGGCGTGCACCTGATCGACACCCCGGGCATCGACGAATTCGAAGGCGAGGCGCGCGAGGCCCTGGCCTTTGAAGTGGCGCGACGCAGTGACCTGCTGCTGTTCGTGGTCGATGGCGACCTCACCCAGACCGAGCTGTCGGCGCTCGACACCCTGCTCGCTACCCAACGCCCACTGCTGGTGGTGCTGAACAAGTCCGACCGCTATACCGCGGGCGAACGCCAGGCCCTGCTGCTGCGCATGGTCGAACACGCGCGTGGACGGGTGCCTGCCGACAACATCGTGGCCGCCGCAGCGCTCCCGGCGCCGCGCCTGGTGGTCCGCGCCGACGCCGACGGCATCGAGCGCGAGGAACGCGAAGCTCGCGGCCCCGACATCGACGCGCTGCGGACGCGCATGTTCGAGGTGCTGGCCGCCGAGGGCAAGACGCTGGCCGCGCTGAACGCCGCGCTGTTTGCCGGCGATCTTGCCGATCGCGTCGGCGAGCGCATCGCCCAGGCGCGTGCCGACATTGCCGCAAGAGTGATCCGCAGCTACTGCCTGGGCAAAGGCGTGGCGGTGGCGCTGAACCCGGTGCCGCTCGCCGATCTGGTAGCGGCGGCCGGACTCGACGTGGCGATGGTGATGCACCTGTCGCGGGTCTACAACCTGCCGATGACGCGCGCTGAGGCGGGGCGCTTGGTCGGCTCCATTGCCGGTGCGGTGGCCGGGCTGATGGCGGTGGTCTATGGCACGCACCTGATGTCGACGGCGCTGAAAACGGTAACCGTCGGTCTGTCCACCGCCATCACCGCCGGCCTGCAGGGGGCCGCAGCCTGGTATGCCACCGTGGTAGTCGGCCGCGCCGCCGAACAGTATTTCCGCGCCGGCAAGTCCTGGGGCGATGGCGGCCCCAAGCAGGTGCTGAAGGACATCGTCGAAGGCCTCGACCGCGATTCCATCCTGGCCGAGGCACGCGCCGAGATTCTGAGCCGGCTGCGGTCACGGGTCTAGCAGATCGACGCCCCCACAGTCGGTCAGGAGACGTGCAAGGCGCGGATCCGAACGCTGGCGCGCGCTACCGATGCGGTCACGAAAGCTCGCAGGCCGCTCCGTCGGGGGTGTTCACGAAACCACTCGTATCCGCCGAGCCGCTGCCGTTGGAGGCGATCAAGAGAAGGTTCAGCCCGGCGCCACCGTTGGTGGTATTGGCCGCCCCCAAGGTCGAGCTGCACCGCGCCAGTGTTCTGACCATTCGCGTGCCGATCGCCAAAGAAGGGCAATGAATCCGAGCAGAACACTGTGACGCCGGGGCATTGGATTCGGGCAGCGCAGCGACCTTCTCAGGCTCGTGGACTTCACAGCGTCAGCCGGCTCTGCGGGTTCAGGACCGGCAGCGCGCTCAATGCGCGACCTTCAGCGGATAGACAAACAGGCTGCTGCGGAACTGCATCACTACGGCATCCCGGCGGATCCGCCTTAGCCACAGTTCTTGCCCGGCGACGCCGTCTTCCGCGACGCGTCGGCCGTCGATCTGCACGTAGCGCTTTTCCGGATCGTCGTGCCAGCGGTGTACCTGGATGCGAATCGGCGGAATCTGTCGGCGCAGCTCCGGCGGCAGCGCCGCGAAGTCCGGCACCTCTTCCGGCACTGCCGGCAGCGCCGCGCGCATCGCAGCGAGCATCTCGGGAGTGTCCTGCGCGCCCACACTGCCCATCCCGAACGCCAGCCACGCCACGACCAGAAACCGTGGCCCGCCGCGGGTCCATCGCGAGCGGTGAGCCCCGCACGACGGGTCTCGACCCTCCATCACCCTCTCGCCGCCGTGCGCAACATGCGCGCGACCAGCCGCTGCAACCCCCGCGACATCACCCTCAATGCGCATCCGCATGCCACTGCATCAGATGATAGATTCCGTGCTCGCCGACCTGACGGAAACCCAGCCGCCGGTAAAGCCGCATGGCGGGATTGGTCTGCTCGACATGAATTCTGACCGCCTTCGCCTGCGCCGCGGCTTGCGCCATCAGC
>CAZGKE010000091.1:0-14091 GCA_964526035.1 uncultured Gammaproteobacteria bacterium | reverse complement strand
GCGTCCTTGCCGAAGGCGCGGATGCCGGTGATGCCGGTGGTCTGGAACTGGTGGTGGGCGACGGCGAGGATGATGGCGTCGTAGCTGGCCGGTTCGGGCGCGATGATGAGGTCGATGCCGTATTCGTCGCGGGCCTGATCGCGGTCGACCCAGGGGTCGTACACGTCGACGGTCACGCTGCAATCCTTGAGCGTGGCGATGATGTCGACCACGCGGGTGTTGCGCGTGTCGGGGCAGTTCTCCTTGAAGGCCAGTCCCAGCATCAGCACGCGCGCGCCGACCGGATTGATGCCCTTTTGCAGCATCAGCTTCAGCACGCGGTCGGCGACGTAGGGACCCATGCTGTCGTTGGTGCGGCGACCGGCGAGGATGACCTGCGGGTGATGACCGACTTCCTGGGCCTTGTGGGTGAGGTAGTACGGATCGACGCCGATGCAGTGGCCGCCCACCAGGCCGGGGCGGAACGGCAGGAAGTTCCACTTGGTGCCGGCGGCCTCCAGCACTTCCAGGGTGTCGATGCCGAGCTTGTTGAACAGGATGGCGAGGTCGTTGATCAGCGCAATGTTGAGATCGCGCTGCGTGTTCTCGATGACCTTGGCGGCCTCCGCCACCTTGATGCTGCTGGCCTTGTGGGTGCCGGCGGTGATGATGCTGGAGTACAGGGCATCGACCAGGTCGGCCGCTGCGGGTGTGGAGCCGCTGGTGACCTTGGTGATGGTGGTGAGGCGGCGCTGCGCGTCACCCGGGTTGATGCGTTCGGGGCTGTAGCCGACGGTGAAGCTGCCCCCTTCCGCCCTGCGGGCATCTTCCCCCGCAAGCGGAGGAAGGGTAGCTGCTGGCTGGTCTTGCATGTGTTGGGAGTCGCCTCTGTCCTGCTCCTCCCTCCGCATGCGGGGGGAGGTTGGGAGGGGGGCGGCTTTGGGCGCGGCGGGGTGTGGCGTTGTTGATGATTCGGGGACTGCAGTGGCGTGGGAGTCTGCGGTCGCCCACGGGTGGGCACCTGCAGGAGAGGCGGAGTCGAAACGCAGGCCGGAGACGCGCTCGAGAATCGGCACGCACACTTCTTCGGTGCAGCCCGGATACACGGTGCTTTCGTAGATCACCACATCGCCCGGCTTGAGCACGCTGCCGACCGCTTCGCTGGCGCGGATCAGCGGTGTGAGGTCGGGACGCTTGGCGGCGTCGATGGGTGTGGGCACGGTGATGATGTAGACGTTGCTGTCTACGAGATCTGCGCGTTCGGTGGTGTAACGCAAGCGCGTCGCCGCAGCCAGATCCTTCGCCCCGGTCTCCCCGGTCCGATCCTTCCCCGCCCGCAACTCGTCCACGCGCCCTTTGTCGACATCAAAACCGACGGTGTCGTACTTCTTCCCGAACTCGACGGCCAGAGGAAGACCGACGTAGCCGAGGCCGATGATGGCAATGCGGCGAGACGCCAAGACGTTTTCAGTTTTCAGTTTTCGGTTTTCAGACATCGGTATCTGCACGAAGTGACTTGACCAGCGCGTGGAGCATCGCCGAGATCTGTTTGAGTTCGGCAACAAGCGCAAGGCGGGTCTCGGATGGGATCACGCCAATCTCGTGCGCAATATAGGCCTGTGTGCGCAGTTCGGCAGCTGATCCTTTGGCAATATTCAGAAACCGGACGAAATCCTTCACCGAGTCTCGCTCCGCGCCTTCGGCAATATTCGAAGCAATCGACACTGCCGCGCGGGTCATCTGGTCGCGAAGTGCCGGATCACGACAATGTGCAAGACTCTTGTACACGTCGACTGACAGGCGCGTTGCGCGCTTCCAGACTTCCAGGTCTTCGAAAGAGTGATAGGCCATGATCGCGTCCGAGCTCCCTTCATTTCCGCCGGCTTCTGAAAACTGAAAACTGAAAACCGCGTTCCCGAACCAGGGTTCGGGAATGCTACCGCCCTACGGTTGCAGGCAATTTCCGTCAAACCAACGACTTGCGTTTTCGTGCGGGCGCGTCAGGCGGTGGCGGCCAGGCGTTCCAGGGTGTTGGCGGGGACTGACAGGATCTGGTCGCGGCCCAGCATGGTGAGAAGGATCACTGCGCGGTCGTCGCCGCGCTGGGATCGGTAGATGGCTTCGAGGCCGAGCAAGGGGCCTTCCAGTACGCGCACGCGGTCGCCGGGCCGCGGCATGCCGGCGGCGAATTCGATCAGGCCCTGGGCGTTGACGTCACGCATGAGGCGTTCGACGAGAGCCGCGGGGACGTCGGCGATGCGTTCACCGAATCGCACCAGGCCCAGCACGCCCTTCGTCGATCGCACCGGCGCGAGGCTTTCGACTTCGGGCTGCGCCTGCAGGAAGAGGTAGCGTGGGAACAGCGGTTCGATGACGCGGACGCGGCGGCCCTGGCGGAGTCGGAGGAGGCGCGCGCGCGGCAGGAAGCAGTGGAAGCCCTGGCGGGTGAGATGCTCGAGCGCCGTACTTTCGCCACGCGGCTTGGTCTGCACGCAGAACCAGCGCAGTGTGGATGGCTCGCTTTGCGCGCTGCCAAAGCTTCCCCCTTCCGCCCTGCGGGCACCTTCCCCCGCACGCGGAGGAAGGGAAGCTGCTGGCTCCTCCCTCCGCGTGCGGGGGGAGGTTGGGAGGGGGGGTGCTTTTTGTGGGAGGGGCCTCAGCCCCGACATGTCCGCGCTGTCCATCGAAATGCCTGTCGGGGCTGAGGCCCCTCCCACAGTGATTGCGGCTTTCGCGGATGCTGCTTGACGCTCAAGCGCAGCAGCGGCGAAAGCCGCGATAGGCGCTGCGGGCAAAGGCATGCGCCGAGTCATGACCCATCCCCTTCGACTTCGCGCTTGAGGTGCTCGATCTCCTCTCGCAGGAGGTCGTACTCGCGCAGCTTGCGCGACAGAAACGCGCGGGTGAGGCGCGCCTTGGCCTCGATGCCGCTGGGGGTCAGCAGATAGGCGTAGCGCAGCTTGTGTTCGCTGCGCCGGAAGTTGCCCACCTTGACCCATCCCTTGTCGATCAGGGCACGCAGGGCATAGTTGAGCTTGCCAAGGCTGACCCCGGTTTCGCGCGCGAGGTCGCGCTGGCTGACCTCCTGGGCATCGACCAGGTGATTCAGGATGGCGTAGCTGAGTTCGTCCTTTGTAGCCGTCACGCGGGGTCCCATGCGTTCATCGCTTGAACGCAGGCTACGCCCTGTGGTTGTGGAATGGCAAGAGCCGCCTCGGCGCGGTGCCGATTTCGGCAACCTTCAGCGCTGTCGCTGCTGCCACGCGCCGCGCAAAAGGACGCCCGCGAGCATGCCGAATGCCACGGACACGCCGCCGGTGCGCAGCGGGTAGTCGACCAGGCTGTGCAGCAGGATGGTGATCATGCCGACCGCGGCAGCCAGCGCCAGGAGCCGGGTGCTGTGCGATTCGATGTGCATGGTGAGCACGCGCCACAATGCCCACAGCACACCGCCGATGAAGAAGGCGGCCACCAGCGCACCGGGCAGGCCCGCCTCCAACAGCAGTTCCACATAATCGTTGTGCGCGTGATTGATGTACGTGCCGCCAACCTCCTCCAGCGGGAGGTGCGCGGCGAAGGCATCGACGAAGGTGCCGAGTCCGCTGCCCCACGGCCACCATGCGGCGATGACGTGGCGGCCGATCTCGACCATGG
The DNA here is from genome assembly GCA_964526035.1 of uncultured Gammaproteobacteria bacterium. GTDB lineage: Bacteria > Pseudomonadota > Gammaproteobacteria > Xanthomonadales > BPKI01 > DAOMOD01. Next base: position 10,458 of record CAZGKE010000091.1, on the reverse strand, counting down.
TCCAGCGCAGGTCGGACATCGGGTCGGTCTCGAAGCGCGACAGGGCGGCATACAGTCCGAGTTCAAGAGCCAGCAGCACGCCCACCACCGTCACCACGGTCATGAAGCGCGACGCGCCGCGCGATGGCGCGCGCGGGGCGATCACCAGCAGGCCCACTGCCAGAGTGATCATGCCAAGGCCCATGACGGCGCGCGAACGGGACAGCAGGAGACCGACCAGCAGCAGCACGATCAGCACCGACAGCAACGGCAGCGTCAGAGCGTCGCCGGGCCGGGCGCGTGCATCGAAGCGCTTGCGCTGCCATGCGCCGAGCAGCATCGCCCAGGCCAGCGGCAGCAGCATGAGGATGAAGCCGCCGGTGTGGTTGACGTTGGCGAAGCTGCCGATGGCGCGCTGCTGGTTGAAGTGCGGATACAGGCTCTGCAGGGCGAATGCGGCGCTGTCGGCGGAAGAACCGGCCTGCAGCGCACCGAGCATGACCTGGAACAGGGCGAGGCCGAGCAGCAGCCAGATCAGCCATTCGAGGTGACGGCGCGTCAGGGTCCACACCGCAAGACAGGCAGCGATCGGCGCCAGCAAAGACAGGAGCACGTTCTCGGTGGCAGCGGCGTTGAGGGTCAGCGGCGCCCAGACGCTGCGCACCACGCCGGCGGCAAGCATGTCGGCGGCAACCGCGGCGCGTGCCTCACCACCCGCCAGCAGCGCACCGCCGGGAAGCAGCTGCAGTACGGGAATCGCGAGGATGCAAAGGATCAGCGCCCAGCCGGTTTTTGGAAATGCGGCCAGCTGCTCGCGCCGCTGCCAGACCAGAACCGCCAACAGCGCCAGGGCAACGAGCCGGGACAGCATGTCGCCCAGCGGGCTGGGGCCGCCGGCGAAAAGTGTGGCGACGAGGGCGAGGATGGCGAGGAGGATGAAGGGCATCGATGTGGGAGCTGCGACGGAGCCAGGCGGCAGCGAAGGTTACCCGAAGCGGTCCATTTGGCGTGCTCCATCGCTCTCCATGCAGGAGCTGCGAGAGCTGCGATCTTGCGCTATGGATGGAACGCCTATCGCGGCTTTCGCCGCTCCCGGGGCACGGGAGAACCGCACAAACGCATCGGGCCGCGCTGAGGCGGCCCGATGGCGGTATGGCTTGACGAAAAAATCTACGGGCTGACTGGCGGCGGCGGCACTTCTTCGTCGTCGTCGCGGATGACCTGGTCGTAGATGACGGCCGCGGCGAGCGCGCCGCCGAGCCACCACCACAGCGCGCGACGGCGGCTTTCGGTCTGCGCCACCGGCGCGCCCACCGCCATGCCCGGCGAGGCGGACTGGGTCAGCATGGCGACGCCGTCGCACGGGGAGCCGTCGGGCACGGTGGCGATGGTGTTGGCCGCCACGCGTACTTCGCAGTTGTCGCTGAACCTGACGACCGCTTCGCTGAGGTCCATCGCCATGACCCGATCGCCCTCATCGAGGGGCGTTCCCACGGCCGCGCTGCGGAACTGGTCGCCCTTGTTGACCATGACATTGCCGTCGACCGCATGCAGGGTCGCCCGCGGATCCTGCGCGTGGGCGGCCGCAACCGTCCACAAGGCGATGGTCGAAGCGATGAGCAACTTCCTGATGAACATGGTGCATTTCCCTGTAATGACGGGGGTTTGGGGTCAAAAGATACGCCTGGCGGCTGCACCTTACAAGGTTTGCATGGTCAGGGATCCGTGTCCCTGGAGTGAATGGGGAGATCTTTCGGTGCCGGGTCGACCCCGCGCGCACTGCGGATGACCAGATCATCGAACCAAACTTCGCCACCGATGAAACGATCGGCGGCGGCGCGCGCGTCGAGCTCAAGGCGCAGCCACTGCGCGGGGCAGGCGTCGGGCGGCACCTCGAAGCTGAAGCCAAATGTCCGCCACGGAGACGCTCCACGCAGCGCCGCGCTGCTGCCGAGCCGCACGCTGCCCGGCGCAGCGCATTCCACCACCCACACCAGTCCATGCTCATTGCGCAGGCTGTCCAGACGCACGCGACCGCTGAATTCGAATGCTCCGGCGGGAAGCACCAGCAGCTGGCTGACGTGGCGGAAGTTCACACGCTGATGCTGAAAGGCGACGCGCAGTGCAGCGCCGCCGTCTTCACCGCCGGCCTCGACCTGCCCGACAGTGGCACCCGCCACCCGACCGATGCGCCAGTCGAAACCATAGCCGCTGGCCGGCCATTCGAAGCTCCCGTTGAAAAGGTTGCCAAGGCCGTCGAGGCGCTCCGGCGGCAGTGAGCGGACCCAGGTGAACCAGGCATCGACGAAGTGGCCATCACGCTCGAGGCGGGTCAGCCACGCACGCAGCTCGGCATCGCTGGGCGGCGCATCAGTGGCGTACAGGGCGCGCAGCAGACGATGCAGCGGCGCGTGATCTTTGCCGTGCTGCGCGGCATGGAAGAGAAAGCTGGCCCGCCACTGCATGCCCTGCGCCAGCCATTCGGCCAGTGGCCGGGGATCGGGAATGCGATTCACCAGTTCGAGCAGAAGGGGAAACACGAACTCGCGCGACTGCGGGCGCACCCTGAGCAGGGCGTCGAGGTGCAACAGAGCTGCGTCGAGGCGATCCTCACGCAGGTGATGGTCGGCGAGAGCGGCGTGGACGGCAGGATCGAGCGGCCATCGTCGTGCGGCAATGGAGATCAAGCCGACGTCGGGCGCGGCAGCGACCGCCAACGCGCGCGCCAGCGCTGCATAATTGCGGCCATCGAGCGGACTGCTGCCTATGGCAGCGCGGGCCAGTTCGGCAGCGCGATCGAACTGCTGCCCGGCGCTCGCCGCAAGGCTTAGACGACGCAGCGCCTGCGTGTGGTCGGCGCGCCACTCGGTGGCCACCACAGGCTGATGACGCGCCCAGTGATCGGCCATACCGCGCTCGACGATTCGCTGCCCGAGCAGCCACAGCACCACGCCGAGCGCGATGGCCAGGGCGAAATGCGGGATGGTTGCAGGAGACGTTTTCAGCGGCCCGACTTCAGAGCGTGTTCAGCGCACGTTGTGCAGCACCGATGAAATACGTGGCTCGCCGTTTTCCAGGACCAGGCCGAAACGGATTTCGCCTCGTGTTTGCGCCGCGCGTCGGCCCTGCAGCGGCTCGACGCGCGCGAGGAACGTTGCCTGCACTTCGCCACCGCTGCCTTCGAGCTTCCAGCGCAGGTCCTCGAACTCGATCTGGCGACTGCGGGTGGTGGCGAACAGCAGGTCGTAATCCTCGCGGATGGCATGGCGTCCGCCACGGTTGTTGCGCGCGTTGCTGCTGAACAGTTCCATGAATTCGCCGAGTTCGCCACGCGCGTAGGCGACCTGAAAATTGGCGATGAAGGCGAGTACGCTGTCGGCGTCGAGTGTTGGCGGATCGACGGGTACCGGGGTGTCCACGGCGCTTGGCGGGGATTGCGCTCCGGTGTCCGCGGCTACCGCTTCGCCGCGCTCGGTGACGGGCGGTCGAGGTGCAGAGGGTGTGGTGACCATCGGCCGGGGGCCGCCTGGCGAGCTTGTCGATTCGGGCTCCGTCGGGCCCCCTCCCCGACCCTCCCCCGCAAGCGGGGAAGCGAGAGAATCAGAAGTCCCTGCAGGCGGGGGAGAGAGAGAATCAGAAGTCCCCTCAGGCGTGGGAGGGAGCGAGGCAGAAGTCCCCGCCAGCGGGTGAGGGAGAGTCGATGAGGTCGTCGCAATCGGGGGATGGATGGAGGATGAGGTCGCCGATGCCAGAGGAGTCGGTGACGATGATGTCGTCGCGGGCAGTGGAGGAAGTGAAGGCAGCGCCTCCCATTGGCGGTCGTCGTCGAGCGAGCGGAGGGGGGTCGATAGGGAGGCTGCGTCTGATGGACGCGGTTGCGTGGTGGCGCTGCGCGGCGCGCCGGAAAGCGGCGACGGCGCTGCCGCCTCGCCGCGCCGCGCGGCGATTTCCTGCATGTAGGCAGGACTGAAGTCGGCACCCTCACCCAGCCCCAGTGCGCCCTCGCTGAACGATGGCGGTTGTGCCGCGTGACGCCAGGCAAAGGCGATGACGACGACACCCATGACCAATGCCGCGGCGGCCACCCAACGCGCTTTCGAGTGCGGCGCAGGGGCACCGCGAAACAGCGGATGACGCCCGGAAATGCGCGGCGCACGCGCGGGCGGCACGAAGCCCGGCTGCTCGGGCACACCCGCGGCGCGATCGGCATCGTATTGCTGGCGCCGCTCCGGGTTGCGCAGCTGATGCCAGGCGCGATTGACGCGATCGGCAAACACGCCCAGCCAGTCCTCGCCGATGCGATCGGGGTGCAGCCAGCGGATCAGCCAGCGATGGTGTTCGCGGATGACGGCGGCGTCCTCGCCTTGTGAAACGCCAAGCACGCGATAGGCATCAGCCTCCGGGGCGAACATCGACTGCTGCACGTAGAAGCCACAGGCCTCGACCAGGTCCTCGGCCGGCTCGGTGTAGTGCTGGACCAGCGTTTCCAGGGCCTGCGAATCGCTGGCGGCTGTACGGATCACCCAGATCATGCCCTCGGGCAATGCCTGCGCACGGACGTCAGCGGCAAGGTGGGGTGCCCGGTACAGGGCCAGCGCGCACTCGATTCCGCTGGCGTCGAACGCCTTCATGACCGGGTCAGCAGACCTGCCTTGGTGCCGCTGCCGTAGTAGTAGTAGTCTCCGTAGCCCCCGTACTCGTAGCCGGCCTGGCGCGCGTCGAACTTGGTGAGCACGCTTCCGATCAGCACCGCGCGGGCCGCCAGCAGGCGCTTGACCGCGCCCTTGGCATAGCCGATGCGGGTGGAGCCGGCTTCGATCGCCAGCAGGGTACCGTCGGCGACGTTGGAGAGGATCGGCGCATCGGCCAGCCCCAGCACCGGCGGACCGTCGATGATGACCTGGTCAAACTTCTGCGCCGCCAGCGCAAGGATCGAAGCCATGCGCGGGCTGGCCAGCAGTTCCGCCGGGTTGGGCGGCAGCGGTCCGGAGGTGATGCAGAACAGCTTGTCGATGCTGGTCTGGCGCAGCAGCTGCGGCGGCTTGGCGCCACCCACCAGATAGTTGGTGAGGCCCACCACGTTCTTCATGCGCAGGGACTTGTGCAGGCTGGGATTGCGCAGATCGGCGTCGATCAGCAGCGTGCGCTTGCCCAGACGCGCGAAGTTCTCGGCCAGCGTCAGTGCGGTGGTGGTCTTGCCTTCGCCGGCGACCGGACTGGTGACGAACAGGGTACGCGGCACGCCGTGGTCGCTGGAGAACTGCAGGGCGGTGCGCACGCTGCGATAGGCCTCGGCGAACGCCGAACGCGGGTCGGCCAGCTCGGCGCGCGCGTTGCTCGACTTGACCTTGGGAATCACCCCGAGCACCGGCAGGCGCAGGGTGCGCTCCAGATCGTCGGGCGTCTTCACGGTATCGTCGAGGTGCTCCAGCAGGAAGGCGAGCAGAACGCCCAGCAGCAGTCCGGCCAGCAGGCCGAGCGACGCGTTGCGAGTCATGCTCGGCTTGAAGCGGTAGCCGGGTTCGGCACGGTCGACGATGGACACGTTGTTGGTGCCGACACCGCCGGCGATGCCGATCTCCTTGTAGCGCTGCAAAAGGCCTTCGTAGAGCTCGCGGTTGGTATCGACCTCGCGCTTGAGGATGCCGTACTGAATGCTGCGTCCCTGCAGATCCAGCGATTCGGTTTTCATTTCTTCAAGGCGCTCGCGAAGGATCTCCTCGCGACGCAGGGCCGACTGGTATTCGCTGACAATGGAGGCGCGGATGTTGGCGACTTCGCGATCGATCTGCCGCTGCACTTCAACCATCTGTTCGCTCAGGCGCTGCATCGCCGGGTAGCCGGGCTGATAGACCAGCAGCTTCTCCTGGTACTCGGCGCGCAGCGTGCCGAGCGTGCCCTTGAGTCCCTGGATGGTGGAACTCTGCAGCACTTCGGGAATGCCCTCGCCGTGACCGATGCCACCGTGCCGGGACTCGGCGCGGATGCGCTCCTGTTCTGCCTGGCCGAGTGCGGTGCTGAGTTCGCCGAGGTTGCGCGACACCAGGGTCTGGCGTTCGTCGACGCTGACGATGCCCTCGCGCTGCGCGAACGCCACCAGCTCGCGTTCGGATTCCTCCAGGCGCACCTTGAGCTGCTCGAGGCGATCCTCGAGGAAGGTCTTGGCATAGGAGGAGGCATCGAATCGACGTTCGAGGTTGGACGCGATGTGGGCTTCCGCCACGGCGTTGGAGACCACCGCTGAAAAGCGCGGGTCGGGGCTGTCGAAATGGATGCGCGCGAGACGCGAGTTGCGCACCGGCTCGATCGACAGGCCGCCCAGCAGGCGTCCGACCAGGCTGGAATCGGTGGGCGTCTGCGTCGGCGCATCGCCGCTTCCGCTCAACATCGCCTTCAGCTTGGCGAGCGGCGAGCGCGGCCCGGTCTGGGTGAACGCAGGGTTGCTGGCCAGGTTGAGCTGACTGATCACGCGCTGCGCCAGCGCACGGCTGCGCAGCAGCTCGTACTGCGTCTGGTAGAAATCGCGGTCGCCCAATGACTCGGTCGGCACCACGCCTTCGAGGTCGACGATGTTGATCTCGCCGCGGTCGATCTGGATGACCGCGGTGGCGCGGAAGATGGGCGTGGTCAGCAGCGTCAGCGCGATGGTGGCGGCGAGCACCGCCGCGACCATCGCCAGCACCACCCAGCGACGCTTGAGGACGATGCGCCAGTATTCGAGAAGGTTGATCTCATCGTCACCGCCTCCGTCCGCGCCGATGTCCAGCGCCAGCGGCGGTTGGAACGGACGCACCAGATCGGTCGATCGGCGTTGACCGACCACCGGCAGCCGCCGTTCCTCCGCATCGTCCATGGGGCGTGTCGCGTCGTTCATGCGGCGCGCGTCCGAAGGCGTGGGTGGCGGCGGCTGTTCATCGTCGGATCACAGCGGGCGAAAGCCGAGGCCGCCGATGCTGAGGCCGATCGAACGCAGGAAGGTGCGGCCGCCGGAACGCAGCACCACCACGATGTCGTCGCCGTAGATGTCGGGGTCGTCTGCGGTCCCTGCGCGGATCTGCTCGATATCGAACAGCCCGGCCATCTTCACGCCGTCGATCACGCGAAACACCACGATCGCGTTCTCGTCGGCGACGACGCTGGCACCGCCGGCAATCGCCAGCGCCTGCAGCAGTGAGGTGCGGCCCTGCAGCGGATAGATGCCGGGCCGATTGACCGAGCCTTCGACGGTGACGCGCTGACTGGTGTACTCCTTGACGAACACCGACACGTGCGGGTCCTGCAGCAGACCGTCAGCAAGACGGTCGGACAGCGACTTCTCGACTTCCGGCACGGTGAGGCCACCGACGTCGATGACGCCGACCAGCGGCAGGGAAATCTGGCCGCGGGTGTTGACGCGCACGGTGCGATTGAGTTCTTCCGCCTGGAACACCTCGATCTCGATCAGATCCTGAGGGCCGAGCCGGTAGTCGGTGGTGCCGCGGTAGGCGCCGTCGGCGTCAGTGCTGTCGGGCATGGGGAAGCCGGACGCGCTGCCATCGGCGCCCTGCGAGGAAGCCACCACCCCGGCCCGGGGCTTGGGCGGCGACGAACAGCCGGCGGCAAACAGCAATGCTGCCACCGCAATCAAGATCATCCTGGACATGCCTGTTACTCCCATCACGCTACTGCCGGGTTCGGCCGAGCAGGCGGCTCCACCACCCCTGTGTCGACGAGACCCGCTGCGGCAGCGGCGGCAGGGTCTCTGGGGCGCTATTTTGCAGAATTCCCAGGGGACGTGTGTTAACCAGATGCTCCGCCTCCTCCGTTCCGACGCGGCGCGCGGCGGCATCACGGCCTTCTGCCAGCAGCGGCGGGCGCCTCGTCACGCCGTGCGAGTCGGTGGCGAGGATATGCACCAGGCCGTCGTCGAGCATGCGTTCGGCGACGCGCTGCGCGCGCTTGCCGAAGCGCCCGGTGAGGCTGCCGGCCGTGATCTGCATCCACGCGCCGGCCGCCACCAGGCGACGGAACGCCTCGTAGTGCTGTTCCACCCAGGTGAGCCGTTCCGGGTGGGTGATGACTGGCACCCAGCCCGCCGCGATCAGTTCGAACACCGACGCCTCGAAGCGCGGCGGCGCCACGTGATGCGGCGGCTCGAGCAGCAGATAGCGGGTGTCATTGAGTGTCGGTATGTCGCCAGCGCGGATGCGCTGCGCAAGATCGGGCGCGAGATGAACGTCGGCGCCTGTGGTCAGCCTGAGTGCGATACCGGCGTCGTCGAGCGCCTGCTGCAGGGCGGCGGCCGCGCGACGGATGCCGGCGGCGTCGTTTTCGTAGAGACCGGGATAGATGTGCGGGGTGCAGGCCATCGTTTCGATACCGTCGGCGACGGCCATCCGCGCCATCTGCAGGGAGGTATCGAGGCTGTCCGATCCGTCGTCGACGGCTGGAAGGATGTGGCAGTGCAAGTCGATCATGTTCGCGTTCCGGCGGCGGGCAACATGGCAGCTGCTCACCCGGAGAGCCATGATGCACGGAATTCCTGACAATATCGTGAGGTTAATGCGGTATTTGCAACTTTTTACTGGAATTTCGCCCGTGGCTGCACCCGGACGAATGCGCTCGGCTGTGGCGCCAGCGAGGCGTCGGGGCCGTGGATCGCGCCTCCCTTGCCGACTACACTGCCGACCCGATGAAGTCCGATCCAGCGCGTCGCTCCGCCCTTCAGGCCTTTGTCGGCCGCGCCCTGCCGGGCCGCAACTGCACTTTGACGCCAGCGTCTGTCGATGCCAGCTTCCGCAGCTACTGGCGGGTGCGCGACGGTTCGACAAGCTGGGTGGTGATGGATGCACCGCCCGCGCACGAGGACTGCCGTCCGTGGCTCGATGTGTGTCGGCGACTGCGCGGCGCCGGTCTGCACGCCCCTGACGTGCTCGCCGAAGACCTCGATCAGGGCTTCCTGCTGCTGGAGGATCTGGGCGACGCCCTATACCTGGCGGCGCTCGACGAATCCTCGGTGGACGCGCTGTACGGCGATGCGCTGGACGTCCTGCTGCGCATGCAGACGCGCGTCGATGTTGACGGTCTGCCCGCCTACGACGAGAACCGGCTGCGCGACGAAATGGAGCTGATGCCTACCTGGTTTCTCACGCGACACCTCGGCATCACTGCGGAATGCGAGGACCGGGATGTGCTGGAGTCGGCATTTCGGCGCCTGATGGACAGCGCGCTGGCGCAGCCGAGGGTGTTCGTGCACCGCGACTATCACAGCCGCAATCTGCTGGTGACGCCGGACAACAGCCCGGGCATCGTCGATTTCCAGGATGCCGTGATCGGGCCCCTCACCTACGATCTGGTGTCGCTGCTGCGCGACTGCTACATCGTTTGGCCGGACGCGCAGGTGACGTCCTGGGTTGACGGCCATCGGCAGGCGCTCGGCTCCGCAGGTGTCGCGGTTCCCGACACGGCGACGTTCCGCCGCTGGTTCGACCTGATGGGTCTGCAGCGGCACATCAAGGTGCTCGGGATCTTCTGCCGGCTCTGCTATCGCGACGGCAAGCCGGGCTTTCTCGGCGATCTGCCGCGGGTATGGGGCTATGTGGCCGACGTGGCTTCGGGCTACCCGGAACTGGCCGACTTCCTGACGCTGATGCGCCGCTGGATCGGCGAACGTGACCTGACGCGAGAGGCGTCGTGAAGGCGCTGATCTTTGCCGCAGGTCGCGGCACGCGCATGCGTCCGCTGACCGAGTCCGCACCCAAGCCGCTGCTCGAAGTCGGCGGCAGGCGGCTGATCGAATGGCATCTGCAGCGGCTTGCGGCCTGCGGCGTCCGCGACGTCGTGGTGAACACCGCGCACCTTGCCGCGCAGTTTCCCGAAGCACTCGGCGACGGCGCGCGCTGGGGGCTTCGCATTGCCTACAGCCATGAGGGTGACGAACCGCTGGAGACCGGCGGCGGCATGCTGCATGCCATGGGCATGCTCGGCAATGCGGCGTTCATCGCGGTGAACGGTGACGTCTGGACCGACTTCGACTTCGCGCGATTGCCGAGCGAGCCCGAGGGAGACGCGCATCTGGTGCTGGTGGACAATCCGGATCATCACCGGCGCGGAGATTTCGTGCTGACCGCGACCGGCGCGGTGAACGACGAAGGCGATGAGGCGCGACTGACCTTTGCCGGCATCGGCGTGTACCGCCCGACGCTGCTTGCCGACTGGCGCGAGGTGATCGGCGCCAGCGCAGGTGCAGTGCGCAACCCGCCAGCGTTCCCGCTGGCACCGCTGCTGCGCGCCGCCATGGCACGCCGCGCCGTCACCGGCGAACACCACCGCGGCGCGTGGACCGACGTGGGAACGCCGGAGCGCCTGGCGGCGCTGCGGGAGAGGTTTTCCAGGCAATCGTAGGCAACGCTCCGGCCGGGCCCCCGATCGCGGCTTTCGCCGCTCCTACAGAGACGCCCGCCACCTGGGGTAGGCGCTGCGAAAGCTGCGATGGGCGGT
>CAZGKE010000090.1:0-14166 GCA_964526035.1 uncultured Gammaproteobacteria bacterium | reverse complement strand
GCACCGTGCACGGCCAAGCGGTGGTCGAACCACAGATCCAGCAGGATGCCGGCGTATCGTCTGAACGGCGGCTCGAAGCGTGCGCGGGCGCGCAGCGTGATCGGGTGGCTGTCGGTGAAGCTGTCGATGCGCCGATGCAGCACGACGCCTTCGCGCAGCGTCCGTGGCCATGTGGCATCGGGTGCGCCACGCCAAAGGTCGCCGAGCAGTGCGCCGGCGATCCAGCCGCTGCGCGGCTGGGCAAGCTGCAGGTGGGCGAGCGTGTTCATGTGATTTCGATGTGATTGCGCTTCATTGAACGATATTGGGTAATTTTTGGCGATATTCAGTGCGTGATTGTCTGCGTGCAAGGCGATCATGCGGCGCCCCGGCGCGCCGCGATGGTCTCACGGTCGGTTATCATCCGCCGCCATGAGCGACGCGCCCGATCATTTCCCCAACGAGTCCGGATCGGTCAGCCTGGTCGGTCCTGCCGGTCGCATCGAGGCCACGATTGATCTGCCCGAGCCCGCCGACGCGCGCGCTGGCGTGGCGGTGATCTGCCATCCGCACCCGCAGCATGGCGGCACCCTTCACAACAAGGTGGTGACCATGCTCGAGCGCGCCCTGCGCGAGAGCGGCCTGGCCACGTTGCGCTTCAACTTTCGCGGCGTCGGCGAGTCGGCCGGCGAGTACGACGAGGGCCGCGGCGAAACCCAGGATGCCATCGCCGTGGCGGAGTGGGTCATGCAGGTATGCCCCGACGACCAGCTGTGGATGGCCGGCTTTTCCTTCGGTGCCTATGTCTCGGCGCGCGCTGCGCAGACCCTGCCAGTGAAATGCCTGATCAGCGTGGCGCCCCCGGTGGTGAACTGGGATTTCGAAAGCCTGGCGCGTCCCGACTGCCCGTGGCTGGTGATCCAGGGGACCGAGGATGATGTGGCCGATCCCGAGGCCCTGCGTCAGTACCTCGCGGGCCTTGAAGAACCGCCGACCCTGGTGGAGATTCCCGAAACCGGGCACTTCTTCCACCGCCGGCTGATGGACCTGCGCGGCGCCGTGAAGAACGGCATCAAGGCGCACCTGCCGCCGGTCAAGACCGAGGCCTGAGCGCCCAGTGGACCGCAACCTGACGACCAGGTGAGTTCGGAAACCTCGTCCCGGAACACCCCCCTGGAGCAGGGCGGCCCGCTTGCCGCCTATGCTCGCGGCATTGCCGCGGGGCACTGGCAGGACGACCGGCGCCAGCGTGCCGCCCTGGAGCTGCTGGAGCGACTGCACCATGCGCTGGTGACCCGCCCGCCACCGAACCTGTTCGAGCGTCTGCTGCGACGTCCCCGTGCCGCGCCGCGCGGTGTGTATCTGCACGGCAGCGTCGGACGCGGCAAGACCTTCCTGATGGATCTCTTCGACGGTGGCCTCGGCGAGCTGCCGCGGCTGCGCCTGCACTTCCACCGCTTCATGCGCCGCGTGCACGCCGAGCTGCAGCGCCTTGCCGAAACCCGCGATCCGCTTGAGGTGGTGGCCGAACGCTTCGCGGAGCGTGCGCGCGTGCTGTGTCTCGACGAGTGCTTCGTGGCCGACATCGGCGACGCCATGATCCTGGCGAATCTGCTCGACGGGCTGTTCCGTCGCGGCGTGGTGCTGGTCACGACGTCGAACATCGCGCCGCGCGAGCTGTATCGCGATGGACTGCAGCGCGCCAAGTTCCTGCCGGCCATCGACCTGATCGAACGCCATTGCCGCGTGCACCATCTGGACGGCGACGTCGACTATCGACTGCGCGCACTGACCGCCGCGCCGGTCTACCAGCAGCCGTTGGGTGCGGAGGCCGAAGCCGCGCTGGCCGCCATGTTCGCCAGCGTGGCGCCGGGTCAGGTCGAAGAGGACGGCGCGATCGAGATCAACGACCGTGCCATACCGTTCCGCCGCCGCGCCGACGGCGAGATCTGGTTCGACTTCGAGGCGCTGTGCGGCGGTCCGCGCGCGGTGTCGGACTACATCGAGCTGGCGCAGAGTTTCAACACGGTGGTGGTATCCGGCGTGCCGACGTTCGGCAGCGACGACAACGATGCCGCGCGGCGCTTCATCCATCTGGTCGATGAGTTCTACGACCGCAACGTCAACCTGGTGGTTTCCGCCGCCGCGCCGCCGCAGGCGCTGTATCGCGGCGAGCGGCTGGCGGCGGAGTTCCAGCGCACCACCAGCCGCCTGATCGAGATGCAGAGCGAGCAATACCTCGGGCGCGAACACCGCGCCTGAGGGCACGCCCCTGTGGCGCTGCTTTCACTTCTCCCGAGACAGGGAGAAGGGAACAGCTGCGCTGAGGCGGCATGCTCGGTCATGGATGACACAGCAATCAACCGCCCTCAGCGGACATACCCTCAACCGAGAAGACGCAAATCTCCCCGGTCGCGCACGGGTGCGCTCCTACAAAGGCACGGCCCTTGTGGGAGGCCTCAGCCCCGACATGCGCGCGGAATCGAAGCGGAGCAGAGTGTCCAGGGATCCGGGTGACCCCACATCGTCATCCCCGCGAAGGCGGGGATGACGACCTGATACCAACGAGGTGCCTCGGGATGGGTGTCAAAGATGAAGATGTGGTGCTGGGGGAATCCCTTCTCACCGCTTCCCCGGCTACATCTTCACCGTCGGCTCGAAGCCTTCCAGCGCATCGGTCAGCCCGCGCAGGTAGCCGGCGCCGTGCGGGACATGGGTGCTCGAGCCCTCGAAGTCGTTGCCGACCGGCTGTACGCGGCCGCCCAGGCAGCGGCCCAGGAAGCTCTCGGTGATGGCGTAGAAGGCCAGCTGGTTGGGCGGGCGCGCAAACCCGTGGCCCTCGTCGGGGAACAGCACGTAGGTGACCGGGATCTCCTTGGCCGCCATGGCCTCGACGATCTGGTCGCTCTCGGCCTGCTTCACCCGCGGGTCGTTGGCGCCCTGGCCGATCAGCAGCGGTCGCTTGATGTTGTCGATGAAGTTGAGCGGCGAGCGCGCTTCCAGCAGGGCGCGGCCTTCTTCCGTCTCGGGGTCACCGACGCGCGTGGCAAACACGCGGCGGAAGCTTTCCCAGTACGGCGGAATCGAGGCCAGCAGGGTGTTGATGTTGGACGGGCCGACGATGTCGACGCCGCAGGCGAACACGTCCGGAGTGAAGGTGAGGCCGACCAGGGTGGCGTAGCCGCCGTAGCTGCCGCCCATGATCGCCACCTTGTCGCGTTCGGTGATGCGTTCGGAAACAGCCCATTCGACCGCGTCGAGAAGGTCATCATGCATCTTGCCCGCCCACTCGTGGGTGCTGGCGTTGATGAAGTCCTTGCCGAAGCCGGTGGAGCCGCGGAAGTTGACCGACAGCACCGCGTAGCCGCGGTTGGCCAGCCACTGGTGCAGTCCGTTGTAGCCATAGCCGTCGCGCGCCCAGGGACCGCCGTGCACCAGCAGCACCATCGGCACTGCCGCCTGCGGACGCCCGCTGCCTTCCGGGTCGCTGGCGACCGGCAGGGTCAGGTAGCTGACCAGGGTGAGCCCGTCGCGCGACTTCAGCTCCAGCGTATGCATCGGCGCGAGCTGCGCACCCGCCAGTGCCGGGCGGGTGTCGAACCAGAAGTGCGCCTTGGCCGCATCGCGTCGGTACAGGTAGTACTTCGCCGAGGCATCGGCGCGGGTCAGCAGCACGCTCCACAGCTTGTCGTCGTCGCTGCGCGAGGCGATCGAGATCTCGCCGTCGCCGAGCGTGCGCAGGTAGGCGAGATCCTTCTCCAGCGCCGCGTCGAGCACGGTCCACTCGTTGCGCAGGTAGTTCACCGCCGCTGCCTGAACTTCCAGGGTGAGCGGGTGGATGATGGCGTTGGATACATCGGCACGCGGATCCTCGTGCACCAGCGCGCGTTCGCCCGATTCGACATCGAGCAGGTACAGCGCCGCGGTGTTGCGGTCGCGGCTGTCGACCATGACCAGGCGCCCCTGCCTGTCGAACAGGAAGGGCTGCGTGGTCAGCGCGTCGTCGGCGGGGATGGTGAACCAGGGCGTGAAGCCGCCCTGGCCATCGGCCTTCAGCACCTCGTTGCCGCCGTCGGGACGCGGCTGGATGGCAAGGCGCACGTTGAAGTCCTCGTCGGCAATGAAGCCGGCGAAGCCGTTGTTCTCCTGCACCCGGCGCATCTCGCCGCTGTCGATGTCAATGTGCACCACGTCGAAGAAGCGGGCATCGCGGTCGTTCAGCGTGACCAGCAGTTCGCCGGGGAACTTGCGGCTCATCTGCTGTACGCCGGCGCGGGCACCAGGATAGGGCGTCAGGTTGCGCGCCTCGCCGCCGGCCAGCGGCGCTGCGAACAGATGGAAATCCTCGTTGCCGCCGAGATCCTGCAGATAGAGGATGTGCTTGCCGTCGAACGGGAAGAACAGGTTGCGGATGCCGCGGCCGCTGTCGGCGGTCACCGCGCGGGCGGCGGAGGGATCGTCAGACGGCGCCACCCAGACGTTCAGCACGCCGTCGATCGGGGCCAGCCACGCCACCCACTTGCCGTCCGGACTGACGGTGCCGCCGGCGCGCTCGGGGTTGCCGAACAGCACGCTGCGCTCGAGCAGGGCCACTTCGGCTGGCGCTTCCGCAACTTCTGCGGCTGCAGCAGGCGGACTGACCTGGGCCGGCGGTGCCGGCGGTGGCTGCGATCCGCCACAGGCTGCAAGCAGGGCGACAGGGGTGAGCAGTGCGAGACGCAGCAATGAAATCATGGCCGACTTCCAGTTCAGGGGGGCGCCAGTCTAGGCGTTGTTCGTCTGCGGGGCCTGTGCCAGAAGGGGGTCCCCGGCATTCACCGAACCGAGCCGTGCGAACACCGCTTCGGCGTGGTCGAGCGCCATGAACGCCAGGCGCAGTCGCTCCGACTGGCCACCGCCGGCCACGTCCATCTCCAGGGTGGCGGTGCCGTAGCGGCGATCGAACGGCGTGTGCGACAGGCGCAGCACCTGGGTGCGGTCGCAGCGCGCGAGCACCACCATGCGCCCCAGCCAGCCGCGGCGCACGGCAAAGACGAGTTCATCCAGCGCATGACCGCTGTACTGCGCCCAGCCGCGCGCTGCGAGCCACTGCAGCGGGACCAGGCCAAGGGCCAGCAGCAGCCAGGGCGAATAGAACCAGGCCCCCATCAGCAGCGGAATCGTCCACGCCAGCGCCGGGCGACGGAAGCGCCGCCTGCGCGCACTGGCGTGGACCCGCTGCCACGGCAAGGCATCGACATCGACGCCGGGCATCACCGCGGCGACCAGAGCTTTCGCCTGGGCGGGCGTACACAGCGGCGCCAGCCAGCGCATGCGTCGACCCTCGCCTTCGTTCACGGCCTCGGTGCCGGCCACGTCGAGGCGCACGGTGACGCGGCCGAACAGCCGATGCAGCAGGCTCTCGTCGATCCAGACCTTCTGGATCTTGGCGCGCGTTGCCGAGGTGCGCACCCGCGTCAGCAGGCCGTACTCGGCGGTGAAGCGGCCGTGGCGTTCGGCGAGGCGAAAGTCGTAGAACGAGACCAGCGCGATCAGCACCGAAAGCAGGCGCACCGCGACCAGCGCCAGCACTACCAGGGCCACCACGCCGATCACCACGGCGGGGGTGTCGAAGCTGCGATCGGCGAAGTACTGTCCGAACAGACGTTCGGCCGTGTTGGTCAGCGGTCGGGCGATGCGCTCCAGTCCGTCGCCGGTCTGCGCCAGGAAGGCGATCGCTGCGCCGATCACGATCATGCCGCGGTTGGAAATCAGACCGAGGCGTATCAGTTCCGGAACGGGCACTTCAAGCAGCGGAGCGTCGGTCTCGTCGAGCACATCGCCCTCGAGTTCGGCGCCCTCGCGCAGCAGCTTTTCGAGGCGGTCGGCCTCGGCCAGAGTGAGCACGCGCATATGCGCTTCCGAAGTCACGCCGCCGGCGGATTCCACCTGCAGCTCGGTGACGCCGAACGCGCGATGCAGGAGATTCTGGCGGCGACCGATGTTCTGGATGCGTGCAAGCGGCAGCACCCTGCGCTGGCGCATCAGCAGACCCGAGCGCAGCACCAGCGCGCCGTCCTCGAGCCAGTAGCGGAAGGTCAGCGCATAGACCACCGCCGATATCACCAGCAGCGGTGCCGCGACAATGCCCACCCATTCCCACCAGCGACCGCCGCCGCCGAATATCAGCAGTGCCAGCAGCGGCAGTATGAACTGGCGCAGGAAGGCGAGCAGGGTGAACAGCCATGACCAGGGATGCAGGCGATAGGCGTCGTCGGGCACGCCGCGCTGAGCGGGCAGCGCTTCAGACGGCATCGCTGCCGCTCCTGCCCAGCAGGTCGTCGCGCAGCGTCTCGGCGTGCGCTTCGGTGAGTCCCGGCAGTTCGACCGCCTGATTGCGCGTGGCCGCGGTGTGGATCACCAGGGTGGCGAGGCCCAGGCGTCGTTGCAGCGGCCCGTGCTTGACGTCGGTGTGCTGCACCCGCGAGCGCGGCACCAGGGTGCGCTTGCGCCACCACACGCCGCTTTCGATCAGCAGACCGTCGGCAACCTCGGCATAGCGGTAGCGTTGCCAGTACAGGTGCAGGTAGCCGGTCACCGCGGCCACACTGAGCATGGCGCTCAAGGGCAGGGCGACCAGCGCCAGCGTCTCGAGTGCCAGCACGCGACCCGTGCCGATGGCGAAGGTCACGCCCGCGAGCGTCACCGGCAGCATGAAGACCAGCCACTGCACGCTCCAGATCCAGCGCAGGCGCGGGTCGACGCGCTGCAGTTCGGGGTCTCGCGAGCGGGACATGGTGTCGTTCATGGAATCATCCTGCGCGTTGGAACAGTCCGGCACATGTGCCGCAACTCATTGGCCGGAGGTGACCGCCGTCAACAGACCGGCGCGCTGGGCGAGGATCGCGGCGAGCACATCGGGGGCGTAGTCGAAGGAGTCGTAGAACAGACGGTCCTCGGGCAGACCGGCGGCCGGAAACGCGCGACGCCCCGCCTCGATCAGACTTGGCGGGCCGCTCATGTAGACGTCGTAGGGCGACAGATCGGGCAGGTCGGCAAGCACCGCCTCGTGCACCAGAGCGCTGCGCAGTCCGGGCCCGGACGCATCCGACAGCACCGGCTCGTAGTGCAGGTGGCGGTCGCGCTGCCACGCTACCGGTAGCTCGCGCAGATACAGCTCGGAGAGATGGCGCGCGCCCCAGTACAGGCGCATCTGTCGGCGCGTGCCGAGATGCAGGAAATGCTCGATGAGCGCCTTGACGGGCGCGAAGCCGGTGCCGCCGGCGACGAACAGCAGCGGCCGCTCGCTGTCCTCGCGCGCCACGAAGGTGCCCATCGGCGCCTCCACGTGCAGCACGTCGCCCGGGCGCAGCGCAGTGAACACCTGCTCGGTGAAGCCGCCGCCGGGCACCCGTTTGATGTGCAGCTCCAGGCGACCATCGTTGCACTCCGGCGCATTGGCAATCGAAAATGCGCGGCGCTTGCCCTCGGCCAGCAGCACGTCGAGATATTGTCCGGCCAGGTAGCGCAGCTGCTCACCCGCCGGCGGTACCAGCCACACGCGCATGATGTCCCTGGCCAGCTGTTCAAGTGCATCCACGCGCATGTCGAGCGCACGTCGCGGCATCTCGGCCACCGAAGCCACCTCGCGCGCCGAGATGCTCAGGTCGGACAGCGGCACGGCCTGGCACAGCAGGGCTTGCCCGCGCGATTTCTCCGCCTCCGTCAGCGCTTCCGGCGGCAGGAACGGGTAGTGCCAGTCGCCCTGCAGCACCGTGGCCTTGCAGCTGCCGCAATGTCCGGCGAGGCAGGAATAGGGCAGGGCCAGCCCCTGACGGCGCGCGGCCGCCAGCACGGTTTCGCCGAAACGGGCGTCGAACTCCCGCTGACTGCCGTCAAGGCGGATACGGACGTGCGGGGTGGCTTTTTCCACATCGATTCCAGGGTTGGGGCGTCGCCAAGCATAAGGGACTCGCCCCCCCGCCTGCAGGCTGGGCATCTGCAATCGCCTCCTGCTGCAGCCGTCGCTTCAGGGGTCCGAGCCAACCACTGCGCACCGGGACGAAGCAGTGTCGTGACGCTGCAGAGACGCGAACCGTTTGGGATAAACTGCCTGCCGCAAGTAGTTGCGCCCAACTCCGTCGATGGACGTGTTAGATGGCGATGGCCTGTTTGGGGCGGTCTACTTCCCGCCAGCCGCTGAAGTGCAAGCATATGGGTCCAAACGACATCACCGGCCTTCTCGATCGCTGGAAGCAGGGTGACCGTTCGATCGAGAACGAGCTTGTGAAACGCGTCTATCCGTTGCTCCGCGAGCTTGCTGGGGGGCAGGTGCGCCGTCACCGTGGCGTCCTCACCTTGAGTGCCACCGAACTGGTCAGTGAAGCCTACGAACGCCTGCTGCGCCAGCAGGGCGTGGACTGGCAGAATCGCGAGCACTTCCTGGCCATTGCAGCGACCGTAGTGCGCCGCGTGGTCGTCGACTACCTGCGTCAGCGCAACGCCGAGAAGCGCGGAGGCGATGTGGACGTGGTGTCGCTCGATGAGGTCGACACTGATCGCCTCCCGGGCGTAGGCGGCAGCCTCGATTGGCTTGCCGTGGATCTGGCGCTCAGCGCGCTGACGGAAGTCGATCCCGACTGCGCCCGAGTCGTTGAGCTGCGTGTCTTCGGTGGCTTCAGCAACGAGCAGGTCGCGGCTGCGTGCGGCGCTTCCACCGCAACCGTCGGTCGCCGCTGGCGATACGCGCGCGCGTGGCTTGCCGAACGGCTGGAACCCGCTGGCTGACATGGGCTCGTCTCCGGAGCTGCACGAGGGGCGGGTTCGGGCACTCTTTGACGAGGCTGCCGACCTTCCGCCAGACGCCCAGGCGGCCTGGGTTGCGTCGCGCTGCGCAGACGACCCGGATCTGGCCGACCGGGTCCTTCGTCTGCTGCTTCGCGACCGCAGCGCAACCGCCCTGGAACAGGTGCTGACTTCCGATGTCGTGCACGATCTGGTAGCGCGCGCTCTTCCCGATGCCGTCGCCGAAGGACGTCAGGTGGGCGCCTTTCAGGTCGAGGCAGAGATTGGCGCCGGTGGCATGGGGCGCGTCTACCGCGCGCGTCGAACCGACGGCCAGGTGGAACAGGTGGTCGCGCTCAAGCTGATCCGCCAGGAGTCGGTCAACCCGGCGTTGCTCAGGCGCTTCTCATCCGAGCGCCAGGTGCTGGCATCTCTGGATCATCCGGGCATCTGCCGTTTCATCGATGCCGGTCTGCTGCCTGAGGGTGCTCCCTACGTGATGATGGAGCTGGTCGAGGGCAAGCCCCTGATCGAATATTGCGATGCCGCGCGGCTCGGGATCAGCGCGCGGCTGCACCTGTTTCGCAAGGTGCTGGCAGCCGTCAATCATGCGCACCGTCATCTGGTGGTACACCGCGACATCAAGTCGGGCAACGTGCTGGTGGGTGACGATGGCGAGCCCAAGCTGCTCGACTTCGGCATTGCCAAGGCGCTCGGGGGCGGCCCGCTCGATCACACCGCCACCGTGGAACGCTTCCTCACGCCGCTCAATGCTGCGCCGGAGCAGTTGAGCGGGGCGCCGACGGGGACTGCCTGCGACATCTATGCCCTGGGGCTCCTGCTCTACGAGCTGCTGCTGGGCGAGCCGGCATTCGACTTCGAAGGTCTCGGTATCGGCGAGATCGAGCGACGTGTGCTGAACATGCCGCCGCTGGCCATGGCTCGTCGCGCCGATCGCGTCGGCATCGACATCTTGAGGGCGCGCACACTGTCATCGCGCGCAGCGCTGCGGCGACTCCTGGAGGGCGATCTCGACACCATAGTCCAGAAGTGTCTGCGCAAGCGGCCGCAGGAACGCTATGCCAGCGTCGAGCAGGTGGATTCAGAGATTGCGCGCGTGCTGGATGGTCGCCCGATCCAGGCCAGAAGCGCTGAGCGCTGGTATCGCCTGCGTCGTTTCATCGGTCGACATCGTACCGCGGTGACCCTGACATCGGCGCTGGTACTGACCGTGGTGATGGCACTTGTTGCGATAGCCGTGCAGGCTTTAGCGCTGGCCGACGAGCGCAATCGCGCGCTGGCGGAGCGCGACCGCGCGCGACATGCTGTGGAAGTGCTGAGGGATGCATTTGCTGCCGCGGACCCGGCGCGTGTTGCAGGCGCCGAGGTGAGTGCAGGCCATGTGCTGCAGAGCGCACGGGAGCGGATCGAGCCGCTGGCCGCTGTTCAGCCGCTGCTGTTTGCCGAGCTGGCAGCGATGATCGCCGAAGTCGAGTTCGATCTTGGCAGGACGCGCGACGCTGCAACGCTGGTGGACGCCGCGCTGGTCGCGGCGCCGGAGGCGATGCTGGATCCCGCATTGCTGCGCCAGCTGCTGATGCTGAAGGCGCGAGCCCTCACCGCCGCGGGCGCCGTCGAGCAGGCCGAGCAGGTACTCGCCCGCCTGCATGCCATGGATGGCGAAGTGCGACCCGATTGGCTCGTGGCGTCGGCACGCAACGGGCTGTCGCGTGCGCCCGAAGCCGCGGTCGAGGCCCTGACCGAAGCGCTGAGGCGCCTCGCCGATCGCCCGCCAGGCGATGAACTTGCGACGGCGGCGCGCTGGCAGCTGGCGCAGGCGCATCGCTCGGCGCGTCGATTCAAGGAAGGCGTGGCGGTGCTGGACGAGACCCTGCAGTGGCTGGCTTCGGGGCTTCAGGGGAGCCATCCACGCGTGGTCCTGACGCGCCTGTGGCGTAGCGACCTGCTGCGCCAGTCCGGGGCCCTTGAGGCGGCCATGGCGGAGGCGGCCGAGGTGGTCGAGCTGGTCGATATCGATTACGGGCGCCCCAGCGCGATGGCAGCGCGCGCACGGCTTTCGTACGCGCTGACCCTGCAGGCGGCGGGACAGCATGAAGAAGCGGTGCAGGTCTATCGCGAAGTGGTCAGCGGCTACCGCACGAGCCTGGGTGTGGAGCATCCGCAGACGGGAATCGCGCTGCACAACCTTGCCCTGGCGCTGGAGGATATTGAGGGTGGACAGGCGGAAGCCGAACTGGCGCTCGCAGAGGCACTGCGGGCCAGCGCTTCGCGGCGCGGCGAGAGCAGCGCCGCGGCTGCCTTTTACCGCGCCCAGCTGGCGCGACTGCTCGCACAACGCCGGGCGTGGGAGGAAGCCGTCCAGGTGTTGCTACCCGACGGTGTTGCGATGGACGCGGATGACTGGCCCGATGGTGTCCGCACGACGTACCGGATGACGCTGGCCGGAGCGCGTTGGGGTCTTGACTGCCCGAATGCGGTCGCAGTCGTCGTCAAACCTGCGCCTGCCTGCGACCGAATCCAGTCCTGGATGGCGCGGCATGCCGATCCGTGATCAAGTGCGCCCCGATCCTGCGAGTAAAACCTTCGGACGACCGCCTGCGGACATCCGAATGCGTTCCAATGTCAAGGGTTTGCGCCAAGAATCGAAGCGACCCTACCCTCAACCATGCGAGAGAACTGAGCCATGTACCTTCCTCGACCTTTCCCTGTCTTGCTCTGCCTGCTGCTGGCCGCCGTTGCGCAGACCGTGCACGCCAATGGACTGCTGAACGACCCCCAGCCGCCCCTGCCTGAGCGGCCCCGGCCGTGTGAGCCCGCCGGGCCGCATTCGCCTTCCTGTGAAGCAGACGAGTATGAGCTCTGGTTTCCCTCGGCGATTCAAGGTGGCGAGTGTCCGCTAAACGGCATTGAAGGCGCACCCTTCGTTCCGGCAGAGGTCACCTGTCAGCACATTACCCAGGCGCCGACCAGGCTCAATGTCGAGTGTGTACCCTTTGGGAGCGAGCAAGTGCATTGCTGGGTCTGGCCGGTCGGTCGCGAACTTCTCGCCGGCACGCCTCCCGAGAGCCTTGGGCCTTCCACGACGTTGGGGGTTGGCTACGGGTGGAACTTTCTCTCCGGCTTGACCGGCGAGCCGCTTCAACCTCTCGGCGCGTCTGTCCTCATCAGCTGCCCCAATCACGGAGTCAGTGGCGGTGTACTCGAAGTCGTCCTGACCTCGCCGGTGGGTCTTCGCGCATCCCATACTTTCTATGTCGATTGCCCGGACTGATATTCGGTGGCCGGGCGGGGGATTCGCCTGCCCGGCGAACCGGCGGGACTGGCAGGGCGGTGCGAGGCGCCCGCCGCCCTGCTTCCTGTGCCGAGTCGGCAAGGCGGCGTCGACGTCGAAGCCGGCGCGCGCGATGACGTCTTGAGTTTCCCCGTCAGCTGGGCAATGGTGGGGGTCCGCCCGCGCGAGCCCGCCCATGAGCCTCTGGAATGCCCCTACCGACCTCAACCTGATCCGCCGCTGGCAGAAGGACACGCTGGACCAGACGCTTGGCATCGAGATCACCGAGATCGGCGACGACTTCGTGCGCGGCACCATGCCGGTCGACGCGCGCACCCGCCAACCGTTCGGCCTGCTGCACGGCGGCGCCTCGGTGGCGCTGGCGGAAACGCTGGGTTCGACCGCGGCCAACCTGTGCCTTGAACCGGGGACCGCGGTGGCCGTGGGTCTCGACATCAACGCCAATCACATTCGCGCGGTGACCAGTGGCCACGTCACCGGTACCGCGCGGCCTTTGCATGTCGGCCGCACCACCCAGGTGTGGGAGATACGCATTGAAGACGAAGCCCATCGCCTGACCTGCATCGCGCGGCTGACCATGGCGGTGACACCCAGGAAATGACCGCCGCGCGCCCCTATGACGGGCTCGACCCCGACACCGTGCTGGATGCGCTGGAGGCTTCAGGCTTCGAGGTCGACGGGCGCCTGCAGGCGCTGAACAGCTTCGAGAATCGCGTCTATCTGCTGGGGCTCCACGATGGTGGCGCCTGCGTCAGCAAGTTCTACCGCCCCGGGCGACTGGACGACGCGGCCATACTCGAGGAGCACGCCTTCGCCGCCGAGCTGGTCGCGGCCGAGCTGCCGGTGGCCGCACCCATCGCCGCCCAGGGACGCACGCTGCTGAAACACGCGGGATTCCGCTTTGCGGTGTATCCGCGTCTGAGCGGCCGCGCACCCGAACTCGACGGCAGCGAGCATCTCGAGCGGCTGGGCCGTCTGCTGGCGCGGGTGCACGCCATCGGCGCGCTGCGTCCGTTCACGCATCGCGCCCGGCTCGATCCCGAAGCGATGGTGCGCACGGCATCCGCGCACGCGCTGGCCTCCGGACTGCTGCCGGCGTCGTTCGAGTCGCGCTATCGCGATGCAGCCGAAGCGCTGGCCGTGCAGGTCGCGCAGCGCATCGAACTGGTGGGGCCGACCCGGCGCCTGCGCCTGCACGGCGACTGCCATCCAGGCAATCTGCTGTGGCACGAGACCGGTCCGCAGTTCGTCGATCTGGATGATGCGGTAAACGGCCCCGCGGTGCAGGACCTTTGGCTGCTCTTGCCGACCGATGCGGCAGTCCACAGTGCGGAGCGTGAGGCCTTGCTCGAAGGCTACGGTCAGTTTCGCGATATCGACCCCTCCGAATTCATCCTGGTGCCGGCGCTGCGTGCAGCACGACTGGCCCATTTCGCCGGCTGGATTGCCGCGCGCTGGGAGGATCCCGCTTTTCCCGCGGCCTTCCCCTACGCCGCCGAAGCGCGCTGGTGGGAGGAGCACGTACAGGACCTGTTCAATGCCGCCGACGATCTGGCCGAAGGACAATAGGCGTGGCCGCAGCGGTCAGCTGAACCACGCTCCTGTCACCCGTCGCGCCTACATTTATCCCCCCCGCTGCATTACAGTGTCGCGCCGATGGAGATGCCCGAGAACAAGTCCGCCCGCGACTGGATGCGCCCTCTGCGCTACCTGCTGCGCACGCCGCCGCTGGCGGTGTACCTGCTGGGCGCGCTGCCGCTGGCGCTGCTGGTGCTGAACCCGCTCGGTGCGCGACTGAGCATTCGCGGCGAGCGTCTCGATCACCTGATGGTGCGCGTCTGGTCGAGGGGACTGGTGCGGCTGTTCGGGCTGCGCGTGCGCTGCTACGGCACGCCGCTGCCCGGTGCCGTCCTGTTCGTCGCCAACCATCATTCCTGGCTGGATATCGGCGTGCTGCACGCCAGCCGCATGATGCACTTCGTGGCCAAGGCGGAGATCGCGCGCTGGCCGCTGGCCGGCTGGCTGGCCAGCCGCGCCGGCACCATCTACCACGCGCGCGGCAGCAGCCATTCGTTGAACACGGTGATGGATACGGTCACCACCCACCTGCG
>CAZGKE010000089.1:0-14169 GCA_964526035.1 uncultured Gammaproteobacteria bacterium | reverse complement strand
GCTCGACAGGCGCAGCCAGCGTTCAGGCGTCGTCATCGTCGAGCTGCACCTGCAGAAACGCGCGCGCCTTGCGCCAGTCCCGCTTCAGAGTGCGTGTCGACTTGCCGGTGAGGCCAGCGATCTCCTCGAGGTCGAGGCCCGCGAAGAAGCGCATCTCCACCAGCTGCACCAGCTCCGGATCGACTTCGCCAAGCCGCTGCAGCGCCTGGTCCAGCGCCACCAGGTCGACGCTGGCCGTCTGCCGTTCGGGCAGCGGACCGATATCGTCGAGCGACAGCGCCGCCTGGCCACTGCCGCGCTTGCCGGCATGCTGCGCGCGCACATGGTCGATGGCGATCTGACGCATGGCGCGCGCCGCCACTGCAAAGAAGTGCTGACGATCGTTCAAGGCCTGCGCGTCGGGCCGCGCCAGTCGGAACCAGGCTTCGTGCACCAGCGAGGTGGCGCCGAGGGCGGCGCTGCCCCGACCCAATTGGCGCGCGGCGAGCTGCCGGAGGTCTCGGTAGACCATCTCGAACAGACGATCCCCGGCCGCCCTGTCGCCGTCGCGCGCCTGCGCCAGCAAAGCGGTGACCTCGTGCATGCACTGTGTCCCCAACCCCGATGGCGCACCATGCCATAGCAGCCGCGGAGCGGCAACGCGGGGAGCCGATGCGATGCAGTGTGTTCATGGGTCACCTCCCTTTCCCCGAACGCGGAAAGGGCGAGGAAGGGGACAGGGTCGCCCGCGGACAGTCCGCCAACGAGTTGATTCACGGATCGACCCGGACAAGAAAAAAGGCCCGCGTCGGTCTCCCGACGCGGGCCTTTACCCTCCCCCCCAGCCAGCTGCCTGGCTGATGCGCTCAAGTCTCCATCATCACCCGATTGTTGCCACGCCGCGCTGCAACATCAGCGCCGCAAATGCTGACGACGTCAGAGCGTGCTCACTCGGCGCCGAAGCCGTCCCAGTCGAAGCCGGAATAGCGCGCCAGGGTTTCTGGCTCGATCATGTTCTCGATGCGTCGACCGCGGATGATCCAGGTCGGATAGGCGCCGATGCTTTCATTCACGCAGGCCAACGCTACCGGGCCACCACGACCCTCCGGGCTGCATTCGACGTAGGGAAGGCGCGTATGCGCGGCGCCGAAGGCGCGGTGCTGCGCCTGGCAGTTCGGGCACCAGGAGGCGCCGTAATAGCGCGCGCCCATGCCTTCCAGATGCTGCGCCAGCGCGGCCAGGCGCGGATCCTCGCGCGGCGCAAGAAGGCCGCTGTGGTAGACCTGAAGCCCCGCCAGCACCGCGACGGCCACTGCGATGTTCTTCAGCCACCAGCGTGACCAGGGCATGCCCGGCGTGTCGGGCCTGCC
The DNA here is from genome assembly GCA_964526035.1 of uncultured Gammaproteobacteria bacterium. Classification (GTDB taxonomy): domain Bacteria; phylum Pseudomonadota; class Gammaproteobacteria; order Xanthomonadales; family BPKI01; genus DAOMOD01. The sequence goes on along the minus strand of CAZGKE010000089.1, from coordinate 12,820 downwards.
CAGGTTGAGGATCACGAAGATCGCGAGCAGGGTCACCAGCGAAGCCAGGCACCACGCACACACTGCCTCCAGTGCCACCAGGCCGACCACGGTCAGATACAGGCTCACAGCGACGCCCATCAACGTCAGCACCCAGAGGCGCCGCCAGCGTTTCGGTCGCGCCGGCGTCAGCCCGGCGATCGCAGCGATGACTGCGTACAGGGCGAAGCCCCACAGCGCGATGGGCGCGCCCAGCAGGGTCGACCAGCGGCTGCCCTGCACCAGATCGCAGCCGGACCCCTCGGTGCAGAACGCCGCGCCGCTGCCGCTGAAGGCGACTGCCACCAGGTAGCCGGTGATGAGCATGCCCAGCACCGCCAGCGTGAGCACCCTTCGATCAGGGTCGATCTTCCACTGCGCCGCAGTGTTGGGTGCACTCGGTGCGCGCGCTGCGCGCCGCCTTTCATGTCGGTTCCTGGCCATGCCGGGTTCTTGGCCTGATGATGAGGGGTGGCGATCATAGCAGGGGATTTTCGGATCGGGCGGGACGGCGGGACGCCGCTTCGTGCCTTGAGGCCTACGCAGCGTCGCGCAGCGGCGGGTTAGACTGGCGGGCTCTTCGTTGGGACACGGCGGACATGCTGCGGCTGTTGATATTCGATCCACCGGGTGACCGCGTCCGCGCGTGGACCAAAGCCTTCGAAAAGTCGGGCATGAAGCTGCACCAGTGCGGCGATGCCGAGGCCCTTCTCGCCGAGTTCGACGCGGGCGGAGCTGACGCCGTGATCGTCGAGATCGCCGAGGACCTTGCCGACCCGGCCGCGCTGTGTGGACGGCTGCGCGCAAGGCTGTGCGCCACCCCGATGCTGCTGCGCCTGCACGCCTACAGCGATGCCATGCGCTTTGCCGCGATCGGTGCCGGCGCCGACGAGGTGCTGCCGGCGTCGGCACCGATATCGCTGGTGCTTGCGGCCCTGCAGGCGCGCATGCGACGCGCTGCGCAGGGCGTCATCCCGACCGCGCCGGCAGCAGCGGTGGAGATTCGCAGTGGCCGCCTGCCGCGCGCCGCGTTTCTGGAGCAACTGGCCGGTAGAATGCGCAATCCGGGTGTGCCCGCAGCCGCGCTGATCTCCCTTCGACTCGACGAAGCGGAGGCGCTTGAGGAACAGCTCGGGTTTGCCGCCAAGGTGGCGCTCGAACAGCAGTTTGCGGAGCGCTTCTCCGGGCTGCTTGATGCCGACGATGCGTTCAGTCTGTGGCTCGACTTCGGGTTCGGAATCCTGACCCGACCACAGGACAGCAAGCACCTGGAGCGCCTGGCCAAGGCGCTGTGCGCGGCCATTGCCGACACACCGTTCATGATCGCAGATGCGCCGCGCCGGTTGACCGCGTCGGCCGGCGTCGCGCGCTGCCCGTCCGGCCACGGCGAGGGCCATCCCGACCGCTGGTTTGCCTCGGCCCACGCCGCTCAGTCCATCGCCCGGCGTCTCGGCGGCAACCGCTTCGACGGCGTGCTTGCAGACGAGCCATCGGACATGCCGGTGGAGCGCGTGCTGATCATCCGCGAGCGCGTCCGCGAAGCAGCCGGTGGCCGCAACATCGAGATCGAGTTCCAGCCGATGATGCCGATCCTCGGCGACGTGGAACCGATGTACGCGCTGCTGACGCGGCTGCGCGACTATCGCGCCCCGCCGCATGGCGTGGCGCGCGATGAATACCTGGCGATGGCGCGCGCTGGCGGTGCGATGACGCTGATCGACCGCATCTCGCTATTCCGTGCGTTCGAGGCCATCGATGCGCAGCCGGACGGCGCGGTCGACTTGCGCGTGCTGGTTCCCCTCGACCTGCAGTCGGTGGACAAGACCCAGCAGGCGTGGCTGAACGCCGAACTGGGCCGGCGCCGCAAGGCCGCGCGCCGCCTGGCGCTGGAGTTCGATCTTGCCGAAGCCTCACGACGACGCGGACTGGACAAGGCCTTCGCAAGCCTGCGCGGTATCGGCGTGCGACTGTGCCTGGATGCATCGACGGTGGGGCTGACCGGTATCGATGCCGCCATGGACCTGCCGGTCGATCTGCTGCGCATACCGCTGCCCCGCATCGCCAGCATCCCGCGCGACCGCTTCCTTGAAATCACTGGGCCGTGGCGCGAGGCCGGGCGTCAGCTGATTGTCGACGGCATCGACACTGTTGCCGACCTGACCCCGCTATGGGACAAGGCCGTGGCCTATGCCCAAGGTCTGGCCGTGGCCGCCCCTGGACCGCGACTGGATTTCGATTTCCAGCGTTAGGGAACCCGCGCAACCGGCGCCATCATTGCCCTGCGTGTCGCTGCCGCAGGCGCCGCGGCATCCAGAGCCACGGGTCGGCCCTGGCTGTTGGTGCGCACGCCCAGTTCGTCAAGCAGCGGTTCGATGTCGGGAAAGCCGGACTCTCGCGCAGCGCTCTGCGCGAGCGGCGCAAACACCTGCAGTCCGACCAGCGCGTCGAGTCGCGCGGCAAACTCCAGCGGCGTCCAGCGTCGCGTGGCGGGCAGGCAACAGTCAGCAAAGCGCGCCAGCGCTTCGTCCAGGCCAAGTTCGCCGTCGCTGGCCTGACGCAGCGCCACGTCGGCCTGCAGCCAGTAGGCTGCACCCGACCAATACACGCGCATGTTGGCATTGCGCGCGCGCATCTCCACCGCCGCCTGCCGCAGCGGCAGCGCCTGCACCGGGCTGCGTCGACCGCGCTCGAAGCCGGCCAGAAGGCGCCGCCAGAAGCGTCGCTCGTCCCATTCACCGGCGCGCACACGCAGCAGGTTCTGGTAGTAGGAGGCGAGCCCCTCGGCCATCCAGCGCCCCTCGTGGCCGAGATAGGGATGCAGCAGGTGGGCAACCTCATGCGGTGCGGTCCAGTCGTTGCGGAAGTCGGCCAGCGGTCGCTCCGCGTCGACGAAGAAGTGCACACCGCCGGTGCCGGCGCGCAGCACCTGTGCCCACGGCACCGGTCCACGACCGCCGCGGATCGGCACCACCAGCACCTGCACTTCCGGGAGCGGAAGACCGCCGGCGACCCGGTCGAGCAGCACGAAGGCTTCCTCTATCCACAGCCGAAGCATGCTGCGACGCGCGTTGTCCAGATCACCGAGCACTGCAAGATGCGCCACGCCGCGGTGATGCTGGAGATCGACCGGCGACTCGCGGGTCAGCGCGACCATGCCCGGCCAGCTGCGCGGCCAGCCGTGCAGGCGGTAGCGCGACGGGTCGCCACCAAGCCGCGGCCACGGCGCGCTGAGATGCCATCCGGTCGGCAGCTTCACGGCAAGTTCGACGCGCGCCTCACGCGCCTGAGGCCACCACAGCCAGGCAGACTGCCACAGCAGAAGATCGTCGCCGCTGCGAAATCCATGACCGATCCGGCGGCTGTCGGCCAGCCGTCCCACGTCCACGCGATAGCTTCCGCAGCCGTCGGCAAAGCGCATGCGCCCTCGGCGATCGGTCGATCCGGAAGCGTCGTCGGCGTCGACCAGGTGTTCTGTTGCGCTGCGCTGGGTGGCGACGAGGGTGAAGCTGTCGACGCCCGGCGGCGCGCAGACGTCTATCCGCAGCGTCTCGCGCTGCGGCTCCCAGCTCATCCGGTAACGGTAGACCTCAGCCGCAGGATGCGCGGGCGCGGCAGTTCCGAGGAGCAGGACCGACAAGGCCAGGTTTTTGCAACGAGACGACATTGGGCGCGTTCCAGCATGGGCATATGTTCTTCGGACCACGAGTACTGCCAGGATGTTTCGCGTATCGTCGACGGCAGGTGAGCACGGCCGCGACGGATGCCGCGCTGTCGAACCGTTGATGCGCTGATCGTCCCCTTCTTTCCAGGAATCACCGATGCGTCTTGTCCTTGTGCTGCTTCTGCTGTGCCCGCAGGTGATCCAGGCGGCTGCGCCGAAAGACCACGTAGGGCAGATCGAGACGGCGCTGACGGCACTGCTGGTGCGCTACGCGCTGCCCGGCGCCGTGCTGCTGGTCGCCCAGGACGGCGAGGTGGTCCTTGAGGTCGAACTTGGCCTGTACAGCGGCAGCTCGCGCATTCCCGTCGCCTCGGCGAGCAAATGGCTGACCGCGACTCTTCTCATGCGCCTGGTCGACCAGGGCGTGCTGCGCTGGAGCGACCGCATCGCCGACCATGTGGACGATGTGCCCGCCGACAAGGCCGACCTCACCCTGGAGCAGCTGTTCTCGCTGACTTCGGGCATTCCAGGTGGCGACGCCGGCAGCGGTCACCCGTGCCTGGGCGATCGCAGCGTCAGCCTGGAAGCGTGCGCACGGCAGATCCTCGCATTGCCGCTCACCGCCACCCCCGGCAGCGTGTTCGACTACGGCGGCAACTCCATGCAGGTGGCCGGCTGGATTGCCGAGGTCGCCAGCGGTCGCGACTTCAACGACCTGCTGCGCGACGAGCTGACCGAACCGCTCGGCATGTCGCGCACCGACATGGGCCTGTTCCCGGGACTCAACGTGTCCAATCCGCGCGTCGGCGGCGGCGCCTTTTCCAGCGCCGACGACTACCTCCGTCTGCTGCTGATGCATCAGGACTTCGGTCGCCTCGACGGGCGTCGCTGGCTGGATCGCGGCAGCGTCGCCGACAGCGAGCATGTGCGCACGACCGGTACGCAGACGCTCAATTCACCGCTGCCGGACGCCGCAGGCTACGCGCTTGGCAAATGGGTGCTGGAGACCGACGCGGTCGCCGGCTCGACGGTGCTGACCAGCCCCGGCGGCTTCGGCTTCACGCCGTGGATTGACCGCCGCCGCGGCATTGCGGCGGTGCTGGCGATCCAGGCCAATCTCGACCAGTTCGTGCCGGTGCGCGATGACGTGCTGGAGATCATCGATCTGGTCGCGCTGGTGTTCGACCAGGATGCCGACGGGATTCCCTTCGCAGACTTCGGTGGCTGGTGGTGGAACCCGGCCGAGGCCGGCAGCGGCTTCACCATTGAACAGCGCGCCAACCATGCGCTGTTTGCCGCCTGGTACACCTACGACGACGACGGCGCGCAGCAGTGGCTGGTGCTGACCGAAGGCGCCTGGGAAACCCCGGCGCGCTGGCGCGGCCAGCTGTTCGGCACCCGCTACACCGGCAGCGGCGCCTTCAGTTCGGGCGTCGACCCGACGCTGGTCGACACGTTCCCGCTGGGCGAGGCCACGCTCGAGTTCAGCAGCGCCGGCCACGGCGTGCTGACCGCAATCACCGACCAGGGCAGCCGGCAGATCGCGATCGAGCGCTTCTCGTTCTGAACTCGGTCCTACTCGAAGCCGTTCTCGAAAATCAGGAACTCGTTGGTCTCGATCGGCGTGATGCAGCCCGGGAAGTTCGCGGCGATGCGCGCGCTCAGCGTGGTGACGTGGCCCGGATGGAACTGCAGCAATGCCTGGCCGCAGCTGGGCGGACTGAAGTGACAGTAGCTCATGATGGTGCCTGCGCCTCCTGGGCAGGAGACCGAGCCCGAATAGCAGGGGACACCGGGATTGTTGCCCACCACTTCTCCGGAAAAACACTGATCCATGGTGCCGGTACCGGTCGGCGCCGCGCCTCCAACCGCGGTGCAGTGCGTGTGGTGCGCCCCGAGGTTGTGACCCAGCTCATGAGCGATCACCCGCAGGTCGCTGGCCGCCGTGGAGCCGCCGAAGAGGAACACCTGGGTGACGCTGTAGTGGCCGAAGTTCTGCCCTCCGGAGCCCTTGGAGGTACAGTAGTTATGGCTGGGCAACAGCCAGGCGATGCCGCTTGAACTGTTGGGACTGGAGGACTTGCCCGACAGCAGCATCACGAAGGCGCGGTCGATGGCCGCCAGGTTGTTGCGCCAGAATCCACCGAATTCGATCAGCTGCTGGAACGGATCGCTCTGCGAATAGGGATCTGCCGTCGTGGACGGCCGCAGGATGGTATGCCCCTGCACCAGCCGCAGATCGAGTCCGCCGGCGCCCGGCGAATTCTCGTACATTCCGTTCATCAGGGTGAACAGGCTGACCAGATAATTGGTGGCCGCAGTGGCATTGTTGCTGAACTTGAGGTTCATGAACTCGTTGTCGGTATCCACGGCCACCACCGCCTGACGTGAGGCGCTGCCCAGCGGCTCGACCGTACCGGCCAGGCCTTCGGCGAGTCTCGACAGGTCGTCCTGCAGCGAGGACTGACCCTGCATGGCGCCGCCGCAGGACCATTCGATGGCGCTGCCGTCGGCGGCGTGGGTCGGCATCGACCGCAGCGCAAGGCGCAGGCTGCCGTCAGTCAGCCGCTCGCCGGTCAGCTCGAACAGCTCGCCGTCCACCCAGGCACCGCCACTGACAGCGCCGCCGTCGGGATCGATCGAAAGCGCCAGCGGCCCGCCCTCGCGGGCGATGAAGCTCAGGCGCGTGCTGCGCGGGATCTCGCGCACGCCGTCGGGGCCGACCACCAGGATGCGCGCGTCCTTGGCGTAGACATCGATGCGCTCCAGCAGCGCGGGGCGGGCACGACCGGCGCTGCCGGGCACATCGATGGCGATTTGCGCGCCGACGTCCAGCGCCAGCAAGGCTTGCGTTTGTTCGCGGTCCCAGGTCGTCGCGCTGGCGACCGCAGCAAGGAACAGAAGACCCAGGGTGAGGATTGAACGCGCCATGGCGATGTCCGTGGTGGCGGGGGGTCAGCCGATTATCCGCCGATCGCGCCGACATGCAAAACCCCGCTACGCTGGCCCGAAACGGCGCCATCCCGCGTTTCCCGGGACAGGTGCGGCAATGGTGCCGCCCGCATTCAGACAGAAGGGCTTTCCGCCATGCACGTTCGCCTGATCACCATCCTCGCCGCTTTCATGCTTTCTGTGGGCACCGTTGCCGTCGCTGCTGACTTGCCTGCGGGCGGCGGCGAGCCCGGTGCCGCCCTGCTGCGCCACTTCGAAGCCATCCGCTCCGGCGACGCCGAGCGCATCAAGTCAGAAACCCATCCCGACCAGCATGCCCAGCTCGATGCGGCGATCGCCGACGGTGAGTTCGAGATGATGATCGGCATGATGCAGGCTTTCCTGCCCGAGAACGTCGCCGTCAGCAGCGGCAGCGTAGACGGGGAATCCGCCGAAGTGCAGTTCACCGGCGACATGGACGGCGAGCCCGTCAAGGGCACGGCCAAGATGCAGACGGTCGAGGGCCGCTGGCTGGTCAACGACATCAGCCTGAGCAACTGAGCCCGTGTGGTGTATCGCAACCCCGGATCCGATCCGGGGTTGCGCGCTCAGTCGTCTCGCGAGTACGGCTGCCCGCCGCGAATCACGGCGTCCACCTGCTTCAGCACGGTGACGTCCTCGAGCGGGTTGCCGCTGACGGCGATCAGGTCGGCAAACTTCCCCGGCTCCAGGGTTCCGATTTCGCTCGACATGCCCATCAAGTCCGCCGCATTCACCGTGGCGGCGACGATGGCCTGCTCGGGCGTCATGCCGTGCTTGACCATCAGCTCGAACTCATCGGCGTTGCGGCCGTGCATGCTGACCCCGGCGTCGGTGCCGAAGGCGATCTTCACGCCGGCCGGCACGGCGCGCTGCAGCGACTTTCCGGTGATGTCGATGCGCCAGCGGATCTTCGCCAGCACCTCGCCGGTATAGGCCTCGGGATTGGACTCGAGACGCTCCAGATAGCCGTTGACGGTGGACAGGGTCGGCACGTAGTAGGCGCCGGATTCGCGGAACAGGCGAAGACCCTCGTCATCGAGAAGGGTGCCGTGCTCGATCGACGCCGCGCCCAGGCGCAGCGCCAGAATGATGCCGTCACCGCCGTGCGCATGCACCGCCACCTTGCGGTCGTACATGCGCGCGGTCTCGAACACCGCGCGTGCCTCGTCCTCGAACATCTGCGCGCCGAGTCCGGTACCGATGCGGCTGTTGACGCCGCCGGTGATGGTCATCTTGATCAGGTCGGCGCCCTCGGCGATCTGGCGGCGCACGGCGCGGCGGCAGGAGTCGACGCCGTCACAGAGGTTGCCGCCACGATCGAGCGCATTGCGGAACGTCGGCGCGTAGCCCAGCGTGGGATCGGCGTGGCCGCTGGTGGCGGAAATGCTGGTGTTCGAGGTCTGGATGCGCGGCCCCGGCACCTTGCCGGCGTTGATGGCGTCGCGCAGCGCGCGGATCACGGCGTCGCTGTCGCCGAGGTTGCGCACCGTGGTGAAGCCCGCGCGCAGCGTCTTGCGCGCGTTCATGGCCGCTTCGTAGGCCACATCCGACTGGGTGCGCGACACCGCCGCCAGCTGGTACGCCACGCCACCGAGATCCGAGTCCAGATGGACATGGGTGTCGATCAGACCCGGCAGCACGAAGTGGGCGCGAAGATCGATGATCTCGGCTTCGTCGAGACCGAATGCTGCGGCGTCCAGATGACCGTCGCGCACTTCGGCGATGCGATCGCCGCGGATCAGGACGGTGGATTCACCGCGCGGTGGCTGACCGGGGATATCGAGCAGCTGGCCTGCATGGACCAGTCGCGGGGTGTCGTTGGCGGCAACCGGCAGAACGCAGCTGGCCATGACCAGCGCAAGGATGAGGATTGGAAAACGCATGAACGCGATCCCGACGGGAAGGGGCGTCCAACGTATGCGAGGCGGCGCGCCGGCGCAAATGCGCTGGCGCGCGCGTGGCCCTTGAGCTACTCGCGATCGCGCGCCAGCCGCAGCTCGAACCAGTGGCGGTTGATGTAGGCACGGCCCACGCATTCCTCGTTGAACGGTTCGATGAGGGCGTTGTATTCGGCGACCGCTTCGTTGAAGGCCGGGAGCTTGGCGTTGTACTCATCGACCAGCCGCTGCTGCTCGGCAATCACCCGGTTGTAGGCGTCGACGGCAGCGCCGTCACGGTTGTCCAGCGTCGCCTTGCGTCGGTCGAGATCGGCGTTGGCGCGGTCGAGCTGTCGTTCGACGCCGGCCAACGCACCCTTGCGCGCCTTCAGACGTTTTTCCGCCTGGATACCGTCGTAGTCGAGCTGTTCGCAGCGCTTGAGGTGCTCGCCGCTCATCTTCGGGCCGTCGTAATTGTCGAAGGCTTCCAGCGCAGGGCCAAGCTGCCAGCCAGGCGCGTGTTTGTCCTCTTCGGCCTGGGCGCCTGCACAGAGCGAAAGACAGAGTACGGTCACGATACCGAATGCACGCATGGGAGCGGCTCCGAATGGGTCTCGATCCATTCCACGGAAAATCGAGCGAACCGGGGCCTCCGATCCAGGGCATGGCTCTTGTAGGAGGGGCCTCAGCCCCGACGTGCGCGCCGCATCGAAGCGGGAAGCGGAACAGAGTGTCTGCAATCGCGACCTCAGGTCGGGGCTCGGGGTGTGGACGCGCCGGCCGGGAACCAGGTCGCCAGCAGACGGCAGCGTCGCGCCGGATCGAAATTGACCCGTGCCGGATCGCCGTCCACCGCGGCGACCAGCCGCGGGTCCATCACCCGGAACCACAGCGAGGGCACATAGGCAAGCAGGAACATGGCGAAGTAGCCGGCCGGGAGCTGCGGCGCCTCGTCGAAGTGACGCAGCGCCTGGTAGCGGCGCGCGGCGTGGGCGTGGTGGTCGGCGTGGCGCTGCAGGTGGAACAGGATCCAGTTCGACACCAGCGCGTTGCTGTTCCAGGAATGGCGCGGCTGACAGCGTTCGAGGCGGCCAGCGGCATCCCGCCGGCGCAGCAGGCCGTAGTGCTCGACGTAGTTGGCCGAGGTGAGCTGGAAGTTGGCCCAGGCCGCGACGATCAGCAGAAACGGCAGCACGGCAAGACCGAGCCACAGCACCAGCACGGTCCACAGGGCCAGCGTGAGTAGCCCGGTCTGCACGATTTCGTTGCCCAGGCTGACGGCCCTGCGTCCCTCGCGACCAAGCCGTTCGCGCTCCAGCGCCCAGGCACGTCTCCACGCCCCCGGCCATTCGCGCATCGTGAAACGCCAGATCGATTCGCCCATGCGCGCCGAGGCCGGATCATCCGGCGTGGCGACATCGCGATGGTGGCCGCGATTGTGTTCGATCACGAAGTGTCCGTAGGCTGTGGGCGCCAGCACCAGCTGCGCCAGAATCTGCTCGACGCGCGTCTTCTTGTGGCCGAGTTCGTGGCCGGCATTGATGCAGAAGCCGCCAACCAGACCGGTGGAAAACGCCAGCGCCAGCCACGCGTGCCACGGCAGTTCGGTGGTGACGGCGTACCAGGCGCCGAACACGAACCAGATCCACAGCAGGGGCACCACGGCCCAGGTCACGTAGCGGTAGTAGCGATCCGCCTCCAGCGTCGGCACCGCATCCTCCGGGGGATTGCTGCGATCCTGGCCACACAGCACGTCGAGCAGCGGCAGCAGCACGTAGGCGAGCAGCAGCGGCGCCCACAGGAAGCGCGGATCGCCGGCCCACTCGGCCAGCAGTGGGCCGGCGCCGATCAGACTCGGCACCAGCAGCGACAGCAGCCACAGCGGGCGCTTTCGATCACGCCATGGCGGGGCCGCGGCTGAGATGTTGGTGGACAACGTGTCCTCCTTGAACGGACCGAAGAAGCCATGGCATGAAGGCCAGCATGGCGCGTCGGCAGCGCGCGGCACAGGGCCGCAGGCCTCGGGATTTCGTCATTTCGTGCCATGATGGGCCATGCATGCCGACGCCAACACGACCGCGCTCGAACCCGGCATCCATCCCATTTACCTGCGCCTGCTGGAAGGCCCGCTGCGACGGCACGGCGTCGATCCCGCGGCGCTGTTCGCGCGTGCCGGCGTGTCGCTCGATCAGCTTGAAGTCGACGAGTCATTGGTCCCGGTCGAACGGCTGCGCGAACTGGTGCCGCGTGCCTTGCAGCAAAGCGGCAGCCCGTGGCTGGGCCTGGAATTGGGCGCCGCGGTGCAGGCCTTCAGCCACGGACCGCTGGGACTGGCGGTCGTCGCCAGTGGCAACGTGCGTCAGGCGCTGGAGGTGGCCTGCCGATTCATCGCACTGCGCGCGCCGGTGCTGCGCCTGGTGCTACGCGAAGGCAGCGGCGGCGTTCGCCTGCGCATCGAAACCAGCGCCGATCTCGGCGCCGCGCGACAGTTCGTGTTCGAGGCGCTACTGGTGATGCTGGAACGCCTGCTGCAGGCACTCGCCGCGCGCGACTTCGGCGTGGCGCGCTACGCGCTGCCTTGGCCCGAGCCGACCTGGTCACATCACTACCGCGCCTTTCTCGCCGGTCGCCTGCGCTTCGGTGCGCGCACGCTGGAGCTGTTCGTGCCGGACACGTTGGCTGACGCGCCGTGTCTGAGCGCCGACCCGCAGGCGTTCGCCTTCGCCCGCGCCGAGTGCGAGCGGCGCCTTGCGCTGGGCGCCGATTCACGCGACCTGCAGGCGCGGGTGCGCCGAATCCTCTGGCGCAGCGACCACCGGTTTCCCGACGTGCCGACGCTGGCAAGTCAACTTGGTCTGTCCGCGCGCAGCTTCCATCGCGCACTGGCCGAGGCCGGCACCACCTACCGCAGCCTGCTCGACGACACCCGACGCGAACGCGCCTGTCGCCTGCTCACCGACACCGACCTGCCGGTCGCCGCCATCGCCGAGCGTCTCGGCTATGCCGAGCCGTCCAACTTCAGCCGCTGTTTCCGCCGCTGGTGTGGGGTGACGCCGCGTGCGTTTCGCAGCCGCGCAAAGGCTCACCGCTTGATGTAGGAGCGGCGAAAGCCGCGATCAGGGGTTCGAACGAAGCGTCTATCGCGGCTTTCGCCGCTCCTACATTGACGCCCGCCACTTTCTAGTGTGGTGTTCCGCAATTAGGTTGCCGAAATCGCGCTGCGGATTCGGCTCCGAGACAAGGCGCGAGGAGGAGGCATAGCAGCGCTATGGCGACGACGAGCAACGCAGTATCGGGGCTGAAAACCAAGCGAGTTCGGTAAGGTAATTGCGGAACACCACACTAGCCCGCTGTCGGTGATGCAGACCGATAGCCCGCGCGTTCCTCGTGGGTCCCGGCCGGACGCACATGGCGGCGCAGCCAGTCGGCCAGCGTCGCTTCGTCGACGCTGCCCTCGGCGAGACCGAGAAACACCGGGTAGCGCTCCGCCAGAGGACCCACCATGTCCCACCCGTTCAGCACCACGAATGTTCGGCAGACGACATAGGCCGTACGCTTGTTGCCGTCGACGAAAGGATGGTTGCGGGCAATGCCGTGGGCGTATGCCGCGGCAAGCGCTGGGAGATCTACGGTTCGTCCACCGTAGGCGAATTGCTGCTGCGGTCGCGCCAGCGCGGACTCCAGCAGTCCTCGATCTCGCAAACCGCTGCCTCCGCCGTGCTCGGCGAGCTGGCGCTCGTGGATCGCCTGCGCCAGATCGAGCGAGATCCAGACCGGCTCGCGGATCATTGCGCCAGCTTGCGCAGCAGATCACGGTCCTCTCGCATGATCCTCTCCGCGACCTCCATCTGCGCCGCAAACACCGGGTCAAAGGGCGTCAGGGTGATGCCGTCGGGCGTCTCCAGCACCATCAGCTCATCGCCGCGCGTAACGCGCAGCTTCTCCAGCAGTTCCTTGGGCAGGATCACCCCGGTGGAGTTGCCGATGGCGGTGAGCTTGAGTTTGCGGGTCATGGCTGCGGCCTCCTGGGCGGAAGCCGTAGTATAACATTTGTTATTACGCTTTCGGCGGCCGACACCGAGCCCCCGGCGCGTGCAGTTTCTCGGCGAACCGCGCACAAAAAAAAGAAACCCCGCCGAAGCGGGGTTTCTCGTCAGACAGCGTTTGGGTACAGGACTTAGAAATCCATGCCGCCCATGCCACCCATGCCGCCGCCGCCGCCGTGTCCGGCAGGCTCGTCCTTCTTCGGCAGCTCGGCCACCATGGCCTCGGTGGTGATCATCAGGCCGGC
>CAZGKE010000088.1:0-14360 GCA_964526035.1 uncultured Gammaproteobacteria bacterium | reverse complement strand
TTCAAGCACGCCCGCGCCATCAACGCCTTCGCCAACTCCACCACCAACAGCTACAAGCGCCTGGTGCCCGGCTTCGAGGCACCGGTGATGCTGGCCTACTCTGCGCGCAACCGCTCCGCATCCTGCCGCATACCGTGGGTGTCGAGCCCCAAGGCAAGGCGCATCGAGATCCGCTTCCCGGATCCGGTCAACAGCGGCTATCTCACCTTCACCGCGCTGCTGATGGCCGGGCTCGATGGCATCCGCAACAAGATCGATCCGGGTCCGGCGATGGACAAGGATCTGTACGACCTGCCGCCGGAAGAGGAAAAGACCATTCCGCAGGTGGCGCACAGTCTCGATGTGGCCCTCGACGCGCTGGACAACGACCGTGAGTTCCTGAAGGCCGGCGGCGTGTTCTCCGATGACTTCATCGACGGCTACATCGCGCTCAAGTCGAAGGAGGTCACCGCCTACCGCGCCGCCACGCATCCGATCGAGTACCAGATGTACTACGCGATCTGATGCGCGCTCGATGGCCGGTCATCGAATACCTCGGTGGACGCGTACGCGCCCGGTTTGCACTGGTGGCCTGTAACGCAGGAATCGAAAGCGGCTTGCTCGTTCTGCGCCCGCATGGCTTGGTCTTCACTCGGCCCATAGCTTCGGCTATGGGCCTCGCTGCAGACCGGCGCCCTGCGGACGCAGCCCTTCGCCATCCATCTTCCGCGTCCTGTGTTACAGGCCACTAGAGGTGCAACGATGTCCGGCCACTCGACTTCAGTCCCTCCGGTCTTGTGTGGGAGGGGCCTCAGCCCCGACAGGTCGGGGCTGAGGCCCCTCCCACAGTTCGGGGGAGCTGCCGTGCCTCCTGCAGCGCAATCGGTGCGCCGTGGCCGCTAGCGCACCGGCGCTGACCGCCCTCGACCCCGCCGTCCTGTCCGGCCTGTGGGGCCAGGTCGCCACCGGCCTTGTGTTGCTCGACTTCGACCTCTGTCTGCGCGAAGCCAATCCTGCGGCCCGCGCCCTGCTTGGCTCAGGCCTGTACCGCCCGGCCGGCCAACCGGTCGCCAGGATTTCGGGCGATCCGCGGCTCCCGGCGAGCGCTGCGCGCGCCCGCGACGAGGCCCGGGTCGCCTGCCTGCGTGGACTCAAGCTGGGCAGCGGTGAGGCCCCGGTCGACGTCTTCGTGAGCCCGCTGTCCGGCATCGAGGGGCGCGCCGTCGCGCTGGAGCTGCATCCGCTGTTGCCTGCGGCGGCCCTGGATCCCGATCCCGGCCTGCACACCCTCGCCCACGAACTGCGCAATCCGCTGTCGGGCCTGCGTGGCGCGGCGCAGCTGCTCGACCGCAAGCTCGGCGATCCGGCGCTGGCGCAATACACGCGCGTGATCATCGACGAAGCCGACCGACTGGCAGCGCTGCTCGACCGACGTCTCGGCAAGAACGGAACGGTGCTGTCGCCGGTCAATGTTCACGCCGTACTGGAGCACGTACGCGTACTCGCCGAGGGTGAGGGCGGCGCAGCGTTGACCGTGGAGCGCGACTACGACCCCAGCCTTCCGGAACTGCCCGGTCATTCCGGACGCCTCACCCAGGCCCTGCTCAACCTGGTGCGCAATGCGCTGCAGGCGGACGCCACCACGCTCAGGCTGCGCACCCGCGCCGAACAGGGCGCGCTCATCCATGGGCACAAATATCGTCTGGCGCTGCGCATCGAGGTCCACGACAACGGTCGCGGCGTGCCGGAAGCGCTGTCCGGCAGCCTGTTCCTGCCGCTCGTTTCGGGGCGTCCCGGCGGCAGCGGGCTGGGGCTGGCCGTCGCCCAGGAGATTGCGCGCGAGCACGGCGGCGTCATCGAATTCGACTCGCGGCCAGGTGCAACCGCATTCGTGGTGCGCCTGCCCCTGGGAGAGGTCGATGGCTGAGGTCTGGATCGTGGACGACGAGCCGACGCTGCGCTGGGTGCTGGAGCAGGCGCTGCGCGACGGCGGTCACAGTGTGCACAGCTTCGACAGCGTCGAACAGGTGCTGCCGGGCCTCGACGCAAAGCAGCCCGACGTGCTGTTCACCGACGTGCGCATGCCCGGCCAAAGTGGACTGAGCCTGCTCGAGTCGGTCGGCCGCCGCTGGCCGGAGCTGCCGGTGGTGGTGATGAGCGCCTACGCGGGACTGCCGGAGACCGTGGCTGCCTTCGGCTCCGGAGCGTTCGAGGTGCTGGGCAAGCCGTTCGACCTCGACCAGGCCGTGGCCCTGGTCGACCGCGCGCTTGCGCGCCATCGTCCGGCGGCGCCGAACGAAGAAATCGACCGTGACGATCCCGACCTGATCGGCGAAACCCCGGCCATGCGCGAGGTGTTCCGCACCATCGGCCGCCTTGCGCGCACCGACCTGTCGGTACTGATCACCGGCGAGACCGGCACCGGCAAGGAGCTGGTGGCGCGCGCACTGCATCGCCACAGCCCGCGCGCCGAGCAACCGTTCATCGCGCTGAACACGGCGGCGATTCCTGCCGAACTTCTGGAGTCGGAACTGTTCGGACATGAGGCAGGCGCCTTTACCGGCGCGCAGAAGCGCCAGCTGGGCCGCTTCGAACAGGCCGGCGGCGGCACCCTGTTCCTCGACGAGATCGGCGACATGCCGGAACGCCTGCAGACGCGCCTGCTGCGCGTGCTGGCCGAGGGCGAGTTCTTTCGGCTCGGCGGTCGCGAACTGATCCGCGTCGATGTGCGCGTGGTGGCTGCCACCCACCAGGACCTTGAGGACGCCGTGGCCGCCGGACGCTTCCGCGCGGATCTGCTGCACCGCCTCGACGTCGTGCGCATCCACCTGCCGCCGCTGCGCGAGCGGCGCGCCGACATCGCCCGACTCGCAGAGCGCTTTCTGGCCCACGCCATCACCGAACTCAAACTTGAGCCCAAGCGCTTCAGCGCCGAGGCATTGGACGCGCTGGCGTCACAGGATTGGCCGGGCAACGTGCGCCAGCTCGAGAACCTCTGCCAGCGCGTGGCGGTGATGGCGCCGGGGCGCGAGATCGCGCTGGCCGACCTTCCGTTCAAGCCGGCCGCGGCGATCCACGCGGAACCATGGACGCAGGCGCTGGCGGCATGGGCCCAGGTGGAGCTCGATCAGGGCACCGACCAGATTCACGCCCGCGCCCGCGCCAGCCTCGACCGCATCCTGCTGGAAACCGCGCTGACAGCCACCCGCGGCCATCGCCAGCGCGCCGCCGAAATGCTCGGCGTCGGACGCAATACGCTGACTCGCAAACTCGGCGCCTCGCGGAAACGGCAGCCGCCGCGCGACAGTGGATGAGTGGCGCTGACGCTGAACTGGAAAGGGGAAGAAGCGGCGGTCAAACCCCGGATGGGGAGTTCCGTACGACACTGAGGCGTCGAGCCTTTGCGGGTCAGAGGCGAAAGCCGTTCGGCACTGGAGACCTGCGAGGCCGCTCAGGCCAGCGGGGACAGAGGGCTTCGACGGCTTCCATCAGCTCGCTCAAGGCCGCATAAGGGTCACCCGTGGGGGATGCCTTGAACGGCACGCCACCCTCACCGGCCAGCGGGGTGTCGGACGTGCGTTCAGGAGTTTTCGGTGATGAGTTCATCGAGCAGGGGCTCGCGGTCAAACAGGCGGAAATACTCGCGAATCTCGTCCATGTTGAGCGCGCCACGATTCGCGCGCAGAAGGGCGCGGATATCTTCGAGATCCTGCGTGCGCCGTGGGTCGTTGACGATGCCCTGGAGCTTGAAGGCAATCAGTCCTTCCGCACGGATCACGCGCAATTGCCCCATGGTGGTATCTCGCTCTTCTGCGGAGGCGAGTAGCTCGCGTGCGATGGGGCGGTGGGCAAACAGCAAGTCCAGCGCCTCGTCTGCGCGGCGGTAATTCGCAACATCTTCGTTGCGATGGAGGCATCGGTAGCCCAGGGCGATCAGCCTGTCGTGCAGGGCATCGGCATCCACGGCGTCGACGAGAAAGTCGACGTCCTGCGTGGCGCGTACGACCTTGTGCGCCGACAAGGCAAGGCCCCCGATCAGCGCAGGCCGGATCTGGCACGCCGCAAACGCCGACAGTGCCTCCTTGATCTGCTCAACCAGGCGGGACATCGACCGGGTTGCCCGCGCGGCCACACATACCGTACCCCGACGGTGCGAGGCGCGGTAGGCCGAGGGCGCGGCGCACACTACGGCGAACGCGCTGCAATCCGCTAGCGCACATCCAGCCGGCTCCCTTCCAGGTGCGGCAACCCCATGTCGCTGCGTGCCTCACGCGGTTCGCTGACCGGTTCGCCGCGCTCGATGCGCAGCGGTACTGCCTGGGTTCCACCCTGGCCGCGCTGCAGCGCCACGGCATTGCGCAGGCAGATCAGCGCGCGTGCGCTGTCGCCCTGGTCGGCGTGCACGGCGGCAAGTTCCTCCCAGGCATCTGCACCTGCGCCCAATGCCTGCGCGCGGCGCAGGTAGTCCTCGGCTTTGCCCCAGATCTGCTCGGCGCGGCACAGGTGCCCCAGCGTCGCCAGCAGCGCCGGGCTGGTGGCGTGCTTTTTCAGCCAGCCTTCGGCGACACGCAGGCGTTGCGCCGCCGGCACGCCGTCGAGACGGCCGTACAGGGCGGCGAGGGGTTCGTCCCAGCTCTTGCGCAGGCGCGACTCGATCACCGACGCTGCGCTGGCGTTCTCGCCCAGCGCGTGCGCCCGGGTTGCATAGGCCAGGACCATGTCGTCGCGCCGCGACAGCGCACGCGGCAACTCGTTCCAGACGTTCTGCAGGCTTTCCACGTCGATGCAGCCGTGCAGGGTCTCGCAGTGCAGAAGAGCTTCAAGGGCATCGAAGCGTTTGCCGTCGAGCAGCTGGCTGCGCCGCAACGCCGGCAGAAACTCCAGGGCTGCGGCGCTTTCGCCCTGCAGGCGCAGGGCCCGGATGAGCAGGATGTACCCTACCGGGGGCAGCCGTTCGGCCTCGACCTCGGCGCGCAGCAGCGTCTCCGCCGCAGTGGGGTCCCCGCTGTTGAGCAGCAGTTCTGCACGCTCGGTGCGCGCCAGCGCGCCGCCGTCGTCTTCGGCGGCCGCAAGCTCCAGAAGCGCATCGGCCTCACGGGCGCGTCCTCGCGCATGCGCTGCGCGCGCCGCGCCGAGCAGCGCCGGCAGGCGCAGTCCGGAGCGGCGGGCGACGCCCCCGAGCTGCTTCTCGGCCTTGGCCCACCGGCCTTCCAGCAGCGCGATGCTGCCGCGCCGCAGGCGCTCGCGATTGCGTCGACGCGCCAGGCGCGCTGCACCGACGACCGGCGCACGCAGCAGCCACAGGATCAGGCGGATCAGCAGCCAGCCGACCAACAGCAGGCCCAGCGCGCCCACCAGGGTTGACTCGATGCGCCAGCCGCGGATGTCGATGCGCAGCAGTCCGGGATCGCCGGACAGTCCCTGCCAGGCCAGCGCCGCACCTGCGGCGACGCCGAAAAGCAGCAGGAGCAGGATGTAGCTCCTCACGGAGCGTCCTCGTCGTCGTCCGGTTCCGGCTCGATCTCGTCTTCGACGGGTTCATCGGTCTCCGGCGCGCTGTCTTCCTGCGGCGCTGCCTGTGGCAACGGCGCCGGGTCAGCAGTCAGGCTCCGCATGGCGCGCAGGTTGCTCAATTCGCGCAGCGCCGCGTCCGGGGCAGGCGCTGCTTCCACCAATCGCGCTGCGGAAAGCTCGGCCACGATCTCGCGGGCCGCACCAAGCGACTGCGCCGTGGGCTCGAAGCCCTCGGCCAGCAGAACCTGCATGCGATTGACGCCGCGCTGCCAGGCTTCGTCGTCGCGCGCTGCCAGGCTGGTTCGCATCAGCTCGATTTCCAGCGTCAGCCCGGCGCGGCGCGCCTCGGTGGGGAAGCGCTCAAGCTCGGCGTCCGCGCCGATCCGGCGAACGCTGACCACGCGGGTCAGCGCCGCGGAAAGTCGCTCGATCAGTGTCGGTGCGGCCGGCGCAGTGCTGTCGGCTGTGCCCTGAGGTCTTGCGTCCGGCAGGCGCGCCACCACACCGCGCAGATCGTCGAGACGCCGAGCCAGGGCGGCGCGGTCGATGTCCGACACTGCGGTGAGCTCGCTGATTTCGCGGCGCAACGTCTGGCGCAGGTTGACGAGCTGCGCTGACTCGATGGTGGTCAGCGTGGCGTCGGCGAGGCGCAGCGCGGCGAGCGCGCCGTCGCGATCCTGGAACAGACGCTGACGCTCGTAGGCAATGCGCAGCAGCGACTCGGCCTCGTCCAGACGCAGCGCCGCCGTTCCCTCAAGTCGACGCTCGGCCAATCGCGCTACCGTGTCCTCGACCAGGGCTGCGCGTTCGCCGACTCCGAGCATCTCCTCACGCAGCGATCGGTTGATGCGCTCGTTGTCGCCTACGCGGGTGCGCAGACCGCCGATGTCGGCGGCAAGTCGGGACTGCTCGCCCTCAAGCAGCTGCAGGCGGTTTTCCAGAAATTCGATCTGTTCTTCGAGCAATGCGGCATCGACACGTGCCCGGTCTTGTTCGCCGGCGTCGCGCTGGCCTTCCCACCACTGCCAGCCCAGCCAGCCGGCCGCGCCAAGGGCAAGCAGCAGCGCCAGCCAAGCCACGCCATTGCCGCGCCTCGGAGCCGCCGGTGTGGCCTCGATCGAGTGGGTCGCGGCGCGCGGGATTTCGGTGGCCGGATCGACGCCGTTGGGGTTGTTGCTGTCCTCGCTCACGGAGCGCTCCTCGGAATCATGCCCCATGCTATCAAGTCCACCCGGCCGCGTTGCACCGTTCACCTGTCCTTGTCCGGCCGCAGCGCATCACCTGCACCGGAAATGCAGGCAAGCAAGGCGTCGTCTGCAGGTCCCGAGGCGCGCTGCACGCGCGCGAACCCGGCCTCCTGGGCAATCTGCTGCAGGCGCGCGCTGCTGACCACTGCACAGCCGCGCAGCAGGCGCACCTTTTCGGGTCCGGCCAACAGCAGCAGCTTGTTCAGTGCCTCGGCGCTGGTCAACAGTACCCACGGGCGGTCGAGCTGCTGCAGACGCTGCCGATGGCGGCGGTCCCAGCGCGCCGGATGGCGCCGGTAGACGTGAATCACCTCGACTTCCGCGCCGCGCTCGCGCAGCGTCTCGGCCATGACGGTGCGCCCGCCCGGCGCCGCGAGAATGGCAACGCGCCTGCCGCGAACATTGGAGAGCGAGGCCAGCCGCAGGAGATCCTCGCTGGTGGCCTGCGGCGGCCACTCCACCGGTCCGGCGCAGATCGAGCGCAGCGCCCGCGCGCTTCCGGCGCCCACCGCGTAGCCACGGACAGCGGCCGGCAGCCTTAGTTGCGGCGCGATGCGCAGAGCGAAGCGCACCGCGCTGGCGCTGACCGCGATCACGGCGTGACAGTCGCGAAGTGCGGCGAGACGGTCACGCACCAGGTCGGCGTCGGGCGCAACGGCCAGAGTGAGGCTGGGCAGCAGCACCGGCGTGAATCCGGCCGCCGACAGTCGGCGCGGCAGCGCTCCAGCCGCGCCCACCGGTCGCGTCACCACCACCTGTGTGGACTGCACGGGTTTCATGGCGACAGTGTAGCTGCGGGTCTGATGTTCGCCGCGATATTCAGAGGTTCCCTGTGTCCGGGTTAGACTGACCCATCGCTCCGTGAATGCCCCCATGACCGCGACCGCCGATCTGGAAGACTTCATCCTCACGCATATTCCGCTGACCCGAGCGATCGGTCTGCGTGTCATTGCTGCCGACGCTTCCTCGCTGACGCTGGCTGCACCACTGGCCCCCAACGTCAACGACAAGGGCTGCGCCTTCGGCGGCAGTCTCACCAGCCTGCTGACGCTCGCAGGTTGGGGTCTGGTGAGGCTGCAGCTTGGCGCTGTGGCGCAGGACACCGACGTCTACGTGCAGGATTCGACGGTGCGTTACAGCGCGCCGGTGTGGACCGATCTGCGCGTGTGCGCCCGGCTTGCCGAGGGCGAGAGCTGGCAGGGGTTCGCGCGGACCCTTGAAAGTCGCGGTCGGGCACGCGTCCAGGTGCAGGCGGCGGCACTGCTCGACGACGGCAGTGCGGCGACTACACTGGAGGCGCGCTATGCCGCCATTCGAAAACAGGAGTCCCGTGATGTGGCGTAATTTCGGTTTGCTATTCGTCTGCGCGCTGCTTTCCGGCTGCCCGCAACAGACCCGTGACGCCAAGATGCTGGAAGAAACCCTGGTGCTGCACGCTCAGGAAGTGCGCTGGGGCGGGTTCGAGAAGTCGCTTGATTTCGTCGATCCCCGGCTGCTGGCCGAACGGCCGCCGCGCAGCGTCGATATCGAACGCTACCGCCAGGTGGTCATCAGCGGCTACCGCTCGCGCGGTCAGCCGGTCGTGGTCGATGGCGAGGCCACCTACGTGGTCGATGTCGAGATCTACAATAGGCACACCCTGGCGACGCGCACTGTCGTGGATCGCCAGCGCTGGCGCTTCGATCCCGAAATCAAGCGCTGGTGGCTGATCAGTCCACTGCCCGATCTGGGGTCTGGCAACTGAGCGATACACACGACACCGCCATCCGGCAATGAATCAGGGGCCTGAACCTGCCGCGCCGGCGCCGGCCTGGCATCTGTTCGTGCCGAAGCTGGTCACGGTCTTGCGTCAGGGCTATCGCGGCGCCGATTTCCGCAGCGATCTCCTGGCCGGAATCACGGTAGGCATCGTCGCGCTGCCGCTCGCCATGGCATTGGCGATCGCCTCCGGCGCGGCGCCCGAGAAGGGCCTGCATACCGCGATCATCGCCGGGTTCCTGATCTCTGCGCTGGGCGGATCGCGGCTGCAGATCGGAGGCCCCACGGCGGCCTTCATTCCGCTGGTGTACAACGTGATCCAGACGCACGGTTTCGACGGTCTGGTACTGGCCACACTGATGGCCGGGGTACTGCTGGTGCTGGCCGGCCTGCTGCGTATCGGCACCCTGATGAAGTACATGCCGCAGCCGGTGGTGACCGGTTTCACCGCGGGCATCGCGGTGAGCATCTTTCTCAGCCAGATCCGCGATGCGCTGGGGCTGGAGATGGCAGAACTGCCCGGCGAATTCCTGGCCCGACTGACCGCATATCGCGACAGCTTCGACACCTGGAGCCTGTGGGCGCTGGGCATGACGCTGGCGGCGCTGGCGCTGATCGTCTTGCTGAAGCGCTGGAGGCCGGCCTGGCCCGGGTTCCTCATCGCAGTGGGCCTGGGCGCGCTTGTGGTCGCGCTTTTCTCCGTGCCGGTCGACACCATCGGCAGTCGCTTCGGCGGTCTGCCCACCGCGCTGCCTGCGTTTGCGCTGCCCGAGGTCAGCCTGGAGCGCATCGGGCTGTTGATGCCGGCAGCCTTCACCATTGCATTCCTCGCCGGTGTGGAATCGCTGCTCTCGGCCACCGTCGCCGACGGCATGACCGGCGGGCGGCATCGCTCCAACTGCGAACTGGTGGCGCAGGGCGTGGCCAATGGCGCGTCGGCGCTGTTCGGGGGGCTGCCGGCAACCGGCGCCATTGCCCGAACGGCCACCAACGTGCGCGCCGGTGGACGCACGCCGATAGCCGGCATCGTGCACGCCGTGGTCATCCTTCTGGCGGTACTGCTGCTGGCGCCGCTGGCCTTCCATGTGCCGCTGCCGGTGTTGGCGGCGGTGCTGCTGGTGGTGGCCTGGAACATGAGCGAAGTGGAGCGCCTGCGTCACCTGTTGAAATCGCCGCGTGGCGACCGCCTGGTGCTGCTTGTCACCTTTGGCCTGACGGTGGCCGTCGACCTGACCGTGGCCATCCAGGTCGGCGTGGTGCTGGCCGCATTCCTGTTCATGCACCGCATGGCCGAAGTGGTGGAGATGGACCGCCGGGTGCACCTGGTCGAGGAGGAACTCGATGATCTCACCACAGGCAAGGTCTCCGACCAGCGCGCGCGGCTGCCCGAGGGCGTCGAGGCATTTCGCATCTCGGGCCCGCTGTTCTTCGCCGTCGCCAACCGCCTGGAGGATGCGCTGCGCCAGTTCCCGCGGCCGCCGCGGGTGTTCATTCTGCGCATGCGCCTGGTGCCGCTGATCGACGCCTCCGGCGCCGCCGCCATTGAGCACCTGCTTGGCCACTGCCGCCGCCACGACACCCGTCTGATCCTGTCCGGCCTGCGGCCGCAGCCGCGCAAGGTGCTTGACGGCATGGGCATTCTCGACGAGCCCGGGCTCGAACTCGCGGCAAACTTCGAAGCGGCGCTGCAGCGCGCGTCCGAGCTGGTTGCGGCCACACAGGAGTAAAGAGGTTTTGCGCCAATCGTCGCGGCAGTCGATAATCCGCGACCCGCCCCTGGCTGTTGCCCCTCCATCATGTTCTTCGAACGCCTGCCCGAATTCATTGCCGCCCACCCGCTGCTGACCGCGCTGTTTGCCGGCCTCACCATCGCCGTCATCTACAACGAGATCGCGCGCCGTCGACGCGGCTTCGGCGAAGTGGGCCCACAGGCCCTGGTGAACATGATCAATCGCGAGGACGCGGCGGTGATCGACATCTCCCCGCTCGCCGAGTACGAGAAGGGCCACATCGTCGGTTCGCGCCACGTGATGCTGTCGCAGCTCGATCCGAAATCGAAGGACATGGCCAAACTGGCCGAAAAGCCGGTGGTGGTCGTGTGCCGCACCGGCACCACCGCCGGTCAGGCGGCGCGCCGCCTGGTGATGGGCGGCTTCACCCAGGTCAGCGTGCTGACCGGGGGCATGCACGCCTGGATTGCCGCCGAACTCCCGGTGACCCGCGGCAAGCGCTGAGCGGCGAAAGCCGCCGGCAGGCCAGCCCTGCAACCGCGGCGCGCGAACCTCGAAATGCGCCGGATGCGCCGGCGTGGGATAATCCCGCTTCTTTGTTTCCAGTAATCCGTGAGGAACCCATGGCCGATCCCATCGCCAACGGCGGCGCCCAGCAGGGCGGACCGCAGCTCAATGTCCAGAAGATCTATGTCAAGGACGTCTCCTTCGAGGCGCCGAACGCCCCCAAGATATTCCAGGAAGAAGGTCAGCCGCGCGTCGAGCTGAACATCAGCCAGAAGGTCGCCCAGGTCGGCGAAGGCGCCTACGAAGTGGTGCTTTCCGCCACCGTCACCTGCTCCGTGAATGAAAAGAATGCCTATCTCGCCGAAGTGCAGCAGGCCGGCATCTTTGCCGCGCAGGGTTTTGAGCCGGCGCAGCTTGATGCGGTGCTCGGCAGCTACTGTCCGCACGTTCTGTTTCCCTACGCGCGCCAGGTGGTCAGCGAACTGATCCAGAACGGCGGGTTCCCGCCGCTGCTGATGCAGCCGATCAACTTCGAGCAGGTCTACGCCGAAACCCAGCGCCGGCGCGCCGAAGCGCAGCCGGGCGAGGCCGTGCCGCAGGATTCTGCACAGGTCTGACCCGTGCGCTTCGACGCCCCACGCGTCGTCGTTCTCGGCGCCGGTTCCTGGGGCACCGCGCTGGCAGCACTGCTGGCACGCAACGAGGTCGCCACCACCCTGTGGGGCCGCGATGGTGAATCCATCGCGGCCATGGCGAGCAGCAGGGAGAACGCGCGCTTCCTTCCCGGCATTGCGCTGCCGGCGTCCCTGGACTACAGCTCCGATCTGGCGGCTTCAGTGGCTCGTGCCGATCTGCTGCTGGTGGTCACGCCCAGCCACGCCTTTCCCGAAGTGCTCAGGCAGCTGGCGCCGCTGCGCCCGGCGCATGCCGGCATGGTCTGGGCCACCAAGGGTTTCGAGCCGGGCAGCGGGAGGTTTCTGCACGAAGTGGCCGCGGAGCAGCTCGGCGACGCCGTGCCGCTGGCCGCGATCACCGGGCCGTCGTTCGCCAAGGAGGTGGCGCAGGGCCTGCCGACCGCCGTCACCGTGCACTCCACGGACGCCGATTTCGCCACCCGCGTCGCCACCTTGCTGCACGCACCGGCGTTTCGCGCCTACACCGGGACCGACATGATCGGCGCCGGCATCGGCGGTGCGGTGAAGAATGTTCTTGCGGTGGCCACCGGCGTCGCCGACGGCATGCAGCTAGGCCTCAACGCCCGTGCCGGATTGATCACCCGCGGCCTGAGCGAAATGCTGCGCCTGAACGCGGTGCTCGGCGGCCGCGCCGAAACCCTGATGGGACTCGCCGGCCTCGGCGACCTGGTACTCACCTGCACCGGCGACCTGTCGCGCAATCGCCGCTTTGGACTGCTGCTCGGCCAGGGCGTCCCGCTCAAAGAGGCCATCGCGCAGATCGGCCAGGTGGTGGAAGGCGCGCAGACCGCCGAAGAAGTGATGCGTCACGTGCGCCGCACCCAGCTCGACCTGCCGATCATCGAGCACGTTTACCGCGTCCTGGCAGGTGAGATGACGCCCGCCGACGGTTTGCGCGGCCTGCTCGCACGCGAGCCGAAGCCCGAATTCGAGTAGTCGAAAGGCCGGCTTCCTGCGCGTTCGCACAAGGCGCCAGGGCAGATGCGATTCTTCAGGATCCGCGGGATGTTCGCCGCGGGACATCTGCAGCGAACAAGGTCCATTCTGTCCGGAACGCCCGGGTCTGTCCGGAACGCCCGGGCTGCGCTCCTTTGAGTCGTGAGCCCGGGCTGTTGCCTTGGAGCGTTGTCAGTTCGCGACCAGCGCGATGCCGGGTCCTTCAAGCCGGTACGTGGAGACGCGAATCTCGTCCAGCCCCGGGAACCGGAACGAGCGTTCCTCCCGGTCCGTCCGCGTCAGGCGGTAGGTCGCCTCGCGCAAAGGCTCCGAACGTTGGGTCGTGTATCCGTCAATCGTCACGATGGACGTCGTGATGGTCAGGTCGATGCGGTCCTCATTCAGCTTGAGTCCACGCATTTCGATGGAAAGCCACTGGTTCGACGGCATAGGCTCGTTCAATTGCGCAAGGCTTTCGTCGCGGCCTCCTGCAAGGATGGCACGAACGAACTCCGGGCTTGGGTAAAAGTCCGGTCCGATTTCCATGTGCTTCAGATCCATCAGACTGGGCTCCTCGCTCATGATCGCCAGAACTGCGATGGCGTTGGCATGATCGGGGGCGCTGTCGACCAGCTGGTTCCAGAACGCGTCGTCGGACGGTGTCTCCAGCAGTGCCAGGATCGCGTCGGCGTCCGGCATCTTGGGTTCGAACGGGGGGCAGGCGTTCGCGGCTTCCGGCTCTGCTATCGGGATAACGGCCGGGTCGGCCGCTGCCGCGGTGCTGCCTTGCAGGACCACAACCACAGATAACGCCAAGAGAAACCTGACTGAAAGGTTCATGGGGAATCCTCCGTTTCCATGTTCCTTGCACGGCGCGCGGCTCCGCCGCTGAGCAGCCGTCAATCTGAATCAACGGCAATGAGCAGAATGCGACGTTTTTTTGGGAGGAGCAACCCCTTCGGTCAGCGGGGAGTGCACACGTCGGAGCAGCTCGTTGTGTCGTCGCGAACCCGACCAGGAGCGAGGGGCGTCGGGGCGAAGTTCATTCGGCCGCGGGAGTATTCGGATAGTGTGTTCCATCGGACAGCCGGAGGACGTACTTCATCCTCGGGTCTCAAGAGGGGAGACGAACGAAAACGGCGCCCATCGGGCGCCGTTTTCGGATCGAGCGTGGCTGACGGGCCGCAACGCCCCGTGCTTCACTCTGCGTAGGCGGGTTCCAGATCGGCCGCACTGAGTTCGCGCACCAGCAGCCGGTTGTAGATCTGCAGGTCGCTCACTTCGATGACGCCCGCGGCACTCTTCAGGCGCAGGTTGTTGACGATGAAGTTGTGCCGCGAGCGCGCGAATTCTCGCTGCGCGGCGAACAGCTGCTGCTGGCTGAGCAGCACGTCGACGATGGTGCGGGTGCCGACCTCGAAACCGGCCTGGGTGGCTTCAAGCGCGCTGCGCGCCGACACCAGGGCCTGGCTGCGTGCTTCCACCTCGCTGATGCCGGCAATGACCGCCCGGTAGGCATTGCGCGTCTGGCGCAGCACGCTGCGGCGCTCGGCCTCGAGCTGGTCGGTGGCGATGTCGCGGAAGTGCACGGCCTGGCGGACGCGCGACTGCGTGGCAAAGCCTTCGAAAATCGGCACTGTCAAGGTCAGACCGATGGATTCGTTCTCGGTGGCGCGCGTGCCGAACGGCCCGACCTCACCGCGGATGATGTTGTTGTCGCGGAAGTTGACGCCCAAGCCGAGCGTCGGCAGGTGCCCGGCGCGGGCGGTGTCTATCCCGTGGTCAGCCGCCTGCAGCGAGTAGTCGCGTGCGATCAGCGAGGGATTATTGGCCAGCGCAAGTTCCACCCATGCGTCGGTGCCGGTGGGGTTGGGGGTTTCCAGCGGCAGCTCTTCGCCAAGTGCGCGGAACGTCTCGACAGTGCGGCCGGTCAGTTCGGCCAGCGCTTCGCGGGCGTCATCGAGTGCGTTCTGCGCAGCGATGGCGCTGGCGCG
>CAZGKE010000087.1:0-14429 GCA_964526035.1 uncultured Gammaproteobacteria bacterium | reverse complement strand
CTCCTCGCGCCTTGTCTCGGAGCCGAATCCGCAGCGCGATTTCGGCAACCTAATTACGGAACACCACACTAGAAAGCATGGGTCCGCAAAGGACGCAATGGACGCAAAGTGCGCAAAGGACACAAAGAGGGCAAATACTCCTACTCTGGCCCTGACTTGCGTTCTTTGCGTACTTTGCGGACTGCTGATTCTTTTACTCTTGGCGACGTTCGAATTGGCGTAATGCATCGCCGTGCCGGTTGTCCCGAGTGGCGAAAATGAAAAGGCCGCGGGTTCCCGCGGCCTTTTCGGAGACGCAAGAGGTGGGGAAACGCCTCAGGCCAATCCGGCCTGCTTCATCACTTCGGCGGCGAAGTCTTCTTCCTTTTTTTCGATGCCTTCGCCCACTTCCAGGCGGACGAACGCGATGACGCTGCCGCCGGCCTTGTTCAGAACCTGTTCCACGGTTTCCTTGCCGTCGCCCTTGACGAACGGCTGCCCGGTCAGGGAAATCTCGGCCAAAGTCTTGCGCACCTTGCCCTGCACCATCTTCTCGACGATGTCGGCCGGTTTGCCGGTGTCCTGCACCTGGGCCAGGGCGATTTCCTTTTCCTTGGCGATGAAATCGGCAGGCACCGCATCCGGATTGACATAGGCAGGCTTGAGCGCGGCGATGTGCATGGCGATGTCCTTGGCCAGGTCATCGCTGCCGCCGTTCATCGCCACCAGCACGCCGATGCGGGTGCCGTGCAGGTAGGCGCCGACGCGATCGGCACCGTCGAGCAGTTCGGCGCGGCGGAACTGGATGTTTTCGCCAATCTTGGCGACCAGCGCCTGGCGCGCCTCCTCGACGCTGCCGCCGGCGATCGCCAGAGCCTTCACGCCCTCTGCGTCGGTGACACCCTTGTCGAGCACGGCGCCAGCCACGGCGTCGGCGAACGCGGCGAAATTATCGTCCTTGGCCACGAAGTCGGTCTCGCAGTTGACTTCGACCAGGGCGGCGCGCTTGCCGTTGGCGTTCGCGGCCAGCGCAACTCGGCCCTCGGCCGCGAGACGACCTGCCTTCTTGTCGGCCTTGGCCAGACCCTGTTTGCGCAGCCACTCGATGGCCACGTCGACATCGCCACCATTCTCGGTAAGCGCCTTCTTGCATTCCATCATTCCGGCGCCGGAGCGCTCGCGGAGTTCCTTGACCTGTGCTGCGGTGATCTGCATGGGTACCTCGATTCTGAAGCGGGTGGTCGCTCCCGGCGCAGGCCCGGAGCGGCGGAAACGGTGGGCGCCGGCGTGGCCGGCGCCCGGATGTCACTCGGCGGCGCTGTCGCCTTCGGCCTTGGCTGCGGGCTTTTCGCTCTTCGCTTCGCCCTTCGCGGCTTCGCCGCCGTCGGCCTCGGCCTTGACCGCCGGCTTGTCGCCTTCGCCATCGCCCTTGGGCGCGGCGTCGTCGGCCTTCGGCGCAGCCTTTCTTGCTGGCGGTGCCTTCTTGGCCGGAGCGCGCTTGCGTGGCGCCGTCTTCTTCTTCGGTGCAGACGGCTTCTCGCGGGCGATCGGGTTGCCCTCTTCGTCGAGCTCGACGAACTCGTCGGATTCGTTGACGGTGATCTGCGGCGACGCGGCCTTGCCTTCCAGCACCGCATCGGCGACGGCGCGGGAGTAGAGCTGGACGGCGCGGATGGCGTCGTCGTTGCCGGGAATCACGTAGTCGATTTCCATCGGGTCGTAGTTGGTATCAACCACGCCGATCACCGGGATGCCGAGCTTGCGCGCCTCGGCCACGGCGATCTTCTCGTGGCCGACGTCGATGACGAACATCGCGTCTGGCAGGCCGCCCATGTTCTTGATGCCGCCCAGCGAACGCTCGAGCTTCTCCTGCTCGCGGGTCAGCTTCAGCACCTCGTGCTTGGGCCGGCGCTCGAAGCTGCCGTCGGCGGACATGGTCTCGATCTCCTTGAGGCGGGAAATCGACTGCTTGACGGTACGGAAGTTGGTCAGCATGCCGCCCAGCCAGCGGTACGCCACGAAGGGCATGCCGCAGCGCGCGGCCTCCTCGCGGATGGCGTCGCGGGCAGAGCGCTTGGTGCCGACGAACAGGATGTTGCCACGCTTCTGGGCCAGGCCGGACACGAAATTCATCGCGTCGCTGAACAGCGGCATGGTCTTTTCAAGGTTGATGATGTGGATTCTGCCGCGGGCGCCGAAGATGTACGGCGCCATGCGGGGATTCCAGTAGCGGGTCTGGTGACCGAAGTGCACGCCGGCTTCCAGCATCTGGCGCATGGTGACTTGAGGCATGATGATCGATTCTCGTGACAATGGAACGACGGCGCCGCCCAAGGGCGGGGCTCGCGATTCCGGGGTTGGTTCCTCCACGCACCCTGCAGCGACGATCCGGAGGCTTGCCGCCTTGCGGGCGGAGACACCGGACACCCCGACGCTGGTGTCGGTACGTGTGCGAATTCGCAGTCCATGCGTGGCGCGACGCAGGGGTCGCGGGTCCCGACTTGCCACCCGATAATGGCAGCAAATCCTTGAAATGATAACCTTTGCGCCCCAGACAGAGCAAGTATGTCGATGACAGTGCAGCCCAAGACCCCGGAGCAGATCGCCGCAATGCGCGAAGCCGGCCGCCTCGCCGGAGAAGTGCTGGCGATGATCGAGCCGCACATCCGCGCCGGAGTGACCACCGAGGAACTTGATCGTATCTGCCACGACTACATGGTCGAGGAGCAGAAGGTGGTGCCGGCCTGCCTCGGATACAAGGGCTTTCCCAAGTCCGTGTGTACCTCGGTGAATCACGTCATCTGTCACGGCATTCCCAGCCCGCAGAAGGTTCTCAAGGACGGCGATATCGTCAATGTGGACGTCACTGTCATCAAGGATGGCTTTCACGGTGACACCAGCCGCATGTTCTATGTCGGCCAGCCCTCGGTCATGGCCAGGCGATTGTGCGAGGTGGCGCACGAGGCGATGTGGCGCGGCATCCGCGCGGTGCGGCCCGGCGCCACGCTGGGCGACCTCGGTCACGCCATCCAGAGCTACATCGAGGCCGAGCGCTTCTCGGTGGTGCGCGAGTACTGCGGCCACGGCATCGGCCGACGCTTCCACGAGGAGCCCAGCATCCTCCACTACGGACGCCCCGGCGACGGCATGCCGCTGGTGCCCGGCCTGACCTTCACTGTCGAGCCGATGGTCAATGCGGGCGCGCGCCACACGCGTCTGCTGCCCGACGGCTGGACGGTGATCACCAAGGATCGCTCGCTGTCGGCGCAGTGGGAGCACACCATCGTCGTCACCGACACAGGCTTCGAGGTGTTGACCCTGCGCCCGGGCGAAGTCGTCCCCGACTGAGTCTGTCCTTCTGAACGCCACCATGCTGCTCGAGGACTGGCTCGACGAGGTGATCGCCGAAGGCGCCACGCTCGATGCCCAGGACTGCCGGGAGCGCCTGGCCGACGGCGATGCCCGCCTGCACGCCGCCTTCGACCACGAAATATCGGTCGACCAACTGGTGCGGCAGCGCGCGCGGCTGGTGGACCGCCTGCTTCGCTCACTGTGGCGCGGATTCGAAGACGAGGCCGGCGAGGCGGCATTGGTCGCCACCGGCGGCTACGGTCGCGGCGAGCTGCATCCGCAGTCCGACATCGATCTGATGCTGCTGGTGTCTTCACCACCCGACGCCGCACGCGGCGCACTGCTGGGAAGCTTCCAGGCCATGCTCTGGGATACCGGGCTGCGCATCGGCATGACCGTGCGCACGCCGACGCAGTGCCGCGAAGCGGCCGTCGATGATGTCGGCGTCATGACCGCCCTGCTGGAGGCGCGCCTGGTGACCGGGCCGGCGACCCTGCTCGAGGCCATGCGTGCCGAAGTCGCGCCGTCGGCCCTGTGGCCGAGCGCCGACTACTTCCGGGCCAAGGTGGCCGAGCAGCAGGCGCGCCACGCGCGCTTCCACGATACCGCCTACAACCTCGAGCCCAACCTCAAGGAAGGGCCGGGCGGACTGCGTGACGTACAGACGCTGCAGTGGATCGCCCTGCGCCATTTCGGTCCGGGTGACATCGAGGCGCTGGTCGAACGCGGCCTGCTGGGGCCGGACGAGGGCCGCACCCTGGTGCGCTGCCGCTCGGAGCTGTGGCGCATCCGCTGGGCGCTGCACCGCCTCGCCGGACGGCCCGAGGAGCGCCTGCTGTTCGACCACCAGCGGGCGCTGGCGGAGACCTTTGGTTTGCGCGACGAACATGCGCAGAACCTGGCTGTCGAGCAGTTCATGCAGCGCTACTACCGCGCTGCGATGACCCTGCAGCGCCTCAACGAACGCCTGCTGCAGCGCTTCGAGGAGGCCATCCTGTACGCCGATGAGCCGGAGACAGCAGTGGTCATCAGCGCCGACTTCGAAATGCGCCGCGGCTTCCTGGAGGTGCGCGACAGCGAGCTGTTCCAGCGCCGCCCGCAGGCGCTGATCGAAATATTCCTGCTGCTCGCCGAGCGATCAGACCTGCGCGGCGTGCGCTCGACCACGGCGCGGCTGATCGGCGAGGCGCTGCCGCTGCTCGACGAGTCGATGCGCGCCGACCCCGAGGCCAACGCGCTGTTGCTGCGTCTGCTGCGTTCGCAGGGGCGCGTGTTCGAGGCACTGGCGCGGATGAACCGCTACGGCGTGCTCGGCCGCGTGCTGCCGGCGTTCGGCAAGGTGGTCGGGCGCATGCAGTACGACCTGTTCCACGTCTACACGGTCGACCAGCACACGCTGTTCGTGATGCGCAACCTGCTGCGTTTCCGCGAGCCCGAGGCGGCGCAGACCCATCCGCTGGCGCATGCGGTGCAAAAGCGCCTGCGCAAGCCCGAGCTGCTGCTGCTGGCCGGCATGTTCCACGATATTGCCAAGGGCCGCGGCGGCGACCATTCGGAGCTGGGCGCCGAGGATGCCGCCGAGTTCTGTGCGCGTGTCGGGCTGTCGGCTGCCGACACCGACCTGGTGGTATGGCTGGTGCGCCAGCATCTGCTGATGTCGGTCACCGCGCAGCGCCACGACATCACCGACCCGGAAGTGATCAACCGCTTCGCCGCCGAAGTCGCCGAGCGCGAGCGCCTCGATCATCTCTACCTGCTGACCGTGGCCGATATCTCGGCCACCAGCCCGAAGCTGTGGAACAACTGGAAGGATCACCTCCTGTCGAGTCTCTACGAGTCGACCCGCTTCGCCCTGCGTCGCGGTCTGGGCCATCCGTTGCACCCGGCCGAGCGGATTGCCGAGCACCAGCGTGAGACCCGCGAGCTGCTGCTGTCGGAGGGCCTCGATCAATCCACCATCGACGAGGTCTGGGCCGACTTTCCCGACGACAGCTTCCTGCGCAGCAGCCCGGACCAGCTGGCCTGGCAGACGCGCGCCCTGGCCGGACAGCCGCGCGAAGCGCTGCCGCTGGTGCTGGTGCGTCACAACGAACGTCGTGGCACCACAGAAGTGTTCGTCTGCAGCCCGGACAAGGACGGCCTTTTCGCCACGGTCACCGCCATGCTCGACCGACTCGGTTTGAACGTGCTGGAGGCACGCGTCGTCAACTCGCCGGGCGGGCTGGCGCTGGATACCTTCCAGGTGCTGGACCTCGACGGCAAGCCGGTCACCTCGACGCGTCGCAATGCCGAAATCGGCACGGCCATCGCCCGTGCCCTGACCCGCAATCCGCTGCGCCCTGAGCTGGTGCGGCGTGCACTGAGCAGGCGGCAGCGACACTTCCAGATGCCGGTGCGCGTGGAGTTCAACGAGCGCGACGGGCGCAGCGAGATGTTGCTGGTCTGTTCCGACCGCGCCGGACTGCTGGCCGTGGTGGCGCAGGCGCTGCGCCAGTGCGGCGTGCGCGTACACGATGCGCGCATTGCCACTTTCGGCGAGCGCGCCGAGGACTTCTTCATGCTCACCGACGAAGCCGATCGGCCGCTGGATGAGGCCGCGCAGGCGCGCCTGCGCGACCGGCTGGTCGAGGAGATCGGCGAGCAGTGGCAGGCATCGAAGATCAACTGACCGGCCGGTCGTTGCACGGCGGACGTACCGGACTGTTCGCATGCAGGAGCGTCGGGTACATTGAAGGCCCACTGTTCATGCTTTGCAACCGATGACTCCTTCCGAACTGCAAACACTGATCGAGGAAGCTTTCGACAAGCGCGCCGAATGGTCACTCGAGCAGCTGCGCGAGCATGCGGTGAGCGCGGTCGAACTTGCCCTGGACCTGCTTGAGTCCGGCGAGGCGCGCGTGGCCGAGCCGGACGGGCAGGGCGGCTGGCAGGTCAACCAGTGGCTGAAGAAGGCGGTGCTGCTGTCTTTCCGACTGCACGCCAACCGCCTGATGCCGGGCCAGCCGGCGCCGTTCTACGACAAGGTGCCGCTGCGCTACGAGGGCTTTTCGGAAAGCGATTTCAAGGCCGGCGGCGCGCGCGTGGTGCCCGGCGCCATCGTGCGTCGCGGTGCCCATATCGGGCGCGACGTGGTGCTGATGCCGAGCTTCGTCAACATCGGCGCCCATGTCGGTGAAGGCACCATGGTCGATACCTGGGCGACCGTCGGCTCCTGCGCGCAGATCGGCCGCCACGTGCATCTGTCCGGCGGCGCCGGCATCGGAGGCGTGCTGGAACCGCTGCAGGCCGGCCCCACCATCATCGAGGACGGCTGTTTCATCGGCGCACGCTCGGAAGTGGTGGAAGGCGTGATCGTGGAGCGCGGCGCGGTGATCGGCATGGGCGTTTTCCTTGGCCAGTCGACGCGCATCTACAACCGCGCCAGCGGCGAAATCCTGCAGGGTCGCGTACCCGCCGGCAGCGTGGTGGTGCCCGGCGCACTGCCTTCAGCCGACGGCCGCTACAGTCTCGCCTGCGCCGTCATCGTCAAGCAGGTCGATGAAAAGACCCGCAGCAAGGTAGGAGTCAACGAGCTGTTGCGGCAAGCCACGGATTCGTGAGCCCGCTGTATCCCCAGGTCGGCGCCGCGTGCCCGTTCTGTTGCTGAAAACCGAAAACTGAAAACGAGAAAATGCCCCTTCAACTGTACGGCCTGAAAAACTGCGACACCTGCAAGAAGGCCACCGCATGGCTGAAGGCGCACAAGGTGCCGCACGAGTTCATCGACTACCGCGACCATCCGCTGCCGCCTGCGCGGCTGAAGTCGTGGGCGAAGACGATTCCCTGGGAGAAGCTGGTCAACCGCTCCGGCCCGACCTGGCGCAATCTGCCGGAAGCGCGCAAGGCGCCCGCGGACGATGACGCGTGGCTGGCGCTGATTGCCGAACACCCGGCGCTGGTGCGGCGGCCGCTGGTGGTGGCGGACAACCAGGTCAGCGTGGGCTTTTCCGAGAAGCGTTTCGCCGAGGCCTTCGGCGCTTGAGCGCTTCGGCCGGAAATGAGGCGCTGCGGCTGTCGCCGGTGCTTGAGCTGGCCTGCGCGTTGATCGCACGGCGCTCGGTGACGCCCGATGACGGCGACTGCCAGGCGCTGCTGGCGATACGACTGGAAGCCGCCGGTTTCAGGGTCGAGCATCTTCCGTTCGGGCCGGTGAAGAACATCGTCGCGACCCACGGCGAAGCTGGGCCACTGACGCTGTTTCTTGGCCACACCGATGTGGTGCCGCCGGGTCCGGAGTCGTCCTGGACATCGCCACCGTTCCAGCCGACGCTTCGCGACGGCGTGCTCTACGGGCGCGGTGCGGCCGACATGAAGGGGGCGGTGGCGGCCTTCACCCTGGCCCTGGAACGCTTCGTCGCCGCCAGCCCCGACCACCCGGGCCGCGTCGGCCTGATGCTGACTTCGGATGAGGAAGGCGACGCGGTCGACGGCGTCGCGCGCGTGGTGGAGGCGCTGAACGCGCGCGGCGAACGCATCGACTACTGCATCGTGGGCGAGGCCTCTTCCAGCGACCGTCTCGGTGACGTGGTGCGCGTGGGCCGGCGCGGCTCGCTGCACGGAAGACTGACGGTGCGCGGCATCCAGGGTCATGTGGCTTATCCGGACCGCGCGCGCAATCCGCTGCATCTGCTGGCGCCGGCGCTGGCCGAACTCTGCGCCGAGCGCTGGGATGAAGGCAACGAAGGATTCCCGCCCACCACCTTCCAGGTGTCCAATCTGCACGCCGGCACCGGAGCGCTCAACGTGGTGCCGGGCGAGGCGGTGCTCGATTTCAACTTCCGTTTCGGAACCGCATCCAGCGAAGACTCGCTGCGCCATCGCGTGCACGCGCTGCTTGTGCGACATGGGCTCGAATTCGAGATTGCATGGCAATGCTCGGCGCTGCCGTTCCTGACCGGCGAAGGTCGTCTGCTCGATGCCGTGCGCGCCACGTTGCAAGAAGTGCTGGGCGTGGACACACGACCGGATACCGGCGGCGGCACTTCGGACGGGCGCTTCGTCGCCCCCACCGGCGCCGAGGTCATCGAGCTGGGTCCGCTCAACGCCAGTATTCACCAAGTCGACGAGCACGTGCGGATGGAGGATCTCGACCGTCTCGCCGATGTCTACCAGGGGCTGCTGGCGCGCCTCAACGGTCCGCGCTGAACGCTGCCTCGCGCACCGCCATGGCGCGCTGCACGTCCGGGTGGTCATCGCCGAGCCTGCTGCTCAGCACCGGCAGCGCGATCTCTATTTCGCGTTGGGCCGAACTCCGCTGACCCTGCTGCAGCAGGGCCTCCGCCAGCAGCCGACGGGTAGACGCCTTCTCCCAGTGATCGTCCGCCTGCGCGCTGCGCAGTTCAAGCGCCGCGCGCGCGGCGCGCTCGGCGTCGGCGGGCTTGCCGGCCTCCAGATGGAAGGCGGCGGCATGATGCAGGGCGCCGGCCAGCACGGTGTCGGCCATCGCGTCGCGACCGCGAAGTTCCGTCTGCATCGCCTCCAGCGCGTCGGCCGCAGTTGCGGCATCGCCGCGCGCACCGGCGATGCGCCGCTCGATGGCGACGCTTCTCTGCACCAGAAGGTGCGATTCGCCGAGTCGCGCGCGCAGGTGGTCGAGCGACAGTTGAATGGTCCGGGCTGCGCGATCGAGATGGCCCTGGGCAAGCTCGACCTCGGCACGGCTGGCCAGCATCAGCGCGGTTTCCACGCTGTCTGCGCCGGTGAAGCGCGCCTGCAGTGCGACCGCCTCGTCGATCAGCGCGGCGGCTTCTTCTGCGCGGTCGAGCACCAGCAGCAGCTTGCCGCGATTGTTGAGCAGGGCGCCCAGTGCTGCGGACTGGCCAAACAGACGGCGGCGCAGTTCGATGGCCTGCTCGAAGCGCTGTTCAGCCTCGCTGAGCTGGCCGGTGGCAAACGCCACTGCAGCCAGGTTGTTCTGGAGATTGGCGGCATCGGCGGTCTGCGAGCGGCCGTGACGCTCGAGAATGTCGAGCGCAATGAGGTACTCCTCGCGGGCCTCGTCGAACCGCCCGAGGGCGTTGTACACGGTGCCGAGATTGGTGCGCACGATGCCGATGTCGATCGAATCCGCGGGCTCGCGGCGCAGGCGGATGTCCACGGCCTCCTGCATGGGTGCCAGCGACGCGCGCGTATCCCCCTGCAGGCGCAGGTGCTGCGATTGAATCATCAGGCAGTCGGCGCGAACGCGCGCAGCGACGGCGTCGGGCAAACCGGTCAGCAATTGCGACGCCCGTTCGAGATTCTGCGCTGCGGGTTCCGCCTGACCCTGGCGAATCGCCGCATGGGCACGGTCGCAGTGGGCCTCGGCGATCAGCTGCGCGGGTACGTTGGACAGGTCCCCGGCGAACAGGCGCTCCAGCGTCGAATCGACCGCCACGTAGTCGCCGCGCAGCAGGTACAGCGCAGTCAGCGCCAGCAGGAACTGCACGCGCATCTGCGGTCGATCGGCGTAGACGCTGTCGATGTCGCCGGCGGCGCGTTCCAGCAACTCACGCGTGCTGAGACGGGTTTCATCATCGACGTCGCGCACCAGGATCTGCAGGAAGTCGCGCACCGCGGTGGCGCGTTCGGATTCGATGACCACCGCCGCGCGCGCCTGCCGCGCCTGGCTCGACTGGCGCTCGAACAGCAGCGCAGCCGTCGTAATGAGACCGAGCAGGAGCACGATCGCCGCCGTCGCCGCACTGTGGCGGCGCAGGAAGCGGGCAAGGCGATAGGCCGCCGTGGGACGCCGCGCGCGGATCGGACGCGATTGCAGGAAGCGGCGCACATCGTCGGCCAGCGCATCGACGCTGTCGTAGCGGCGGTCGGGCTCCTTGGAAAGGGCGCGGCCGACAATGGCGTCGAGATCGCCACGCAGGCGTGCCGCCGGAACGGGCGCCTTGTCGCCAAGTGCTGCAGCGCAGGCACTCGGCGCAGGCGGCGTCTGCTGGCAGATGCGATGAATGATCTCGGCCATGCTCAGTCCGCTGGTGGGCAGCGGCGGGGCGTCGCAGAGCAGCGTATGCAGCAGCGCGCCCAGCGCATAGACATCGGTGCGGGTGGTGATGGCTTCGCCGCGCAGCTGCTCGGGCGCCGCGTAGTCGGGCGTCATGGCGGCGATGGTGGTGGTTTCGCCGCCGTCGGGATCGATCAGCTTGGCGATGCCGAAATCGAGCAGCCTGGGTCTGCCATCGGCATCGACCAGGATGTTGCGCGGCTTGATGTCGCGGTGCACGACCAGATTGCGGTGCGCATAGCCCACGGCGGCGCAGATGTCGATGAACAGCGCGAGCCGCCGTTCCAGGCCGGCGTCGTGGCGTCGGCACCAGGTGCGAACCTCTTCGCCGTCCACCCACTCCATGGCGAGATAGGGTCGCCCCTGCGGATCGACGCCGGCATCAAGGAGGCGGGCGATGCCCGGGTGATCAAGCCGCGCCAGCGCGCGACGTTCGAGAGCGAATGCGCGCGCCAGTCCTGCATGACCACCGCGCAACAGCTTCAGCGCCACCTGTTTGTCGAAGCTGCCGTCGGCGCGTTCGGCGAGATAGACGCTGCCCATGCCGCCCTGCCCGATCTGCTTCAACAGGCGCCACGGACCCATGCGCTCCCCGGGTTGCGCTGGCGGCGTCATGTCGGATTGCGCACCGGCGTCCGGCGGTTCGTCGAGGAAGCTGTGGCTGTCCTCGGTGGCGCGCAGCAGGGCTTCCAGTTCGGCGGCGAGCTGCGGATCGTCGCTGCGCAGCGACTTCAGCAGGGCGACGCGATCGGCCGGGTCGAGATCGAGCGCCTGGTCGAACGCGGCTTCAAGGCGCGCGAAGCGTTCGCGCTCGCTCATCCAGGCGCGGTTCCGGCGAGTTCGTTGTACAGCCAGGCGCGCGCCTTGACCCAGTCGCGACGCACGGTGCGATCGGTAACGCCGAGAATCTCCGCGGTTTCCGCCTCGGTGTAGCCCGCGAACCACAGGCAGTTGACCACCTGCACCAGACGTGGGCTCAGCGATTCCAGGCGAATCAGTGCGCTGTCGATGTCGAGCACGCGGTCGATGTTGCCCTCCGGGGCGGCCACGTGGACATCCTCGAGGTCGGCATGCACGGCGTTGCTGCCGTGGCGCAGCGCACTGCGGCGACGCGCATCGTCGACCAGGATCTGGCGCATGGCGCGAGCGGCCAGCGCAAAGAAGTGCTGGCGGTCTTCGGGCACCGGCAGACGGCCGCGCGTGAACTTGAACCAGGCCTCGTTGACCAGCGCCGTGGTCTGCATGGTGTCGCCGGCGCCCACGCGGCGGCGCTGGCTGGCCGCCAGCCGCTTGAGTTCGCCGTGCACCAGGGGCAGCAGTGCATCGAGGGCACGGTCGTGATCGTTCCCCAGGTCCTTGAGAAGACGCGTCACCTCGCCCAGGTCGGGAAGCTTCATCGGTACAGCGAATCGGGGTCCATGCGCGGATGGTACCGAACTCCCCGGGATCGCAGGTCAACGGCCTGGAATCGCGAAGCGCGGCAAGTCGCCAACGTATCGTGGGCTCTGGCTCTTGTAGTGCCGGGCCCGACCGGCACTGTCCCGTGGACTTGTGCCGTCTGACCCGATTCCGCATCTACTCCAGTCGGTCAGCGCGCATCCGGCTTCAACACCAACTCATGCTGCGCCGGCCCGGGAAGAAACGGCGTCGGCGAACCTTCAGCCCAATCACCGTGCCCGGCTCCATAGAACGGTGACATGGGATGCCCGCTCTGCCCCCCGGGCATGTGGAAGTAGCCCTCGGACTCGAGACCCGGCGATACCGCCATGCGCTGGCTGGCGCCGAACGCCGGGCCCTGCACGCGCGGCATGTGGGTATCGCCGGGCAACGGGGTGCGCGGCATGTCCAGCCAGCGCGAAAGAAACGGCGCACCGCGACTGATCGGGTGGCGGATGTCGGCACGATTGCGCTCGCCCCAGCTGCGCGCGGCCAGTCCGCCCGGGAGGCGCGCAAAGGGTTCCGCCACTTCGCGAGCGCTGGTGAGGAGCAGCGACTCCCAGGTCTCGAACGCCGGGCTGAGAAGATGCGGCGGTCGGTCTTCAAGCAAGCGCCAGATGGCGCCTTCGATCTGCGGCTGGCTGAGGCTGTCGACTTCCGGATCCTTGACTCG
The DNA here is from genome assembly GCA_964526035.1 of uncultured Gammaproteobacteria bacterium. Classification (GTDB taxonomy): domain Bacteria; phylum Pseudomonadota; class Gammaproteobacteria; order Xanthomonadales; family BPKI01; genus DAOMOD01. The sequence goes on along the minus strand of CAZGKE010000087.1, from coordinate 1,953 downwards.
CGCAGCGGCGATGAAGCCGCCGGCCACGTGCGTCATCACTCGACTGCGGAAGCCGCGCACCAGCCGATAGCCTGCATCGTCGATTGCGGCTCGTCCGCTCCACGCTCCTGCCAATTGACTCATTTCGGCCAGTGGCGGATCGTCGGCGCCGGTCAATGTGCGCAAGAGCAGCTCGCGCCAGCGCGCCAGGAACAGCGCGCGATCGTCGAGCTGTATCGCCAGCATGCTGGCTTCGTCATGTCGATCGAGTGCGAACAGGCCATCGCGAATCTGGGTGGCGCGACTGCCGAGCACCAGACCGCCATCACCGATGGCTTTGCGCATGGCGCCGCCGACCGCTCGCGCGTTGGCGGTCCACAGGCGTCCATGATCGGGGTCGCGGATGAGCGGATATTCGACCGGATCGAGCCAGCGCGGCTGCAGCAGTTCGGACTCCCGCGAATCGCGGATCAGGGTGGCATCTTCCATCCGCGCCGGCAGTCGACCGGCGATGGTCCAGGCAATGCTGCCCGTGGAATCTCCGACCACGAAGTTCTGCGCCGGCATGCCCGCAGCGTGGGCGACAGCGATGGCGGCTTCGACGTTCTCTGCGGTCTCGAGGTCGATCAGCGCAGTGTTGACCGCATCGCGCTGATGCGCGCTCCACATGAGTGCGAGCGGTGCGCCGTCGCTGCCTTCGGCGAGCACCGGGCCGAAGACCGATTCGTGAACTTCAAGGATTTCCGCCGCGCCGCCGCGGACGGCGATGGATTCCTCGATGCGTTCAATGCGCTCCCAGCCGTCGGCCGTCAGGTAGCGATCCTCATCGTCAGGGTCGAGTTCCAGCCTGACCCAGTCGGCGAAATCGCCATAGGCATTGGTGAAAGCCCAGGCGATGTGCCCGTTGCTTCCAACCACAATCCCCGGCACGCCTGGCAGAGTCACGCCGCTGATGTCGACGGCACCGTGCACCAGGCGCGCCCGGAACCAGATGTTGGGCGCTGCATGGCCGAGATGCATGTCGTTGGCGACCAGCGCGCCGCCGTGCGCGGTGAGCGCGCCGGCGACGGCCCAGCTGTTGCTGCCGCGGGCGAAATCGCCCGCCGCCACTTCCGGTTGCTCCGGCAGCAGGGCGGGATCGACCGTGCGCAGGTCGAGCACGTCCTGCGACGGTGCATCCGGAAAAGCGAACCAGCTGCCGTCGATGGGCGCATCCCACTCGCTGCCGGGCGCGACAAGAAATGCGTACGCCTCGGGTGGAAGCGCCCCCGCGAGACGCGCGCGCTCCAGTTCGATGCGGTTGCGACCGCCGCCCTGCAGGTCGAAGAACATGGCCATGACCACGAGCAGCGTGTCCTCCTCGCGCCACGGTTCCGGCTGTGCGCGCAGCACAAGATAAGGAAACGGTTTCGCCGACAGCGCCTCACGGCCGGCGTTGACGCCTTCGGTGTAGGCGACCAGCAGCGCGCGTTCGTCGCTGCTGGCTGCCTGGACAGCCGCGCGGGCGCGGCTGCGCAGGCGATGCGCGCGCCGCTGCCGATCGACGGCGAGCGCGCTGCCCCCGATCAGCGCGGACAGCTCGCCTGCGCCGGCGCGCCGCGACAGATCCATTTCGAAGAAGCGCTCCTGGGCGTGCACGAAGCCCAGCGCGCGGGTGGCGTCGAGCCTGTCGCCGGCCTCGATCGTGACCACGCCGAGATGGTCGCGCGTCACCCGTGCCTCAGCCAGAAGCCCCGTGAGCGCGTGCTCGCCGTCGTAGAGCGGCAAGCTGCCGCGCAGCGTCATCCAGGCCCAGACGAAAGCGCCGGCCAGCAACAGCACCAGAAGCAGCAGGACACGGATCAGCCAGCGCCGCATGGATCGCCCTCGCAATCAGAAAGGCCGCACCTTACCGGAAAGCGCGTGCAGGCGACGCTCCATCAAGGCCGGCTTGGCAGGTCCGGGGGAAGCCCGGCGCAGACGCGAAGCGGCCGA
>CAZGKE010000086.1:0-14535 GCA_964526035.1 uncultured Gammaproteobacteria bacterium | reverse complement strand
CGGAGCCGAATCCGCAGCGCGATTTCGGCAACCCAATTGCGGAACACCACACTAGAAGGCAGCGAACGGCATCACTGAGTCCCTCGGCCTGAGCGAGGAAGGATCCGCCTGGACCCTCTCGGGACCAGTTCGGGATCTACGTCAATGCATGGCAGTTCGTCGGTGGGTCCGATCCAGGGCATGTTCAGAGCCGCCCAACAAGGCGTGGCAGACCGAGCCTTGACATTGGCGCCCCTGCGCGTACGCTCCGGGGCACCAATGTCAAGGCCGGCTGAACTTGGCGTTTGGCGCAACCTGGAGGTCCGAGTGAGATCCCTGACTTGGGTGATTCTTTTGCTGGCGTCCTTCGTAGCAGTTGCCGATTCGTGGAGTTTTCAGCCCGAGTTGAAGACCACGGAGTTCACATTCGGGGCGACACGCATCGTGAGGATGGTCGATGCACGAGAGGATCAGTTCTACCCCGATTTCCGGATTGATGTGTTCACCAATGACGAACTGGTTGGGCGTTACGGCGGTCAGTACTTCGAGCATATCGCAGCGGACGAACGCAACAGCGTATTCGTTGGTGTTTCCAATTTCGGCATTCCCAATACAGCCATCATCATCTTCGACGCTGAAGGTAGGTTGCGTGCGCTGGCAAATCACGACCTGCACGCGGATCGATTTGACTATTGTGGGCGAAGCGTCACATTGGCGAGAGAGTGGTACGATCGCGAGAACGCCTCCATTCGATTTCAGCAGAGTGCTGGTGGTTCCACATTGGAGGCACGCAGTTGTCGCGGGGAAGTTCTCAACCTGCTTGAGATGCTCCGATGAATGCGCCCAAGGAACCTGCCAAGTCCGCGCACGCCGCCTGGACCAGCTCATGAAGGGGTGCGCCGAACCAAGGCGCATCCTCAGGTAGCTGCGGTGGGGCCTGCCCCTTGCTCTGTTCGATATGGGAACGCGGGCAGCTCCGTCTGAAGGTTCGGCCGCCGTTTCTGGCATGCGGGGAGCTTCTGCCATGATCTCGTTGCGTGCATTGCTATGGGTCGATTGCTGTGCAGGCGCGGCCTTCGGTTCTCTGGTTCTGGTGCTCACTGCCATTGGCATCTCCAATTCCATCACGGGCCTTCCGAATGGGCTTCTCGTCGTGGTGGGGTCAGCAAATCTCGCCTATGCGGCGTACTCGTTCTCCATCGTTGTCCGTGCGCGCCACAGCGCGCGTTCGGTACGGTTTCTGGTGCTGGCAAACGGTGTGTGGTCCCTGGTGTGCGTATCCATGGCGTCTGCGTTTCTTGGCAACGCAACGCTGATCGGGATGAGCTGCCTTGTCGGCGAGGCGGTTTTCGTAGCCTGTCTCGCGTGGCTGGAGTGGAGGGCACTGGGAATCCACGGGGCACCGACCTGACGACGTGCACAACCGGACCTGACCGGTTCCTGCGGCATGCAGACACCCTGACCGCGGAACCTCGTGGCGGCCAGATGCCTCTGTCGTATCGGTCGCCGATCTGCGTATCTACCGCGTACGACCCCCTGCGGGTTATGCCGGAGTGCCTTCACGATGTCGTTGTCCCCGTGCCGATCAAACCCACTCCATCGCGCGGCAGCGATCCTGATCCTCTGCATTGCGGCAGCGCCAACGGTCGCCGGGATCCTCCCGCCGCCGACCATCCTCACCGTTGGCAACACCGGCAACTGTGATCACAACACCATCGAGGCCGCCATCAATGCGGCGCCAGCGGCGGGCAATACCATCATCCGCATCTCCAACAACGTGGGGCACATCAACCAGGCGCTGAGCATCCTCAACAAGAACATCGAGCTGCGCGGCGGATACCCGGGTTGTGATCTGGCGCCGGGTGATCCCAACGCCCGTACCACGATCCGTGGCAACGGCGGCGACAGCGTGGTCTTCGTCAACGCGGTCGGCGATGCGCGCACCGTGATCCTGCGCAACCTGGTGATCCGGGAGGGCGGATCGAGCGACGTGATGAGCGAACGCGGCGGCGGCTTGCGGATGCAGGGATCCACCCGGGTCGAGGTGCGCAACAGCCTCATCTCGGACAACGAGAGCCATGAGGGCGCCGGCATTCACATCAGCGGCAGCAACGCCCAGCTGCTTCTGGACAACGGCACCATCATCGGCGCAGCGAGCGGCATTGCCGGCAACCGCGCAATGGAAAACGGGGCGGCGGTGGTGCGTGGCGGAGGCATCTACTGCAATGCGGCGGACATCGACATCATCGATGCACGCATCCGCGGCAACAGCTCGGAGTCCGACGGCGGAGGCATCTACTCGAACGCGTGCGTGATCACCATCACGCCGCGTCCGGACTTTGTCGAAGGCACCAATGGTGCGAACGGCTTCGTCACCTTCTTCGAGAACAGCGCCGGCCGCAACGGCGGTGCGATCTTCGCGGCGAACGGGCTGATCACCTGGCTCTCCGCCGTGCCGGGCGGGAACTTCGGCGGCAGGGCCACGGGAAACACGGCCGCCAACTCGGGCGGCGCGTTCTACCTTCGCGGGGCGGCCATGCAGTTCGCCGCAGTATGGGTGCGACTCGAGGCCAATCACGCGCCCAATTCCGGCGGCGCTGTGCATGCGCAGGAGGACGCCAGGTTCACCCTCGGTGGTGCGCAGGGCATGAGCTGCAACTACACGACCTGCCCGGCCATCGTCGACTCGAACTTCGAAACCTCGAACTTCACCACTTCAGGTGGGGCCGTGTTCGCCGCCAGCGGCGCTGATGTGACCCTGGCGCAGACGGTGGTCGCACGCAACCAGGGCTTCTCCGGTTCGGCCATCCTCGCCCTCAGCGAAGGTACCCGCATCACCCTGCGTCACGTGTTGGTGCATCAGAATCTGTTGACCATGCTCAACAACATAGATTCGCCGATCAGCATCGTCAGCGGTGCCGATGCCGACCTGATCCACGTCACGATGGCCGGCAATCTGCGTCCCGGTGGAATTCTGGTGCAGCCGCCCGAATCGAGCGTGCTGGTCAGCGGCATGGGGAGCTCGGCGGACCTGTTCAACAGCATCTTCACCGACGATGCCGTGGCCACGGTGCGTGCCTTCCAGGACGCAGTGGCCACTGCGTCATGCGTGCTCAGCCACGAGAACGTCAGCGTACCGGGGCTGAGCGTCGGCGATCCCGCCTACCTGGATCCATCGGGCGATCCGCCGCGCTTCAACCCCACGCCGGCCTCGGACTCAATCGATCGCTGTGCCACGGCCGAGACCTTCCCCATGAGCCCTCTGCCTGATCTGACCGGCCGTACCCGACCGGTGGATATCCTCTTCATTCCGGATGACGAAGGCCCCTGGGACATGGGTGCCATCGAAGCCGCTTTCCAGATCAAACTCATCTCCGACATCTTCGCCGACGGCTTCGAGGCGCCCTGAGGCTCGGCGGCGCAGGCCCGGAAGTCTGCGTCCTGCGCCGCGGTCAGCTGATTGTGTTCCGATCCGGCCCTCGGCTTGCTCTGCTGCATTCGCGCCTCCGTCTGCCCAGCGCATGCGCAGCGCCTCGAAGGGCGGCAGATCGGCCCGCGGCCCGAAATCCCCGGTATCGAAGTAGGTCTGCCACGCGCCCATTGACCGGGTGAGCGGGTGCTGCGATCCCAGATTGCGTTGCCGCAGCGCCCGAGCCGCGGCCAGCAGCTGCGCTGCCGATTCGGACTGTCCGCGACGGTGGGCGAGCGCCGCCTGCCCCAGGTACAGGTCGGCCAGCCGCGGATGGCGCTCGCCGCTCACATGCGTGAAGTTCACACGTGCTTCCTCGAAGTCGGCCTCGGCCCCGTCCAGATCGCCGAGGGCGAGGCTGAGCCATCCGCGATCGCCAAATGCGTAGGCGCGCAGCACATTGACAGCGGCGTAGCCCGGGTGATCGCGGGCGATGGAGTCGTCGAGGATCTCCCGCGCGCGCGCCGTGTCGCCGACGACCGCAACCGCCAGCGCGAGGGCATGGCGGGAGACGCCCATGGCCGGATGGGCCTCGCCGTAGTGACGCTGCAGCGCGTAGAGTGCCAGTTCCGCCAGTTCACGCGCTTCTGCGCCCCGCCCCTGCTGCGCCCGCAGGCGTGCGAGCCCGACGCGCGTCGTCGCCAGTCCGAGGTGCAGCGCGTCTCCCAGCGAAAGCCAGTAGCGCATCGACTCTGCATACAGATGCTCGGCTTCGTCCAGCCGCCAGGCGTCGCGCAACACGCTGGCCAGTTCGCGCTTCAGCGTGGCCTCGGCCGCCGCCCCGACGGCGGTACCAGCGAGCGCGCGACGCAGCAGGTCCTCGGCCCGGGCGTAGTCGCCGCGGCTCTGCTGCAGATCGGCGAACGATACCAGCGCGCGGCACGCGCCCCACGTCGGGTGCGCTTCGCAGACCGTGACCGCCTCACTGAGCGGTGCTTCCGCGTCGTCGTAACGACCGGTGTAATGCATCGCCCGGCCCTTGAGCTCGAGCGCAAAGCCCAGGCGCGGATCGTCTGCATCGCCGTGCGCACGGCGCAGTGTCAGGCCTTCCTCGATCAATCGCAGCGCCATGGGAAAGTCGCCCTGCCCGATGCGGATCTCGCTGGCGATCGCCAGCAATTCCGACAGCAGCAGCGGCTGGTCGCTGAATCGCTCGCGCGCCCTCTCGATGCCCGCGTCGAGCAAGATGCCGGCGTCCAGAGGACGACCGCGTACCACACGCGGGTCGGCACTCCGGAACACGTCTTCCAGATAGCTGCGCACCGCCAGGTTGAGCTCGGCCTCACGATGCATCGAGCGCAGCTGCAAGGTCGCCATGATCGCGTAGCCGGCAAGCGACAGCGCGGCGACGGCGACCAGCGAAGCAGCGAGAACGTGACGCTTGATGAACAGGCGCGCGCGCCGCCAGCGTCCGGCACGCCGCGCGCGGATCGCGTGGCCGTTGAGGTAACGACGAATATCGTCGCCGAACGCGTCGACGCCCATATAGCGCGAGCGCGGCGACTTTTCCAGCGCGCAGCAGAGGATGGCGTCGAGATCCCCCTGCAGCTGCCGGCGCAAGCGCTGGGTCGCGCGACGGTCTGCGCCGCGCGCGACGCTGCTCGCGCGTGGCGCCGGCTGCTCGACGACCATGCGCTCGAACTCCGCAGGCGTGGTGCCTTCACGCGCAAAGGGTCGCTGGCCGGTGAGCAGTTCGAACAGCAGGAGACCCAGCTGATAGACATCGGTGGCAGTGCCGACCGGTTGCGCCAGCAGCTGCTCCGGCGCCGCGTACTCGGGCGTCATCACCCGCTGTTCCAGCCGTGTCGGCGGGTCGAAGTTGTCGCCCTGTGAGTCGTGGAGCAGCTTGGCGATACCGAAGTCGAGCAGTTTGACCTTGCCCTGTGCAGTGACCATCACGTTGGCGGGCTTGATGTCGCGATGCACGATCAGCTGCCGGTGCGCGACGACCACCGCCTCGGTCACCTGCAGGAACATCCGCAGCCGGTCCTCTGGCGGAAGGCCAGCGCGTCGCATGTACACGTCGATGCGTTGGCCCTCGATGTACTCGGTCGCAAGCCACGGCCTGCCGTGCGCGTCGACGCCGGCATCTAGCAGGCGGGCGATGCGCTCGTCCTGGAGCTGGGCAAGGATGCGGCCTTCCCGCATGAAGCGCCGTTCGATCTCGCTTCCCGCGCGCTCCGGGCGCAGGCGCTTGATGGCCGCGCGCAAAGTGACACCCGAGGCTTCGCGCTCGCCCAGAAAAACATCGCCCATGCCACCGTGGCCAATGCCGCGCAGCAGGAGCCAGTCGCCGCAGCGATTGTCCGATGTGCCGGTGTCGGCGGGGGGCGCTGCGTCGAGTTCGGATTCCAGGTCGTTCCACAAGCCCGGAGCACGAAGCGCTGCCTCCCAGGGGGACTCCGCCTGCGACCGCGCAAGCAATGAGGTCAGGCGCGTCAGCAGGTCCACGTCGTTCGCGCAGGTCCGAAGCAGCCATTGCTCACGAAGTGACTCCGGTTGCGCCAGCGCCTGCACGAGCAGCGCGTCGATGCGCTGCCATTCGACCACATCCGGCCGCTCGCCCTCCATCTCAATCCGGCGCGTCGGTCAGCCAGGCCCGGGCGCGGAGCCAGTCGCGCTGCACAGTACGCAGGGTGACTCCGAGAAGCGTGGCGATCTCCTCCAGATCAAGTCCTGCAAAGCTGCGCAACTCGACCAGCTGGACCAGTCGCGGATCAAGCTGTTCCATCGCACGCAGGCGCTGGTCAAGCGCAACCAGCGCGGCCGGATCATCCTGGTCGCTGCCGTCCTCGTCACGCAGCGCCAGAAGCGCCTCGCCGCCGCCACGCTTCCTTGCGCTTCGACGGCGCGCGCTGTCGATCAGGATCTGCCGCATCGCACGCGCGCACAGGGCGAGAAAATGCGCCCGGGACTGCACCGCGAGCGTGCCGGGCGCAGCCAGCCGTTCATAGGCCTCGTGTACCAGCGCCGTGGTGCACATGGATTGATCGGCGGAAAGGCGCCGGCGCTGGCTCCGGGCGATGCGCTTGAGTTCTTCGTAGATGATCGCGTAAAGCGTCGTCGAAGCCTTGGCGTCGCCACTGTTGCCGGCCTCGATCAGCGCCGTGATGTCGGCTTTCTGGTCCACGTTCCCAAAAGCATGGGACATGCAAAGTCCCTTCTGCGCGTAGGATACGCCGCTCCTCGGCGCAGGCAACGACCCCGCGATCGGCCAATCGGACAGGAATGCAGTCGGCTCGCGCCCTGACTCACTGGTGCTGCGTCGTGGCGAGGTTGGCCAGGCTCGCAACGCGATCCGCTCAGCGCGAGTGTCCGGGTCGTTCGGGCCTGCCAGCCAGGGTTCCGGCGCCGCTGCGGTAGAGATTCGGGGCGTCGCGCGAAGATTACTCGCCTTCCCTGGCCGGGCCCTGTATGCGCATGGCCGGGATGTCCCGACTCGGGTCATGAATGAGCAAGGTGTCCACGTAGCCCTCCGCATTCCGGACGAAGCTCACCCGCGCCGGGGAAATACGTGAAAAAAATGTCGTGGGCGATTCCGGCACGGCGATGTCCTTTTGCTGACCGGTGGCCTGAATCGCGAGTTTGCCGCGCTCCTCGGTCACGGTGAGCGTCACCGAAGGATTGAGCGCGTACTCGCCGACGTAATCGGCGTAGATGGCGGGGTCGACCTTGACCGCCCGTCGCACCTCGGGGACCGCGTACGCCTCGCCCAACACGATTGCGCTCAGGTCGCGGGAGATGCCGGCCAAGGCCACGGGATGCATATTGGCGAGGATGATGATCGTGACGCGCTCGGTCGGGTAGCGCAGCAGGTCGGTCGAATATCCCACCGTGCCGCCGGCGTGAAACACCAGCGGCCGATTCAGACTCTGCGGCGAGGGCGCCAGGATCTGCCATCCGTAGCCATAGGCGCCATGCGCCGGATCCCACATGGCTTCGAGCTCCGCGCGCGGCAGCAGCGTGTCCGAGTAGAGCGCGCGATCCCAGGCGAGCAGGTCGTCGACCGTCGAATAGATGCCGCCCGCAGCGAACAGCCATGAGCTGTGCACCTCGTGTGCGATGGCGTTGTCGGCACCGTCCGGAACATATCCTGCGGCGCGGACCTGCGGCTCGAGCAGGTCGGCGTCGTAGCCTGTGTCGCGCATCCCGAGCGGCTGCAGGATCAATTCCGAGAGCAAATCCGCATAGGGCTTCCTGCCGACCTCCTCGAGGACTACGCCGAGCAGAAAATAGCCCGAGTTGCTGTAGCTGTAGCGGGCGCCGGGGGCGAAATCAAGCGGCTGGTCGCGGAACGAGTCGACGATCTCCTCGCGCGACCTGCCCACGCGCATCTTGTCGATGAATCCAGGCCCGCTGGCGTAGTTGGGGATTCCGGAAGTGTGCATCAGCAGATGCCGGAGCGTGACATCGCCCCACGTGGTCGGACACGGCTTCACGTACCGGCATAGCGGGTCGTTGATCGACAGCAGCCCGCGCCGCTGCATCTGCAGCACCATCGTGGCGGTGAATGTCTTGGTGATCGAGGCGATCGGAAAGCGGATCGCGGCGGTGTTGGGAATCCGCAGCTCCTCGTTTGCGAATCCGTAGCCACCGGAAAACAGCGTCTCGCCGTCCTTCGCCAGCAAGACCATGCCGATGAACGAGCCCGATGTGGCGCGCGCCTGCAGGTATTGATCCGCCTTCTGCGCGACGTCCGCCGCCGACAGGAACTCCTTGGGCGCGGGTGACACCGCGGCCCAGCAGGCTGCGGAAAGGCACAGCAGGGTGGAACACAGCATGGGTCTCAGCATCACACGCTCCCCGGGAATTTCGGGACTCTATTCCTGTTCAGTCTTCCGATCAATTCCGCCGGGGAGCGTAGTCTGGAGGGTCATTCGAAACCGTCGCTGAAGATTCCGCCATTGGCCAGGCGCAGGAGGATGACACGGTTCTGGGCGCTCTGGCCGACGGCGAGGGTTCGACTGATCGGGTCGTAGTCGATGCGCACGGAGAAGTTGCCGGTGCCCGTGTCAGCGCCGCCGAGTGCGCTGTTGTCGCCGTCGACGAGGCCGATCAGGCCGCCTTCGCCCGGCGCGAGCGTGACCGCACCGAGGGTCGAGTCGACGATCGCGTACTGGCTGGGCACGACGTAGTTGCCGTCGGGCAGCGCGATGGCGCCGGGGCCGATTGCGAAATCGGTGCGGCCGATGCGGTCCTGGGCGCGCCCACCGATGAGGGAGTTGGTAATGCTGACGAGTCCGCTGACGCCCATGCTGCCGTCGCCCCATGTGATGGCGCCGACACGGGCGCGCGGCCCGTCGTTCCAGTCCCAGCTCGACACCACGTAGTGGCCGTTGGGCAACGCAGTGAGGCGGCTGCCAACGCCATCGTTGAAGCTGCTGCCCATCAGCGAGTTGCCGATGTCGAGCACCGCGCTGGTCGGGCCGCTGCCGTCGCACCAGGTTGCGGCGCCCAGTGCCCCCATGCCGCTCTCGCGGTTGGTGCTGCGCACGACATAGTTGCCGTTGGTGAGCGGCAAGGTCCCGCCCACCGCATGGCCGTCGCCCGCACCGATGAGCGAGTTGCTGGCGTCGATCACGCCGGTGGTGCCGTTCACGCCGTCGCCCCAGGTGGCGGCGCCCGCGTTGGGGATGGCGCCGTGGTCCCAGCTGTCGGAGTTCACCACGTAGTGGCCATTGCTCAGCGCCACGATGCCGCTGGTTCCCGGCACCAGCGTGGTGCGGCCGACCAGATCTCCCGCACTGCTGCCGATCAACGCATTGGCCGCGCTGATCTCGCCCACGACGCCGGTAACGCCGTCGCCGAACACGGCGGCGCCGGCATCGACCAGCGCGCCGTGGTCCCAACCCTCGGCGGCGAACACGTAGTTGCCCGTGCCGAGGATGGCGAGGCGGGTGCGCGTTTCGCCGTTGATGTCGGCGGTGCGCACGCCGACCAGGGAGTTTTGTGCGTCGATGAACCCGGTGAGTCCGCCGCCCGCCGGCCCGAAGCTGAGCGCGCCCACATTGAAGACGCCGTCGCGATCCCACTGCGGGCTGAGCACGAGGTAGGCGCCGCTGGGCAGGGCCTGCACGCCGCCCGAACTGACCGAGTCGCCGGTCGCGGTGCCGACCAGGCTGTTGCCGCCATCGAGTGTGCCGACGGTCGGCGCGATACCGGAGGCCCAGCGCACCGCGCCGCGGTTCTGACTCACGTTGCGCGATGCAATGACGTAGTTGCCGTCGGCGAGGGCGGTGATGGTCTGTCCGACCTGGTCGTTGGCGGCGCTGCCGGTGACGGCGTTGTCTGCAGCAAGCACACCGGTGACCGGCACCGTGCCCGAGGCCCAGCGCACCGCGCCGACGTTCGCGAGGGCCGCGAGCACGTTGCTCCAGCTCAGCTGGCTGATGACGTAGTTTCCCTGGCTCAGTGGTGTGATGCTGATCGGCATGCTGAATTCGCCCGGCGAGTTGTCCGTCACCAGCGAGTTGGCTTCGCTTACGGGCCCCACCACCGGGTTGGCCGCGCTGTTCCAGGTCACGGCGCTGGCGTTGAGAAACACGTTGTCATCCACCACGCGATCCCAGCGCGGACTCACCACCACGTAGTTGCCGTTGGTGAGCCCCACCACATGGGTGCCGACGTAGTCGTTCGCGCGCGAGCCCACCAGGGAGTTGGCGGCCGATACGACACCGCTCACGCCAGTGTTGCCGGAACCGAACGTCACCGCCCCGGCATTGACGGCATCGGGCGCATCCCAGTTCGGGCTGTTCACCACGTAGTTGCCGCCGGCCAGCACGGTGATGCCTTCATTGGCGAGGTGGCTGCCGACGGTATCGTCGGGGCTGGATCCCACCAGCGAATTGCTTGCCGACACGACGCCGTCCAGGCCCACGTCGCCGTCGATGAAGGTGACCGAGCCTGCGCGATTGTTCCAGCGCGAGCGCACCAGGAAGCGCGAGCCCGAGAGCAGCCATACCTTGCCGCCAGTGCGGGTGGCTTCCTCGGCGCCGAGGCTGTCATCGGCGAAGGCTCCGGTGAGGCGGCTTAGCAGGCTGCCGTCAGGGCGGTAGATCCACAACGCGCCGACGCGCTGGGTGCCGTCTTCCAGGTCGAAGGACGAATCGATGACAACCAGGTTGCCGTTGGGAAGATAGGTGACGCTCACGCCGAAGGCTTCGCTGCCGACGGGGCCGTGGATGATGTGCTGTTCGGCGCCCTGCGCCGCGGAAGCAACGGTGACGAAGAGCAGCATGAAAGCGAAGCGCATGGGGCGGCTCCGAAGGGAATGGAAATGTATCGGTTTGAACCCGCTCCGCGGTATCGCAGGCCCGCCGGTACGCAGCGGCATCATGGCTCGAAGCCATCGCGAAACACTTCGAGGGACAGGTACTCGATGCAGGCCGAAAACTCGCTGCTGTCGCGGACGAAGTTGCCACGCTTTCTGGAGGCGATGGCCGTGATCGCCCGGCCGCCGAGGCTGTCGATCTCGTCGTTGCTGGTGAGGTTCGCAGTGAAGGTGCCGACGCCGTCGGCAATGTCGCTCCCGTTGGTGATTTGCAGCACGAAGCCCCCAACTGCGCGCTGCCCTTCGCCATATCCGCTGGAATCGCACGTCCCGGCGTAGAACGAGAGTTCATATTCCCCGTTGGACGAACGCAGTTGGCCCACCACGGTCCCGGCATCCTCGCTGCCCGAGGCCGTGAACAACTCGGGGAAGTTCTGGCTGTTGTTCGCGCCGGTGGCGCCGGTGTCCGTGTCGATCGGGTTGACGCCGTTCGGCGACAGGTCGATGCCCAGCTGGCCGTTATTCGTGATGTAGTTGTACCCAAGATCAGCGCCCTGGGCTGCCGCGAGAACGGCGATGCCGTCATCGACGTTCCCTTCGATGCGATTGACGCGCATGAAGACTGAGCTGCTGCCTTCCAGGCGAATGCCGTTGCGCCCGTTTGGCGCATATTCCTCGTCCGCGGGCGCCACCCCGATCTTGTTTCCCTGGACGTTCATCACCGACTGGCTGCCCTGCACGCGCAGGCCATCGGTCACACTGTTGCCGATGAAGTTTCCGCCCACGCTGTCGAATTCCGCGTCGATCACCAGTACGCCGACATCGTTGCCGGCGTCGCCGCTGCCGCTCTTGGTGATGCCTATGAAGTTGCCTTCGACGTAGCGGCCGGTGCCTGGCCCGAGCCGCACGCCGGCGACACTGGCGCGGCCGATGATGTTGCGATTGGCGGGCTCGTGGCTGCCAATGCGCGTGCCGCTGGCGCCATCGACCGAAATGGCGTAGTCGGGCACATCAAGCTCGAACACCGAGGTTCCGGTGTTGAAGGTGTTGCCCACGATGGTGGCGCGGCCTGCCCCGCTGACCCGGATCGCGGCGTCGGTGGAGCGGTAGAACGCCAGGCCGCGGACCGTGATCTCCTGGTCGGCGGCAGGCGTGAGGTTGAGGACGCGCGCGCCGTCGCCGAAAAGCACGACGCAGTGCACGCTGTTGTCATGGTCATCTTCAGAGTTGGGTGAGCTGCCGGGCTGGGTGAAGCCATCGATGGTGAGTGTGGCGCTTATCGTCGGCAGCGGCGTGGCGAGGGCAATGAAGCGCGGGCAATCGCCGCCGATGTCGAAGGCGATGGATTCTTCGTTGGGCGTGACATTGGCGTCGAGGATGGCCTGGCGAAGCGTGCCGGGGCCGGAGTTGGCGTTGCTGGTGACGACAAGCGTATCGATGTTGCTCAGCGTGCTCTCGCGCGCGCCCCGGTCGACATGGCTGCCCACCTTGCGCGGGCTGCCGGCATAGTCGGTGGCCGGCAGTCCGCCGCCGACGCTGTTGGTACCGGTGTGCAGTACCGGTGAATCTGCCAGCGGAATCAGATCGGCATCCAGCAGCGGGTCGATGCCGAGCAGGTTGCTGCCGACGGGTGAGGCGCTGCCGCCGTCTTCGAGATCGATCGTGCCGACCAGGTTGTGGGTCACGCCTGCCATGCCGCCGGTGATCACCAGTGCGCCATTGCTGGCGCCTTCGTCCAGCACGTTGTTGCGGAAGCGCACCACGCCGGGTACGCCGCTGATGCGGGCGCCTTCGGTGCCGCCGAGGATGGTGTTGAAGTACACGTCGATGGAGATCGGGGCGGTGGCCGAGGCGCGCTGGATCTGCAGCGAGCGCTGCACCGTTTCGACGATGATGTTGTTCTCCACGCGCAGATCCTTGTCGCGTGGCCGCAGGAGGGGACCCAGCTGGTTGCGGACGAAACGGTTGCGCAGCAGGCTGATGGTTCCGACCACGTTGCTGGCGCTGCCCTCGTCCTGAAGGACGAAGCTGCTCAGGCGATCGAAGGTGATGCGCTCGATGCGCAGGTCGCCGTCGCGCGGGCGCAGCATGAAGCCGTGGTCCCAAGGTGTGTCGCTGGTGATCCGGGTCGACTCGGGGTTGTTCGATTGCAGCAGGCAGCCAAGGGTCCAGCCGCCGCGCAGGATCAGCGCACCGTTCACCGGCAGCGAGATGTCGCTGCTGAGGATGAAGGTGCCGCTGCGCAGGCGGACGTCGTCGTCCTCTGGACTTTGCGCAGCCGAGGCCAGCGCCAGCGCCAGCTGCGACGAGGTTTCCACGCAGTACTGCGCGGCCTGCAGCGGGGCGGCGCACAGCGACAGGCCCGCCACGAAGGCGAGGGCGGGAAGATTCGGGGTCCGGGTTGACATGGGCTGGCACCTGCCTGGGGGTACATCAGCAAACGCCAAGGCACGCGTTCGCAGGTCAGTGACCCGCGTCGACGCGTTTTTCCCTTTGCTGGTGGTGTCGGCGCCCAAGTCCGGGCAGCCATCCGCCTAGGAGTTCCTGTCGCCATGTCATCGCTCTCTGCTGCCGCCCTCGGGAAATCGGCCGCGCGCCGCGCACACCGGCATGGGTGGCGCACGCTGGGCGCGGCCTCCCTGGGCCTGGTCCTGCTGCTGGACGCGCCCGCTTCTCGCGCCGCGGGCGTTGCGGACGGGTTCGATCCCGCGCCCAACAACGAGGTCACTGCACTGATGGTGCTGCCCGACGGTGATCTGCTGGTCGGCGGCAATTTCACTTCAATCGCGGGACAGTCGCGCGCCCGTCTGGCGCGGCTGCGGGCGGACGGGTCGGTTGCCCCCGGGTTCGCCAACGTCATCGTGGACGCGCCGATCCTCGACTTCGCACGACAGTCCGACGGGCGGATCGTGATCGTGGGCGAGTTCGCCGAGGTGGCCGGGATGCCTCGCGCGCGCATCGCGCGCCTGAATGCCGACGGCACGCTGGACGCGGGATTCAATCCCGGTGCCGACGATGACGTGTACAGCGTCGTCGTGCAGGCCAGCGGCGGCATCGTGATCGGCGGCACCTTCGCGACCGTGGCAGGCCAGCCGCGCGGCGGAGTGGCGCGGCTGCTTCCGGGCGGCGGACTCGATCCCGCCTTCAATCCGATGACCGACGGTGCTGTGGCCAAGGTACTCCAGCAGGCCGACGGCAAGCTGGTCATCGGCGGCTTTTTCACGGTCGTCGGCGGCGAGGCGCACGACAGCATCGCGCGGCTGTTGGCCGACGGGCAGGTCGATTCCGGCTTCGGCGTGAGCGTACCCGGTATCGTGCTCTCGATCGCGCAGGAGGCCGACGGAAACCTGCTGGTCGGCGGCTCGTTCGGGACGATCGGCGGCGTGAACCATCCCAATCTCGCGCGTCTCGACCTCGATGGACAGGTGGACGCGAGCTTCTCGCCTGCCCCGAGTTCCGCCGTGTTTCGGCTGCTGGTGCAGCTGGACGGACGCATCGTCGCCGCCGGTGGCTTCAGCAGCATCGGTGGCGGTGCGGCGGAGGAGCTGGCGCGATTGCATCGCGATGGCGGCATCGACGTTTCGCTCAACGACTTCCCCGACGAGGAAGTGGCTGCACTCGCCCAGCAGGCCGACGGCAAGCTGGTCATCGGCGGTTCGTTCACCGATGTGGGTGGCGTGCAGCGCAGCCGGCTGGCGCGCTACCAGGCTTACGGTGCGCTCGACACCACCTTCGCCGGCGTGTCGATGGGCGGCGTGGTGCTGGCCGTGGCGCACTCGCTGGTAGGCCAGAGCGTGTTCGGCGGCAGCTTCACCAG
>CAZGKE010000085.1:0-14604 GCA_964526035.1 uncultured Gammaproteobacteria bacterium | reverse complement strand
CGGCGGCTACTTGGGGTTTGCGTCGGTTCGCAGCAGGCGCCGAATCGCTTCGGCGACTGCGACGAAAGCGAAGGTGGCGGTGACGTGTGCGGCGGCGCCGAGGCCGCCTTCGCAGTCGAGGCGGCCGACTTCGCCATAGTCGGGGCGCGATGCGGCGACGCTGCCGTCCTGTTGGGGGAAGCGCGCGTTCTCCAGGGAATAGATGGCGGGCACGCCGAAGGAGCGCTTGGGATTGTCGGGGAAGCGGAACTCCTGGCGGAGCTTCTTGCGGATCAGGGCGAGCATGGCATCGTGCTCGGTGCGCGAGAGATCGCGCACCTGCACTTTGGTGGGGTCGGTGCGGCCGCCGGCGGAGCCGACGACAATCAGCGGCTGCTTGCGTCGGCGGCACCAGGCAATGGTTTCCACTTTCACGCGGAAGGCGTCGCAGGCGTCTATCACCAGGTCGAATCCCTCGCCGAAGAGTTCTTGGAGGTTGTTCGGGGTGAGGAAGCTGGGGATCGCGTTGACTTCGGCCTCGGGGTGGATGGCGCGGGCGCGCTCGGCCATGGCTTCGACCTTGAGGCGGCCGAACTGGCCTTCGAGTGCGTGCAGCTGGCGGTTGGTGTTGGTGATGCAGATTTCGTCGGCGTCAATCAGGGTGAGGCGCCCTACCCCGCTGCGCGCCAGGCCTTCGACCACCCAGGAGCCGACGCCGCCGATGCCGATGATGGCTACGTGTTGGGCAAGCAGGTGTTCGACGGTGCCGCGGCCGTAGAGGCGGTCGATGCCGGCGAAGCGTTGGTGGGTGGATGGGTCCATGTGGGGGACTGGGTCTTGGGGAACCTTTTCGGCCCTGGGCGCGGTGGGCTTGGAGGGGGATCGTCGGTGGTTCGAGACAGCCCATCGATCCGGCTTCGCCGGCCTCAGGGCTTCCTCACCACGAACGGCATCTTTTCAATTGCCTCGACATTTGGTCTCGAACTGCGCAGTTCATGCCAGCGCACCATTCTGCGTCTTGCCCCAACCGATTGCATTCCATCTGTCTTATCGCAAGAGGCACGGTACCTCGCAGGGGATCGTCGGTGGTTCGAGACAGCCCATCGATCCGGCTTCGCCGGCCTCAGGGCTTCCTCACCACGAACAGTTACTTTTTTTTTGGACGGCGCCTACCTCAGGGCTTGCTCTCCACGAACGGGCTGGAGTTAGGCCGTCCCACTCCAAGCGGAACGCATCTCGTTCATATCACCATGAGCCGAACGCCGCACTACAACACGGCAGCGGGATAGGAGCCGAGGATTTTCAGCATTGATGTGGCTGGGCCTACTTCTTCCAGGGCTCTCTTCAGGGCGCCGTCGTGGACGTGGCCTTCGACGTCCACGAAGAAGGCGTAGTCCCATTTGCCGCTGCGGGTGGGGCGCGATTCGATGCGGGTCATGCTTACGCCGTGTCTGGCGAGCGGCTGCAGCAGGCTGTAGAGGGCGCCGGGCTGGTCCTTCACGGTCATCAGAAGGGATGTCTTGTCGTGGCCGCTGGGGCTGAACAGTTCGCGGCCCAGTACCAGGAAGCGCGTGGTGTTGTCGGGACGGTCCTCGATGGGGCCGGCGACGGTCTTCAGGCCGTACACCAGCGCGGCCGATTCGCCGGCGATGGCGGCGGCGTCGTCGGCGTTGCGCGCGCGACGCGCGGCTTCGGCGTTGCTCGACACCGGGATGCGCTCGGCCTTCGGCAGGTGCGTGCGCAGCCAGGTGCGGGTCTGCGCCAATGACTGCGGATGCGAGTAGACGCGCTCGATGTCCTCCAGGCGTCCGCTGCGCGACAGCAGGAACTGGTGGATGCGCAGCTCGATCTCGCCGCAGATCTTCAGGTTCGAGGTCATGAACATGTCCAGCGTGGACTGCACCGATCCTTCGCCGGAGTTCTCCACCGGCACCACGCCGAAATCGGCGTTTCCGGCCTCGACTTCCTGAAACACCTCTTCAATCGATACCAGCGGCAGGCCATGCACGGAGTGGCCGAAATGCTTGCGCACCGCGGCCTGGCTGAAGGTGCCCTCGGGGCCGAGGAAGCCGACCTTGAGCGGCTCCTGCTGCGCGAGACAGGCGGACATGATCTCGCGGAACAGGCGCACCATCTCTTCGTTGGAGAGTGGGCCGTCATTGCGGTCGAGCACACCGCGCAGCACCTGCGCTTCGCGCTCGGGACGATAGTAGTCGACGGCACGCTTGAGCTTGCCTTTGGCCTTGCCGACCTGGTGGGCGAAGTGGGCGCGCTCGGCGATCAGCGACTGGATGTCGCGGTCGATGGCGTCGATTCTTGTGCGGATGTCGTCGAGGTTGGGGGCGGGTTTCTTTTTGGTCGGCATGGGGGTGACCTTGTGTGCGCCGATCGAGCATGCGATCGATTGTAGGTCGGCATACCCATGCCGACGTCGGGGTTGTCCCGCCTGCGGCGGGGATTGTTGTGTCATCCATGACGTTTTTTCCGTCCGCCGCCCGGCGGCCGGGTCACTTCTCTTTGCTTGTCCAAAGAGAAGTGACCAAGAGAAAGGACACCCCGGTGTTGCGCTTCCTGTACGTCCTGTGCAGGAAGTACGCGTGGGATCTACGGAGGTCTGTCGACGGAACATCGTGTGCGCCCCCCTCGCGGGCTGTTTCCTCCGGCCCCCCGCCGCGCCACAGGGGCCCCTTTTGTTCCTTCGACCCGGCATCCTGCCTGGATGGTGTTGTGATTGTGGGTGGCAGTTTCTTCCTCGGATCGCGCGGCCGCCTCAATCTGGCTCCTTCCTCCGCTTGCGGGGGAAGGTTGGGATGGGGGGCCTTTTGCCTTGGCCTCGATCCTTGCACGGCTTCTCTGACTTCGACCGCCCCCTACCCTACCCCTCCCCCGCAAGCGGAGGAGGGAAAAGATCTGACTGCGGCCGCTCTCTTGTAGGAGCCCACCCGTGGGCGACCGGGGGTAGGGGCGCTGGTCGCCCACGGTTGGGCTCCTGCAGGGGCATTGCGTCTTTCAGACTACTCGTACGGAAAGTATGCCCTCGATGCCCGCAAGCTCGCGCACTACGGCATCGGGGACGCTGCATTCTATGTCCAGGAGGTTGTAGGCGACGTCGCCGCGGGAGGCGTTGTGCATCTGGGCGATGTTGAGGTTGGCGACGCCGAGGATATGGGTAAGCTGGCCGATCATGTTGGGGACGTTGCGGTTGGCGACGCAGATGCGGGCTTCGCCAGCGCGAGCCATGCGCGTGCTCGGGAAATTCACGGCGTTGTGGACGTTGCCGTGCTCGAGGTAATCACGCACCTGGTCGACCACCATCACGGCGCAGTTCTCCTCGGCTTCCGCGGTGGAAGCGCCGAGATGCGGCAGCGCGATCACGCGCTCGTCGCCAAGGAAACCACCCTCGGGGAAATCGGTGACGTAGCGGCCGATGATGCCCTCATCGAGACCACGCCTCAGCGCTGCACGATCGATGATGCCGTCGCGCGCGAAGTTGAGCAGCACCACGCCATTGCGCACCTGGGCCAGCGACTTTTCGCCGAACAGGCCTCGGGTGGCGTCGTTCAAGGGCACGTGGAAGCTGATGAAGTCGCAGGCGGCGTAGAGTTCGTCAAGGCTGGCCGCCTTGGTGACTTCGGAGGAAAGCTGCCAGGCGCCTTCCACGGTCATGTGCGGATCGAAGCCGATGACGCGCATGCCGAGCGCACGCGCGGCGTTTGCCACCTTCACGCCGATCGCACCAAGCCCGACCACACCGAGCGTACGACCGGACAGTTCACCGCCGACGAAGCGCTTCTTCTCCGCCTCCACCACCTTGTGCAGGTCGGCGCCTTCCGGAAGCCCGGCGACGAAGGCCAGCGCCTCGCGCAGATTGCGCGAGGCGATCAGCATGCCGGCCACCACCAGCTCGCGGACGGCGTTGGCGTTGGCGCCGGGTGCATTGAACACCGGCACGCCGAGCGCGCTGAACTTCGCCACGGGGATGTTGTTGACGCCGGCGCCGGCGCGTCCGACGGCTTTTACCGATGCCGGTATCTCAAGCGCGTGCATGTCGGCCGAGCGCAGCAGGATCGCGTGCGGATGATCGATGTCGGTCGCCACCGTGTACTGGCCCGCGGGCAGGCGCGCAAGGCCCTTGCGGGCGATGTTGTTGAGCAGTTGGATGCGAAACACAATTCAGCCTTATCAGTAATTTATCCGTTCTTCCTGGCAAATTCCTTCATGAATTCGACCAGGCACTGCACGCCCTCGATCGGCATGGCGTTGTAGATCGATGCACGCATGCCGCCCACAGAGCGATGTCCCTTGAGCGAAAGCAGGCCGGCGGCCTTCGATTCCTTCAAGAACCGTTCGTCCTGGGCGGCATCGGTGAGGGTGAAAGGAACGTTCATCCACGAGCGCGAGCGGCTGCCCGCTTCGACCGGATTGGCGTAGTAGCCGGAGCCGTCGATATAGCCATATAGCAGCTCCGCCTTGGCACGATTGCGCTCGGCCATGGCATCCAGCCCGCCCTGGGCGAGCAGCCACTTGAAGACCTTGCCGGCGAGGTACCAGGCAAAGGTAGGCGGCGTGTTCAGCATCGAACCTTCGCGCGCATGCGCGCTGTAGTTCAGGATCTGCGGGAGCGAATCCGGGCAGCGCTTGAGCAGCTCATCGCTGATGATCATCAGCACCAGGCCGGAAGTCCCGATGTTCTTCTGCGCCCCCGCATAGATCAGGCCGAAGCGGGAAACATCGATCGGACGCGACAGGATGGTCGAAGACATGTCCGCCACCAGCGGCACATCGCCGACCTCCGGAATCTCGTGGAACTCGACGCCGTGGATGGTCTCGTTGGGCGTGTAGTGCAGATAGGTTGCGCTGGCGTCGAGCCGCCAATCCTCGCGTGCCGGAATGCCGGTGTGCCGTTCCGCTGCGCTGTTCGCGACCACGTTGACGTTGCACACCTTGGCCGCTTCCTTGACCGCCTTCTCGCCCCAGGCACCGGTAACCACATAGTCCGCCGAACCGCCGGCGGCGAGGTTCATCGGGATCTGCGCGAAATGCTGGGTGGCGCCGCCCTGCAGGAACAGCACCCGGTAGTCATCGGGCACCGCAAGCAGGGTGCGAAGGTCCGCTTCGGCCTCTTCCGCGCAGGCGATGAAGGCCTTGCCGCGGTGGCTGACTTCCATGACGGAGGCCTGCTCGCCTCCCCATTCCAGCATTTCCTCGCGCGCTTCGCGGAGTACCGCCTCAGGGAGCGCCGCGGGACCGGCACTGAAGTTGAATGCGCGCGACATGCTTCCACCACCTGCTCGACAAGCGAAGCCGGGAGGCTAGCATGCCGCAGTGCAGCAAAAAAGGGGCGGCGCGTTCAGCGCCGGAAAACGCTCAGAACTCGATGAGCATCAGTCCGGCGACGATACCGGCGATCAACAGTGCAGCGCCGATCAGCAGCCAGACGTTGAGGCTCGAGGATTGAGCAGCGGCCTCGGGCTGCCCTGCGGAATCTTCGACCGTCACGGCCCGCATGGTCTGGGTGATGTTGCGGGCTTCGCGCTGTGAACCCGCCGACACCGGAGTACCGCGCTGCGGAAGACCGGGTGCCTCGACCAGAAAGCGCACCTGACCGAAGGCCACCTGATCACCCGGGTGCAGCGCAGCATCGGCCACCTCCACACCATTGAGCTGAGCCCTTGCAGACGGATCCAGCGCGCGCAGCACCAGACGCCGGCCGTCGTTCTCGATGGCCCAGGCCTGCTCCGGCAGGCCATCGTCTTCGATGCGGACCGCGCAGTCACTGCCGCTGCCCACGACGATCCGATTGCGCACCGGTACGCCCTGGCCGCACAGCGGACCGGAAACACCACGCAGCACTGCGCGCGCCGGCGCATCGGCCTGCTGCGCCAGTCCCTCGCTGTCGAGCTGCGGCAGATCGGCGCCGCTTTCGGCGAGCACCTGCGAATCGCTGTCGGGTTTGAGAATGAAACGCGCCTCGCCGAGCGACACCGAATCACCAAGGCGCAAAACTGCCCGCTCGCGAACCGGTCGCGCGTTCACGTACGCGCCCGATTCGGCGCTGAGCAGCCAGAGAATGGTGCCACGTGTATCCAGGGTGAGCGCAGCGTGATGCGGTTCAACGCCGGGCACATCGAGTACCAGATCATTGTCCGCGGCACTGCCGATACGCAGCTCTCCGCCCTGGACGATGTGATCGCCCACCTCGCTGTCCGGGAACCCCAACCTCATGCATTCGCCTCGCATGTCATGCGCTAATCTACCATTGTGCGGCCACGTCCAGCAGCAAGCGGCGGGTCGAGCGGTCGAGATCGTCGCGGCGCTCCTCGAATCCGGCAACGCGAACGCTCCAGTGCCCGTCGAAACCGTAGCCGACCCATGGCATGAACCCGCGCGCCGCGGTATGGAACCACCAGTCGTCGTCGGTGAATGCAGCGAGCACCGCGTCGCGCTGGAACCGCTGCCACGCCATGCCCGCCTCCCATTGCCGCGGCTGCCTGCGGTCACCGACCACCAGGCTGGCGCGCGCGCCGCTGTCCTCATCGTTGGACACGGCCCCCATATTGCGCACCCAGCCGAGCCGAAGCTCCGCTGGATACTCGCCGATGCGCCACTGTGCCGCAACTTCCGTGTGCAGCAAACGGAACCTTGAAAGGTAGCGCCCCTGGGCCACGCGGTTGCCGCGCGCCAGGCCCTCTCGGGCAAGCGTGTCGATGTCGGAGAAGCGAAGCAGACCGGCGACCACCTCGACGCCCACCGGACCCTCCTGGAGGGTGCGCCACACCAGCTGCGCGCCCAGCAGGCGCGAGCGGTCGCCGTACAGGTGCTGGCCCCGCCAGGCGCCCGCGGAGACGCTCAGTTCGTCGAAATCGCCGAGCGCCCAGCGCTGCAGGAGCCCGATACCGGCAGGGCGCAAATCCTCGTCCCACCACAGCGGCGAAGTGCGCATCAGCAGCGGCGCCTTGCCCACCTCGACCTCAATCCCACTGGCGAAGCGCTTCCTCAGCCACAGCTGGTCAAGCCACAGACCGTTGCTGCGCGCGTTGTCCAGATTGCCGCGATTCTGGCTGTTGCTGTCGGTGCCGGCAGCAGCGCGCAGGACGACTGCGGCCTCGCTGCCTGAAGCGAATGTCCACTGCACCCCGGCGCGCAGGCGCGCGCGCTGCCGATCCAGGTCGTCGCGCCCGCCTGGCAGACCGGAGACGTGGTCGGCGCGCAGCAGCAGATCGGCGATCGGGCGCCAGACGCGCGGCGGTTCCTCGGCCATCGGGTCGAAGGGATCGGACGCCACCGCCGCGAGCGGAGCCAACAACAGGAGGGCCGCGGCGAACCGGATGCTCATCCGCGCAGTTCCTCCAGCGCCTCGCCCAGCTCGCGCGCCGTCTGGAAGCGCTCGGCGGGATCGCGTCGCAGGCAGCGCAGGATGATTTCCTCAAGCCGCGGCGGCACCTGCTGCCACAGCTCGGACGGACGCCGCGGCTGGTCCTGCATCTGCACCATGTACAGCTCCATGGGATTGCGACCGACGAACGGCAGCCCGCCACAGAACAGCTCACTCAGCAGCACTCCGACTGCGAAGATGTCGGCGCGCTCGTCCACCTCCTCGCCGGCGAGCTGCTCGGCAGGCGAGTAGGCCGGCGTGCCGAGATAGGTTCCCGGCGTGGTATGTCCGGCATCAAGCCGGCGCGCCGGTCGCGCAATGCCGAAGTCCATCAGCTTGGCGGTGCCGCCCGGCTCGAGGATGAGGTTTTCCGGCTTCAGATCGCGATGCAGCACGCCTTCGGCATGTGCGGCGGCCAGACCCGCACACAGCTGGCGGGCAATGCGCAGCGCCACGGAGAACGGAACCTTCCCGCTCTGCTGCAGCAGTGCGCGCAGGGTCATGCCGCGCACGTACTCCATCGAAATGAACGGGCGACCCTGCGCCTCGCCGAAGTCGAAAGTGCGCAACACATTGGGATGGGTGATGCGACGAGCCAGGCGGATTTCATCCTTCAGACGCTCGAGGTGCTCGCCGTCGGCCAGCGCCCGCGGTCGCAGCATCTTGATCGCGACGACCTCGTCCAGTTCGAGATCACGCGCCTTGTAGACCACGCCCATGCCGCCGGCGCCCAGGGTTTCCTCGATTTGATAGCGACCGCCGAGCTGCTCGCCGGGCGCCAGCATGTCACCGACAGAGGAGATCACCGCGGAGTCGCTGGTCTGCACCGTGTCGGTCGTCGACTTCTGCGTGGACAGCGGTCGTGCCTGCGGACGCTCGGCGGCGCCGACCACCGCGCGTGACAGGGCGCGCCGCGGCTGACCGCCAAGCACGCCGCGAACGCGTTCGACCGCGTCTTCGCCGAAAGCGTGCGTCACCTGCGACACCAGGGCAGGCGCCAGCAGCACGCAGCCCGGCTGAGCTTCGCTGAGCAGGCGGTGCAGCAGGAACGGCGGCGCTCCGACGGCCACCGAATTGTGGACGGAGCCGACCTTGATGTCCCCGGACCACGACTCGCCGTCGGCCAGCGCCATGGACGGTGCCACCGCGGTCGGCAGCTCGCCCAGCACGGCACGCGCGGCCGCCAGCGCGCGCGGCAGCCGGTCTTCGCCCTCGAAGGCCATCACGAAGCGGTTGCCGTCGCTGGCGAGCACGCGGCTCTCGCACTGCTGCGCGACCAGGTTGATGTCTTCGGCCGAGCGGGCCGCGCGACGGAAGCACTCGATGCCGTTGTCCTCCGGCGCCAGTTCGATTCCGAGAAACAGGCCCTGGACGGTGCGCGGCTCGCGGGTGCGTCTTGACGGCGATGATGGCTTCGCCGCCGGTGTCTCGGCACCGAAGCGCGCGAAGGTCGCGACGTAGCGCTCCATGTCGGTCTTTTCGCGAAGATCCGAGAGCAGCGAGTCCAGCGCGCCGCCAAGTCGTCCAATCTCGTCGCCGCCATGAGCAGCGATGCGCGTCTGGTAGTCGCCCCCGGCCGCGCGCTCGGCCGCATCGGCCAGCGTTCGCACCGGCCGCAGGATGCGGCGCGACAGGCCCAGCGATATCGGCAGCGCCAGCAGCAGTGAGCCGATGCCGGCCAGCACCAGAAGCTTCAGGATCTCGCGAAACCCCGCGGCCGCTGCATCGCGGGAGGCGAGCGCCGTGTGCACGCCGAGATCGGGCTCGTCGTCCACCGTCGGATTGAAACGTACCAGCCAGTGCGCGCCATCGAGCTCGAGATCATGGCGATCGATGCGCGTGGCATCCTGCACCGCGGACACCAGCAGCGGCTGCGCCAGGACAAGCGCCTCAAGCCGCTCGGCGCGCGACGCCGATAGTGAACTTGCAGCCAGCGTCGGCTCCGTGTCTCCGGGAAGCCAGAAGGCGAAATCGGCGCCGCTGGCGTCGGCAATCTCGCGGCAGAACGACTCGTCGACGACGCCCGCGAGCAGCAGAAAGCCGACCAGCGCACCGTCCTGCACCAGCGGCATCGCGGCAGCCTGGTAGAGCTCGGTCTCGAACCGCCAGAAGCCGCTGGCCGGCTGCAGGCGGCCGAAAGCGGCACCCACCAGAGGATCATCGCCAAGGTCGAGCTCGAAGGACTCGACGGCATCGGTACGCGCCATCAGACGCGCGTCGACGTCGAAGACCATGCCCAGCCCGAAACCGAACTGGCCCTGTCGCTCCAGCAGCAGGTCGCGGATGGAAGCCGTGTCCGGTCCGTCGACGAAGCCGAGGCCCAGATCATCGCCCAGCGCGCTGGCCATGTAGCTGACCAGCGCCGGGTCGTTGCCGATCAGTTCGGTCGCCAGCTCCAGGTCACGCAGCCGCCGCTCCGCCAGTCGCGACTGTGCCTCGGCGGCTTTCAGCAGGGACGCCGAGGCCTGCTCGTTGGCAATGCGCAGACCGACCACCAGGGTCACCGCCACAGCCGCACCGACCGCCAGCACCACCAGCGCCGCACCCAGCAGGAAGATGCGGGCGCCCAGCGGCATGCCGGTCCTGGACTCAGTAGGCGCGGCGACCGGCGCGTCCATAGGGCCTACCGAACTTGTTGGTGTGCGCGGGAACCCGCGGGCGATTGAGGTTCAAGTCGATGTTGAGTGGATCGGCGGGTTCCGCGTCGAGAGACTGCCGCCACAGTGAAGCGCGTTCGTGCCAGACGAACAGTTCTCCGCTGACTTCGCCCGCCACTTCCAGACTGAAGCGGCCCTGGCCGTCGGGGCGCGTGAAATATGGGGTGTCGAGCACCAGGACATGTCCGACCATGTCCTGGTGAACGTTGCAGTACACCCGCACCAGGCCGGGTTGGTCGAACAGCTGGGTCTCGCCCTCGCTTTCGCCGTAGAGCCCGAGATCGAAGCGGTTGCCCCCGGACGGCGAGAACACGTTGTGCAGGATGCGGTCGAAGTTGGGGAAACTCACCGTGGTCCCCACCGTGATCGGCAGCGCGCGCGGCTGGAACTGCTTGCGCTCCATCGACATCGTCACCGGTGATGCTGCCGCCTCCACAGCCACCGCGGTGGTGGGCCGGAAATACACGACGGCCTCACGTGCTTCCTCCGCGCGCAGCGCGCGCCCCTGTGAGGACAGGCTGACGACGCCGGCGATCTCGGCAGCCGTCGCCGAACCGCAGACCAGCATGTAGGCCATCAGGAGACCGCGCATTCCCCCTCCCGGTGCATCGGATGCCGCATGTTAGCAGGGCCGGACGGTATTTCTCACGCCCGGCGCAAGGTCATTGCGCATCCCGTGAAGCAGGGCAGAATAGGGTCCTGCCAGCAATCCGGATCCAGCAATGTCGCATATCTCCGTCAACCGCAAGCACTCCAAGCCGATGAAGGACGCGCGCAAGGCCGTCGAATCGGTCGCCGAACACATGTCCAAGCGCTTTGATGTCCAGTACGGCTGGGAGGGCAATACCTTGATGTTCGAGCGCCCAGGCGTGCATGGCGAGATCGAGCTGAAGCGCGGTGAGGTGAGCATCGATGCGAACGTCAGCTTTCTGCTGTTCGCCCTGAAGCCGGTCATCGAAAGCGAAATCGAGCGCTATCTGGACGAAGCGTTCGGCTGACTCGATTCGTCCAGCTGCAGACGCGGCGCCGCGTCGCCCAGGCCGAAGGGGTCGTCGCTGTCGTTGAACAGCGCCTCCATGGCGGAGCGTTCGCGCGCTTCGATGATGTCGAGGAACTGCACCGCCTCACCCATTCTCAGGAAGGCCTCGAAGCCGCGCTCGAGAAAGCCCTGCAGCTCGGCCAGTCCCGCTCCGCGCGCCGGGCCGCGCGCCAGCCTCAGCAGACGCCTGACCCACGGCCGCTTCACGTGTCCTTCCAGCGCGTGCCCGAGAACCACGATGAGTTCGACCTGTCGCTCGCGGCCGGCGCGGTTGCCGGTTGCGCGATAGGCGCGAGCGTAGGCGGCCGTATCCAGCACGGCGCCGGCGGCCAGCTCGGGCTGCAGGTGTTCGGCCATGTCCAGATCCAGCCGATGCGACAGCGCGCCGATTTCAACCGCATCCGCGACCGTTGTGATGACCGCGTCCGACAGCAGCCGCACCAGCAGCGGCGCGACCCGCTCGATGGCATGATCGCGCGCCGAGAAGTCATGCTCGCCGTACAGGTCGTCCAGAAAGAAGCGGGTCGCGGAGGCGAAGCGCGGATGCTCCGCCAGATCGGCGTAGCTCATGGCCAGCCTGCGGCTTTGCCAGCGCTGCACCAGTATCAGTGCGGGCAACTTGTTGCGCGGCTGCTCGTCGGCGTCGCGCAGGGCGCGAAGCTCATGCAGCCAGCGCGACAACCTCTCCGCCGAAGCCTTCATGCCTCGTCAACGAGAGTCCGGCAGACGTCGATCAGCTCCTCGCGGCTGCGCCGGAACAGGGCCACGGCCTCGACCTTCTCATAGCGCACCACGCCCGCGGCATCGAGCAGGAACACCGCGCGCTTCATTCCCATCAGACCCCAGGCACCGTACTTGCGGGCCACCTTGCCGCCCGGATCGCTGAGCAGTACGAACGGCAGATCGTGCTTGGCGCGAAAGCGCTTGTGCGACTCGGCGTCGTCACCGCTGATGCCGATCACCTCCACGCCGAGGCCGGCGAACGCCTCGATGCCGTCGCGGTAATCGCAAAGCTGCGCCGTGCATACCGGAGTGTCGTCGCCCGGATAGAACACCAGCAGCAGGCGTTTGCCGCGGTGAGCGGCGAGACTGAAGGCGCTGCCGTCGTCGGCATCCAGGGTGAAGTCCGGAGCGTTGTTGCCTTGCAGTGTCATGGTCGATTCGTTTTCGAGCTGGATCGATATTCTGCGCGCCACCGGCGTCGAGCGAAAGCTCCACGGCTTCGCGATAAGATGAAAGCAGTACGCATCCGGAAGGCATCCATGCTCCTTGTCCACAACGCGCACAAGCGATCGCGACGCAGACGCATCGGTCTTGCCGTCGCCGGCGGAGGTCCGATCGGCGGCATGTACGAACTGGGCGCGCTGCGTGCGCTCGACGAGGCGGTCGAGGGCCTTGATCCGACCGCGCTGGATGTCTACGTCGGCGTCAGCTCCGGCGCCTTCATCGCCGCCGGCCTGGCCAATCGGATGAGCACCGAGGACATGTGCCGGATCTTCATCACCGGCGATCCGGACGAACCCGTGTTTCGCCCCGAGTCTTTCGTCAAACCTGCATTCGCGGAGTATTTCAAGCGCTCCGCAAGCGTGCCGCGCGTGCTGCTGGACTGGCTGCGTGACATCGCCAACCATCCATTCGAGCATCGCGTATCCGAAATACTCGGTCGCTTCGGTGCCCTGGTGCCGACCGGCATCTTCGACAATGCCGCGATCGAAGCCTACCTGGCGAAGGTGTTCTCGCGGCGCGGTCGCAGCAACGACTTCCGCAAGCTCGACAGGTTGCTGTACGTGGTGGCCGTGGAGCTCGACACCGGCGACATCGCCCGCTTCGGCGCCGAGGGCTTCGACGATGTGCCGATCTCCCGCGCGGTGCAGGCCAGCTCCGCATTGCCCGGCCTTTATCCTCCGGTCCAGATCAAGGGCCGCAACTATGTCGACGGCGCCCTGCGGCGCACCCTGCATGCCTCGGTGGCGATGGACGAAGATGTCGACCTGCTGCTCGGCCTCAATCCGCTGGTGCCCTTCGACGCCAACCTTTCGCGGGCGAGCCAGCACCGGTCGCCCACCAGCCTCACCGACGGCGGTCTGCCGGCCGTGCTTTCGCAGACCTTCCGCACCCTTTTGCAGTCGCGCATGCAGGTCGGACTGGCCAAGTACGACACCAGCTATGCCAACGTGGACCGCATCATCTTCGAGCCCAACGCCGACGACGCCGAGATGTTCTTCACCAACGTGTTCAGCTACTCGAGTCGGCAACGCATGTGCGAACACGCGTATCAAGCCACCCTCACCGACCTGCGTGAGCGCCGCGCCGAGATCGAACCCATCCTGCATCGCCATGGGCTCGGGCTGCGCGACGAAGTGGTGAACGACAGCAGCCGCAGTCTGATGGCCGGCCTTGCCGGCAAACGCCCTCGACCGACCGAGACCACCGCGCGCCTGCGTCGTGCGCTGGGCGACCTCGACAGCAAGCTGAAATCACCGGGCGCGCGTTGAAGACAAGTAGTGTGAACATTCTAGTTGGCGCGCCTAGCCTGAAGCTGCAAGCGGTGCGCAGTCCCCCGGGAAGCACCCACAAAATCATCAAGACACCCTGAGGAGGGAACGACACATGAGCAAGCTCAAAGCCAAGGCGAAAGCCTCCGCCGGCAACAAGTCCGGTTCCATCATGGATTCCGCGCAGCAGATCTGGCTGGCCGGCCTCGGCGCCTTCGCCAAGGCGCAGGACGAGGGATCCAGACTGTTCGAGGCGCTGGTCAAGGAAGGCATGAGCCTGGAGCAGAAGACCCGCAAGATCGCCACCGGCAAGGCTGAAGAGCTGCGCGGCGCCGTGGAGAGCACCGTCGGTCAGGTGCGCGAGCGCGCCACCGACACCTGGGACAAGCTGGAAAAGGTTTTCGAGGACCGCGTGCAGCGTGCCCTCGGTCGCCTCGGCGTGCCCGGTCGTGACGAGCTGCAGGACCTGGTCGACCGCGTCGATCAGCTGAACTCCTCGATTCGCAACATGGACAGCAAGTCCAAGCCGGCCCGCAAGGCTCCGGCCAGGAAAGCGACCAGAAAGGCGGCTGCAAAGAAGGCTCCTGCGAAGAAGGCTCCGACCAAGAAGGCTGCGCGCAAGCGCTGATCAGCGCCCGCTGCACTTCTCAAGTCCCCGGCCCATGCGGCCGGGGCAACGGCTAGCCCGTCAGCCATTCAATGCCGAGAGATCCCTCCCCTCCAGGCCGGCTGACGGGCTTCTTTTTCTGGCTCCCCGTGACAACCCCACCGTTTATGCACCTTCTAGCCCCGGGGAGGGATGCCCCTGCTAGTTTCGGGATCCATCCCTCACCAAGCAGGCCAGCCTGCGGCATCCTGCCTCCGGCGTTCGACGGCGCACGAAGGCAGTGCCTTCGTAGACGCGCCGCCTCACCCTCCAGGCCGGCTGACGGGCTTCTTTTTCTGGCTCCCCGTGACAACCCCACCGTTTATGCACCTTCTAGCCCCGGGGAGGGATGCCCCTGCTAGTTTCGGGATCCATCCCTCACCAAGCAGGCCAGCCTGCGGCATCCTGCCTCC
>CAZGKE010000084.1:0-14682 GCA_964526035.1 uncultured Gammaproteobacteria bacterium | reverse complement strand
TACACGGTGCGCTATCCGCAGGAAAAGATTCCGCAGTCAAACCGCTTCCGCGGACTGCATGCGCTGCGTCGCTATCCCAACGGTGAAGAACGCTGCATTGCCTGCAAGCTGTGCGAAGCGGTGTGCCCTGCACTGGCGATCACCATCGATTCCGAACAGCGCGCCGACGGCACGCGTCGCACCACGCGCTACGACATCGATCTGTTCAAGTGCATCTACTGCGGGTTCTGCGAGGAGTCCTGTCCAGTCGATTCCATCGTCGAGACCCATATCCACGAATACCATTTCGAGAACCGCGGGGAGAACATCGTTACCAAGAGTCAGCTTCTGGCGATTGGCGACCGGTTCGAGAAGGACATCGCGGCTTACCGTGCGCAGGATGCCGCCTATCGCTGAGGCGCTCCGGCGCGCAGCGAACGGCCTTGAGAGAGTTTGAGGAATGAACCTGCAATCCATCGTGTTCTTCGCCTTCGGCGGTCTGATGCTTGCTGCCGCCATCGGCGTCATCAGCGTGCGCAACCCGGTGCACGCCGTGCTGCTCCTGGTGCTCACCTTCTTCACCAGCGCGTGCATCTGGCTGCTGGCCGAGGCCGAATTCCTGGCGATCGTGCTGGTGCTGGTCTACGTCGGTGCGGTGATGGTGCTGTTCCTGTTCGTGGTGATGATGCTCGATATCCGTACTGCGCCGCTGCGCGAAGGATTCATCCGCTACCTGCCGGTGGGGCTGTTCGTGGCTGCGCTGATGGCGGTGCAGATGCTCACCGTGCTCACTGTCAAGGGCGTGTTCGAAATGGATGCTCCGCCCGAGCCGGCGGCCGCGGCCGGCATGCACAACACCGAGTGGCTGGGTCGTGCGCTGTTCAGTGACTACATCTATCCGTTCGAGATCGCGGGCGTGATCCTGACCGTGGCTATCATTGCCGCCATCACCCTGACGCTTCGCAAGCGCGAAGGCACCCGCAAGCAGGATCCGGCCCGCCAGGTCCAGGTCCGCAAGTCGGATCGTCTGCGCGTGGTCAAGATGCCGGTGGAAACCGGGAAGGACCAGGCATGATCACCCTCGGCCATTTCCTCGTGCTCGGTGCAGCCCTGTTCTGCATCGGCATTGCCGGCATCTTCATCAACCGAAAGAACGTCATCATTCTGCTGATGTCCCTTGAGTTGATGCTGCTGGCCGTGAACATGAATTTCATCGCCTTCTCGCGATTCCTCGGGGACCCCGGAGGCCAGGTGTTCGTGTTCTTCATACTTACCGTGGCCGCCGCCGAGGCCGCCATCGGGCTTGCCATTCTGGTGGTGCTCTTCCGCAATCGTTCGACCATCAACGTGGCCGAACTCGATTCGATGAAGGGCTGATCAATGGCACTGAAGAGCATTCTTCTCGTGATCGCCCTGGCGCCTCTGGTCGGGGCCATCGTCGCTGGACTGTTTGGACGACAGATCGGCCGCGCCGGCGCGCACTGGGTCACCATCCTCGGGGTCGGCCTGTCCACGGTGCTCAGCATCTACGTGCTGAAACTGATCGCGTTCGACGGGCAACCGGCGTTCAACGAGAACATCTACACCTGGTTCGAGGTGGGCGGCATCAGTGCCCACGTCGGCTTTCTGGTCGACAACCTGACCGCGATGATGATGGTGGTGGTCACCTTCGTATCGCTGCTGGTGCACATCTACACCATCGGCTACATGGCCGACGACGACGGCTACCAGCGCTTCTTCAGCTACATCAGCCTGTTCACCTTCGCGATGCTGATGCTGGTGATGAGCAACAACTTCCTGCAGTTGTTCTTCGGCTGGGAGGCGGTCGGCCTGGTTTCATACCTGCTGATCGGCTTCTGGTACAAGAAGCCGACGGCCATCTTCGCCAACCTCAAGGCGTTCATCGTCAACCGGGTGGGGGACTTCGGCTTCCTGCTCGGCATCGCCGGCGTGCTGTTCTGGCTGGGTACCCTGGACTATGCGACCGCCTTCGCCAGCGCCGGCACGCTGGAAGGTCAAACGGTCGAGATCTTCTCGGGCATGCCCTGGGAAGTGGCGACGTTCATCTGCATCTGCCTGTTCATCGGTGCCATGGGCAAGTCGGCGCAGGTGCCCCTGCACGTGTGGCTGCCCGACTCGATGGAAGGCCCGACGCCGATCTCGGCATTGATCCATGCCGCCACCATGGTCACCGCCGGCATTTTCATGGTGGCGCGCATGAGCCCGCTGTTTGAAATGTCGAGTACGGCGCTGGCGTTCGTGCTTTTCATCGGCGCGACGACGGCCCTGTTCACCGGGCTCATAGGCATGGTGCAGAACGACATCAAGCGCGTGGTCGCCTATTCGACGCTGTCACAGCTCGGCTACATGACCGTCGCGCTCGGAGTCTCGGCCTACGCCGGTGCGGTCTACCATCTGATGACGCATGCCTTCTTCAAGGCGCTGCTGTTCCTGGCCGCCGGCAGCGTCATCATCGGCATGCATCACGAGCAGGACATGCGTCGCATGGGCGGCCTGCGCAAGTACATGCCAATCACCTGGATCACCTGCCTGATCGGCACCCTGGCGCTGGTCGGGACGCCGTTCTTCTCCGGCTACTATTCCAAGGACGCGATCATCGAGGCCGCAGGGGCAGCGGCAGGGCAGGGCGGCTGGGTGCAGACCTATGCCTACTGGGCGGTGCTGCTCGGCGTGTTCGTCACCGCCTTCTACAGCTTCCGACTGCTGTACATGACCTTCCACGGGAACGAGCGCTTCCGTGACGCGCCCGCGCATGGGCACGACGAGGCGGGTCACCACGAGCCGCACGAACCGCACGAGTCGCCCTGGGTGGTGACGCTGCCGCTGGTGCTGCTTGCCATCCCGTCGATCGCCATCGGTTTCTTCACCGTCGGCCCGATGCTGTTCGGCGGCTGGTTCGGCGAGGCCATCGTGGTGCTCGAAGCCAATGACCATCTGGCCGCTGCAGGCGCGAAGCTGTGGCACGAGGAAAATGGCTGGGTATCGGCTGCGATCGGCTTCGGGCTCCACTTTTTCGCCGCGCCCGCGTTCTGGCTGGCCTTCGCCGGCTTTGCTCTCGCCACGTGGATCTACCTCTTCAACCCCGCAATCGCCGATCGAGCAAAGTCAATGCTGGCGATCCCCTATCGAGTGCTGCAGCGCAAGTACGGTTTCGACGAGCTGTACCAGGCGGTGTTCGCGCGCGGCAGCCTCAGGCTCGGCCACGGCCTTTGGAAGGGTGGCGACAACGCGGTGATAGACGGCGTGTTCATCGATGGCTCGGCCACCCTGATCGATCGCATATCGGGCGTCATACGCTGGATGCAGTCGGGTTACCTCTACCACTACGCCTTCGCCATGATCGTCGGCTTGATCGTGCTGCTCGCGATCTTCCTGCGCGGCCTGAATTGAACGAGATACGGTCGGAATCGGATTGATGGAATTTCAAGGGCCCCTGCTGAGTCTCCTGATCTGGCTGCCGATAGCTGGCGGCTTCCTGCTGCTCGCGCTCGGGCAGCGGCGCGCTTCGCTGGCGCGCTGGACCGGATTGGTCGTGGCGCTGGCGACGCTTGCGCTCTGCATGCCCCTGTACCTGGGCTTCAATGCCGCCAGCGCCGACATGCAGTACATCGAACGCCTCGCCTGGGTGGCAGGCTTCGACATTTATTATCACCTCGGAGTGGATGGCATCTCGGTGGCGCTGATCATGCTGACCGCGTTCACCTCGGTGCTGGTGCTGATCGGCGCCTGGACTTCGGTGTCGGACCGGGTGGGCCAGTACTTCGCCGTCTTCCTGTTCCTTGAAGGTCTGATGATCGGCGTCTTCTGCGCCATGGATGCGGTGCTCTTCTATGTCTTCTTTGAAGGCATGCTGATTCCGATGTTCATCATCATCGGCATCTGGGGTGGCCCGAGGCGTGTATACGCCAGCCTCAAGTTCTTCCTCTACACCTTCCTCGGGTCGGTGTTCATGCTGGTCGGACTCATCTACCTCTACTCCCAGGCCGGCAGCTTTGCCCTCGCTGACCTTGCCGCACTGAGGCTCGACGCCACAGAGCAGATGTGGCTGTTCTTCGCCTTCCTGGTCGCCTTCGCGATCAAGATCCCGATGTTCCCGGTGCATACCTGGCTGCCCGATGCCCACGTCGAGGCGCCCACCGGCGGCTCCGTGATCCTCGCGGCCATCATGCTGAAGATCGGCGGCTACGGATTTCTGCGCTTCTCACTGCCGATCGTTCCCGACGGATCCGCCGAGTGGGCTTGGCTGGTGATCGCGCTCAGCCTCATCGCCGTGGTCTACATCGGTTTCGTGGCGCTGGTGCAGCAGGACATGAAGAAGTTGATCGCCTATTCCTCGATCAGCCATATGGGATTCGTCACCCTCGGCCTGTTCATCGCTCTGGCGCTGGTGCGCGAGCTGGACAATGTCGACGCTGCCGCGCTTGGCCTGCAGGGCGCGATGGTGCAGATGATCTCGCACGGCTTCATTTCCGCTGCGCTGTTCTCCTGCGTCGGCGTGATGTATGACCGCATGCACAGCCGCATGATCGGCGACTACGGCGGAGTGGTGAACACCATGCCCTGGTTTGCCGCGCTGTTCGTGCTGTTCGCCATGGCCAACTCCGGGCTGCCCGGCACGTCGGGTTTCGTGGGTGAATTCATGGTCATTCTGGCGGCTTTCCAGAGTTCACCGTGGCTTGCCGCAGTCGCCGGATTGACCCTGGTGATTGGCGCCGCCTACACGCTGTGGCTGGTCAAGCGCGTGATCTTTGGCGAAGTCGCCAATGACAAGGTGGCCAAGCTCAAGGACCTGAATGGCCGTGAGGCCTTCGTGCTTTGCGCCTTCGCCGCTGCCGTTCTGCTGTTCGGCGTGTGGCCGGCGCCGCTGATCGAACTGATGGACGCTTCCGTGATGAAACTGGTCGCGCAGATCGCCACCACCAAGCTCTGAGGACGGCAGAACCGACATGATCCATTCCTGGAGCGAACTCCTGCCGCTGCTTCCCGAGATCTTCCTGCTCGGGATGATCTGCGTGCTGCTGCTGGCAGATCTTTATGTGCCGCAGGATCGGCGTGGCTTCACGCATTTCCTGGCGCTGATGATCCTCGCCTTCACCGCCATCATCACGCTGCGCGCCTTCTCGCTGGATGGCCCCGCGCAGAGCGCATTCGGCGGCATGTTCCTTCGCGACCCGGTCTCCGACATCCTCAAGACCGTGATGTACATGCTGGTGGCCATGGTATTCGTGTACTCACGCGAGTACCTTGCGATCCGCGGTCTGCTGCAGGGCGAGTTCTACATCCTGTGCCTGACCGGACTGCTCGGCATGATGGTGCTGGTTTCCGCCGGAAGCCTGATCACCGTCTACCTTGGTCTCGAGCTGATGGCCTTGAGTTCCTATGCGCTGGTTGCACTCAACCGGGACTCGGCACTGAGCTCGGAGGCTGCAATGAAGTACTTCGTGCTCGGTGCGCTGGCCTCGGGAATGCTGCTGTACGGCATGTCGATGGTTTACGGCGCTACCGGCAGCCTGGATCTTGCCACCATCCATCAGCTGACTTCCGGACTGGGTGACCGTGCAATTCTGTTGAGCTTCGGCCTGGTGTTCCTGGTGGTCGGCATTGCCTTCAAGTTCGGCGCCGCGCCGTTCCACATGTGGGTTCCGGATGTCTACCAAGGCTCGCCCACGGCCGTGACCCTGTTCATCGGATCGGTGCCAAAGCTGGCGGCGTTCGGCATGGCATGGAGAATCCTCGAAGGCGGACTCGGCGGTCTCAGCGAGCAGTGGCAGACCATGCTGATCCTGCTGGCCATTGCGTCGCTGGTCATCGGCAACATCGTGGCGCTGGCGCAGACCAACCTGAAGCGCATGCTGGCCTACTCCAACATGCTGCACGTCGGTTTCGTGCTGATCGGCATCGCCTCGGGCAGCGCCGAGGGCTACGCCGCGGCGATGGCCTACGTGATCATCTACGCGATCATGGTGGGCGGCGCATTCGGAATGATCCTCCTGCTCTCGCACCAGGGTTTCGAAGCAGAGGAGATCGTCGATTTCAAGGGCCTCGCCCAGCGGCAACCCTGGTACGCCTTCATGATGTTGCTGCTGATGGCGTCGCTTGCGGGCTTCCCGCCGCTGATCGGCTTCTTTGCCAAGTTTCTGGTGCTCAAGGCGGCAGTCGAAGCTGGCCTGGTATGGGTAGCCATCCTCGGTCTGATTTTCGCGGTGATCGGAGCCTTCTAC
This sequence comes from uncultured Gammaproteobacteria bacterium, assembly GCA_964526035.1. Lineage (GTDB taxonomy): Bacteria > Pseudomonadota > Gammaproteobacteria > Xanthomonadales > BPKI01 > DAOMOD01. The sequence continues at coordinate 8,461 of CAZGKE010000084.1, read as the reverse complement.
TACCTGCGCATCATCAAGCTGATGTACTTCGACAGTCCTGAGGACGATCAGCCGCCGGTATTGCCGTCGGATGCGCCGATGCGCTGGGCGCTGTCGGCGAACGCGCTGTTCCAGCTGCTCGCGCTGTTCATCTGGGGCCCGCTGCTGGCGCTTTTCCAGCGCGCTTTTGCCTGAGTATGGGTGCTCGACCACAGTCCGCAGCCTTGCATGCGTTCGCAGGCGCCGCTATAGTAGCGATCTCGCTGATGCGGGGTGGAGCAGTCTGGCAGCTCGTCGGGCTCATAACCCGAAGGTCGCAGGTTCAAATCCTGCCCCCGCTACCAGTTCCGGTAGCAAGAAAGCCTCCGCAGCGAGGCTTTTTTGTTGCCTGTTGGCCCGGACGCCGCAGCGCTTTCCGCACCCTGGTGCGGGGGCGTGGCGACCAGGCATCCGAAGGTTCCCGAGTCGACGGGTGAATTCGTCGACGCGGGAAACCAGTTTGATCGGATGGGCCGCGAGGCCCATTTTTTGTTTGTGTTCCAGGAGCGTCATTGAAACAGCAGAACCTGATCGATTTGATAGCACCGGCAGTGGCTGCCATGGGCTACGAGTGCCTTGGGCTCGAGTACAGCCCGGGTCGCGGCTCAAGTCTGCTGCGGATCTACATCGACCGTTCCGAAGGCATTGTCGTGGAGGACTGCGAAGCGGTCAGCCGCGAAATCGAGGCGCTGCTCGACGTCAATGACCCCGTTGCCGGGCAATACACGCTTGAGGTCTCGTCTCCCGGAGTGGAACGCCCGCTGTTCACGCCCGCGCACTTCCTCCAGTTTGTCGGTGAGAAGGTTGCGGTGGCCTTGCTGGCTCCGGTCGACGGCCGTCGCCGCCTGCAGGGGCTGATCCGCTCCGTGGAGGGCGAGCGCATCGTCCTGGAAGTCGACGGTGTCGACGTTGCAATTGAACATGGAGACGTGCAAAAGGCGCGTCTGGTGCCCGATTGGGCGAAACTGATGGCCAAATCCAAGGCCGACAAGCGTTGAGTGCAGGCGGCATTTCGTCGTTTGCCGGAGAGTGGTGAGATGAGCAAAGAACTGGTACTGATAGCCGAAGCGGTAGCCAACGAGAAGGGTGTTCCCGAGGACGTGATCTTCGAAGCACTCGAAGCGGCCCTGGCGTCTGCGGCAAAAAAGAACTTCCAGGATCCCGAGATCGCGTCGGAAGTCTCGTTGCGCGTGGCCATCGACCGAAAGTCCGGCGAGTACCGTACCTTCCGCCGCTGGGAAGTGGTTGCCGACGATGTGGTGATGGAATCACCGCATCGGCAGATCCGCCTGATGGATGCAGTCGACGAAAAGGCAGATGCCGAAGTCGGCGAGTTCATCGAGGAAGAAGTGGCCTCGGCGGGCTTTGGCAGGATCTCGGCGCAGGCCGCCAAGCAGGTCATCGTGCAGCGCGTGCGCGAGGCCGAGCGCGCCCAGGTCGTCGATGCGTTCAAGGATCGCGTTGGTGAGCTGGTGACCGGCGTCGTCAAGCGCGTGGAACGCGGCAACATCTTCCTCGACCTCGGCAGCAACGCAGAAGCCTTCATCCCGCGCGACAAGGCCATTCCGCGGGAAGTGGTCCGCCCAGGTGACCGCCTGCGCGGCTATCTCTACGAGGTGCGCTCCGAGATTCGTGGTCCCCAGCTGTTCATCTCGCGCACTGCGCCTGAGATGATGATGGAGCTTTTCAAACTGGAAGTGCCCGAAGTCGGCCAAGGCCTGGTCGAGGTCATGGGTGCTGCACGCGACGCCGGCGATCGCGCCAAGATCGCGGTGCGCAGCCACGATGCGCGCACCGATCCGATCGGCGCATGCATCGGCATGCGCGGTTCCCGTGTGCAGGCGGTGTCGGGTGAACTGAACGGCGAGCGCATCGACATCATCCTCTGGCACGAGAATCCTGCGCAGTTCGTCATCAACGCCATGGCGCCGGCAGAAGTGTCCTCGATCATCGTCGACGAGGAAAAGCATTCGATGGACCTCGCGGTGCCCGAGGACAAGCTGTCGCAAGCCATCGGTCGAGGAGGGCAGAACGTCAAGCTGGCCAGCCGCCTTTCGGGGTGGCAGCTCAACGTCATGACCTCCGACCAGGTGCGCGCCAAGAGCGACGCGGAGCAGGAGGAAGCGCGCCAGCTGTTCATGGACAAGCTCGAGGTCGATGAGGAGATCGCGCTGATTCTGGTGCAGGAGGGCTTTTCTTCGGTCGAGGAGATCGCCTATGTCCCGGCAGCCGAGCTTCTTGCCGTTGAAGGGTTCGACGAAGGCGTCGTCGAGGAGCTGCGTGCCCGTGCTCGCGACGCGCTGCTGACCTTGATGATTGCGGCCGAGGAGGAGTTGGAGGAGCACAAGCCGGCTGAAGACCTGCTTGAGCTTGAAGGCATGGATGACGCTACCGCCTACGCGCTGGCTCAGCGCGGGATCGTGACCCAGGAAGATCTGGCCGAGCTTGCGGTAGACGAGATTCAGGATATCGAAGGTGTCGACGAGGAGCGGGCTGCAGCCCTGATCATGGCGGCGCGGGCGCCGCTGATCGCAAGGCTGGAGCAGGGCGGCTGATAGGTCCGGAATCCGTTTCAGCAAAGTCCCCTCGTTTCAGGCAAGTCGGAGAACAAGAACCATGTCGGATGTAACCGTAAGACAGCTCGCCAGCACGCTGAACCTGCAGGTCGACAAGCTGCTCGAGCAGCTGTCGGAGGCGGGCATGAGTTTCGCCGGTCCGGATCAGCTGGTGACCTCTACCGAAAAGGTCAAGCTGCTCGGATTCCTGCGCCGCAGTCATGGCAAGCAGACCGGCGAGTCCGACGAGTCCGCGCCGAAGAAGATCACGCTGCGCCGGAAAACGGTGCAGGAAGTGACGGTGGGCAGCGGGCCGGGCAAGGCCAAGACGGTCAATATCGAAGTGCGCGCGAAGCGGACCTACGTGAAACGCAGTCTGGTTCAGGACGATTCTTCACCGGATGCCGAGCGCGAGGAGGCGCTGCGCCTGCTTGAAGAGTCGCGCAAGCGTCAGGAAGCCGAGGATCAGGCGCGCGTCGAGCAGGAGCAGAAGCGCAAGGCGGAAGAAGAGTCGCGCAAGCGTGACGAAGAGCAGCGCAAGCAGGCCGAGCAGGACCGCGTCGAGGCAGCCGCGGTCGCGGAAGCCGAGGCCGAGCGTGAGGCGCGCGTTCTGGTCGAGGAACAGACACGCCTGCAGACCGAAACCCGGAAACGCGAGGAGCCGCGCCCGCCGCCCGTCAAGGAGCCCAAGCGAGCCAAGCCTGCACCGCGCGACGAGCCAGGCGCCGGGCGCTTCGTGCGCGGCGAGTTGCATCTCTCGAAGGAGGCGAGTTCGCGGCGCAGCAGCAAGCGGCGCACGCGCAGGGGTGCCGAACCGCTCAAGGCAGGCGGCGGCGGAGCGCATGGCTTTTCGCGTCCGACCGCACCGGTCGTCCGCGAGATCGAGATTGGCGAGTCCATCCAGGTGGGTGAGTTGGCGCAGAAGATGGCCGTGAAGGCCGGAGAGGTGATCAAGACGCTGATGAAAATGGGCGTGATGGCCACCATCAACCAGCCCCTCGATCACGACACCGCGGTGCTGGTGGTCGAGGAGATGGGGCATACCGCCACCGAAGCAAGCGACCAGGACATCGAGCTGGAACTGCTGGCCAAGACCGGGACCGCGTCCGAGGTCAAGCCGCGTCCTCCAGTGGTCACCATCATGGGTCACGTGGATCACGGCAAGACGTCCCTGCTCGACTACATCCGCAGAACCAAGGTGGCCTCCGGTGAAGCCGGTGGCATTACCCAGCACATCGGTGCCTATCACGTCACTACCGACAAGGGCGTCATATCGTTTCTGGATACGCCGGGCCACGCAGCCTTTACGGCGATGCGATCACGTGGCGCCAAACTCACCGATATCGTGGTGCTGGTCGTCGCCGCGGATGACGGCGTGATGCCGCAGACCGTGGAGGCGGTGCAGCATGCGCGCGCCGCCGGTGTTCCGATCATTGTCGCCGTCAACAAGATGGACAAGCCGGAAGCCAACCCGGACAACGTCAAGCAAGGTCTCGGCAAGCTTGAGGTGATTCCCGAGGAGTGGGGCGGAGAGAACATTTTCGTGCCGGTATCCGCCAAGACCGGCGATGGGATCGACGCCTTGCTCGACGCCATCCTGGTGCAGTCCGAGGTGCTCGAACTTCAGGCGCAGACCGATGGCGCCGGCAGTGGCGTGGTCATCGAGTCCGCGCTCGACAAGGGCCGTGGTCCGGTTGCAACGGTGCTGGTGCAGCAGGGGACCCTGCGCAAGGGCGACTTCGTGGTCTGCGGGGTCGAGTATGGCCGCGTACGTGCGATGTTCGACGAGACTGGTGTCTCGATCCAGGAGGCAGGTCCTTCGATTCCTGCAGTGGTGCTCGGGCTCTCCGGAGTGCCGGACGCAGGTGACGATTTCGTTGTGGTCGAGGACGAGCGCCTGGCCAAGGACGTCGCCCAGAAGCGGCACATGAAGCGCCGCGAAGCGCGTCTGGTCAAGCAGCAGGCATCGCGCATGGAGGACATCATGTCGCAGATGCAGACAGGCGAGCTGCAGGCGCTGAATCTGGTGATCAAGGCCGACGTGCAGGGTTCTGTCGAGGCGCTGCGCGATTCGCTCACCAGCCTCAGCAACGAGCTGGTGCGGGTCAACGTGATTGCTTCGGGCGTCGGCGGGATTACCGAGTCCGACGCCACCCTGGCGTCGGCGTCGAAGGCCATCCTGATCGGTTTCAACGTGCGAGCCGACGCCTCGGCGCGCAAGGTGATCCAGGACAGCGATCTCGATATCCGCTATTTCTCGATCATCTATGACGTCATTGATCAGGTGAAACAGGTCGCCACCGGTCTGCTTGGCACCGAGGTGCGCGAAGAGATCATTGGAACCGCGGAAGTCCGCGACGTGTTCCGCTCATCGAAGTTCGGCGCGATTGCCGGTTGCATCGTGTCGGAAGGCGTCATCCGCCGCGGCAAACCGATCCGCGTGCTGCGCGACAATGTGGTCATCTTCCAGGGCGAACTGGAATCGCTGCGTCGCTACAAGGAGAACGTGGACGAGGTCAAGAACGGCACCGAGTGTGGCATCGGCGTCAAGCAGTACAACGACGTCAAGCCCGGCGATCAGATCGAGTGCTACGAGCGGGTGGAGGTGGCGAGGACGCTGTGAGCTGAGCAGGGCTTAGGGCCTAGGGCCTTGGGCCTTGGGATGGCGACATTGAACCGGAATCGCAGTTCTCGAAACCAGCGGCGAACCGTGACCTGAAAAGGAGCCAGTTCGTCACGCTCTTGCCGGCGGTACCCATAGGCCCTAGGCCCCAAGCCCTTACCCAAAGACGAACGTCACTGCCCAGCCTCCTCAAGCGCCCTGTCGCCCAGCCCCATGCCTACCCAGAAATCCTTCCACCGCACTGACCGCGTCTCTGCACAGCTCCGCCGTGAGCTGGGCGCGCTGGTGCATGAGGCGGTGCGGGATCATGCATTGCCCTCGGTGAGCGTGTCTGACGTCGAGGTGAGCCGCGACCTGGCGCACGCCAAGGTCTTCGTCACCGCGCTGCTTCCCGAAGAGGCCCCGGCTGCCATGAAGGCGCTCAAGGGACTGGCCAAGGAGCTGCGTTTCCGGCTCGGCCGCATGCTCAAGATGCGCAGCATCCCCGAACTGCACTTTCATTACGACACTTCGGTCGACGAGGGAGAGCTCATCGACCGTCTGCTGCGCGAGAACCCGCCCGCCAAGGATTCCTCAGGTGGCGAGGACTGAGCGGCCGCGCACGGTCTGGCGTGACGTCGACGGAGTGCTGTTGCTGGACAAGCCTGCAGGTCTGAGTTCGAACGCCGCGCTGCAGCGCGCGCGCCGTGCCTTCCGGGCGCGCAAGGCCGGTCATACCGGTAGTCTTGATCCCCTGGCCACCGGTCTGCTGCCGATCTGCTTTGGCGAGGCGACCAAGGCCAGCACCCTTCTGCTGGGTTCCGACAAGGCCTACGAAACCGTCGCGGTGCTGGGCGTGACCACCGACAGCGCCGATGCCGACGGAGAGATCCTGGAGCAGCGGCCGATACCGCCGCTGGACGCCGCGCGCATCGAGGCGGCGCTGATACCGCTGCGGGGACATATTCGCCAGGTGCCTCCGGCGTTGTCAGCGCTCAAGCAGGGCGGCGTGCCTCTCTATCGCCGGGTGCGGCGGGGCGAAAGCGTCGAAGTGCCCGAGCGCGAGGTTGAAGTGCATCGATTCGAGTTGCTTGGCGTCGAATCCGCTGGCCGCCTGCGCCTGCACGTGGAATGCGGTTCCGGGACCTACGTGCGCTCGCTGGTGCGTGATCTCGGTGAGTCGCTGGGCTGTGGCGCTCACGTCGCCATGCTGCGGCGGCTTTGGGTCGCCCCGTTCCGTGAACCGCGCATGGTTGCGCTGGAGACCCTGGAGGCGGCTGCACAGGCTGGTGACGAAGACAGCCTGGCGCGGCACCTCATACCGCTTTCGCTGGCGCTCTCGGGCATTCCCGCGGTGGGCGTCGACCAAATCCAGGCGGCCATGCTCAGAGCGGGGCGATTCCTGCCGCAGCCAATGCCCGGCGACGGTGCCGTCGCATTGGCTGTCGACCCCCTTGGTCAGGCCGTGGCGCTGCTGGAACCTGCTCCGCAGGGAGGTATCAAGGCCGCCCGGGTGTTTCTGCAGCGCGTCCCCCCGACCTGACCGCTTGTTGCACGGCGAGACCGCAGGCTACAATACCCTGCTTTTAACTGATTCCGATTGGCCATCCCACGAGGCTAGCCAGCCGTCCACTGTCGGGCGGACCGCCGCCTTGTACTGTTTCGTAGGGTAAAAGATGTCACTTTCCGTGGAAAACACCAGCAAGATCATCGACGATTACAAGCGTGCGCCGAACGACACCGGTTCGCCCGAAGTGCAAGTTGCGCTGCTCTCTGCGCGCATCGACCATCTGTCCAAGCATTTCACTTCGCACGCCAAGGATCATCATTCGCGGCGCGGCCTGCTCAAGCTGGTCAATCAGCGTCGGCGCCTGCTGAGCTACCTGAAGGACCGCGATCAGGACCGCTACAAGGCTTTGATCGAGCGACTGGGGCTCCGTCGTTGAGCGCCGCGTCGACGGGAGGCGTCCCGATGAAAAAGCACAGCACCACGTTCCGTTACGGCCAGCATGACGTCACCATCGAGACCGGCGAGATCGCCCGGCAGGCGACGGCGGCAGTGCTGGTGTCGATGGGCGGTACCGTGGTCCTGGTGACTGCAGTCGCCGACCGCAGGGTGAAGGACAATCTCAACTTCTTCCCGCTGACCGTCAACTACATCGAAAAATTCTATGCGGGCGGCCGTATCCCCGGCGGCTTCTTCAAGCGCGAGGGTCGTCCCACCGAGCGCGAAACCCTCAACTCGCGCCTGATCGATCGCCCGATCCGCCCGCTTTTCCCGGAGGGCTTCCGGCACGAAGTTCAGGTCATGGCCACGGTCATGTCGATGAATCCGGACGTCGAATCGGACATTCCGGCGTTGCTGGGTGCCTCGGCCGCACTGACCCTGTCCGGCCTTCCGTTCAACGGCCCGATCGGCGCCGCGCGCGTCGCCTTTGTCGACGGCAAGTACGTGCTGAACCCGGCGACCTCGGAACTCAAGGAATCGAAGCTCGATCTGGTCGTCGCCGGCACCGCCAATGCCGTCAACATGGTGGAGTCCGAAGCCAAGCTGCTTTCCGAAGACGTGATGCTCGGTGCGGTGACCTTCGGCCATCAGCAGATGCAGACCGCCATCGAGGCCATCAAGGCCTTTGCCGCGGAAGTCGGCGTGACGCCGTTTCCCTGGGTGGCGCCCACCCCCGTCGATGGGCTTGGCGCCGCGGTTGCCGCCGCAGCGGAAGAGGGCATGCTCAAGGCCTATGCCATCCGCATCAAGCCGGAGCGCCGCGAGGCCCTGTCGACTTTGCGCAAGGCCGTTGTCGAGTCGCTGACCGACGATGCCAAGGGCTGGACCGCCGCCGCCATCTCCAACGAGTTCGCCGAGCTCGAGTACAACGTGATGCGCCGCCAGGTGCTCAGCACCAGGAGTCGCGTCGATGGCCGTGATCTGGTGACCGTACGTCCGATCAGCGTCCGCGTAGGCGCCCTGCCGCGCACGCACGGCTCTTCGCTGTTCACCCGCGGCGAGACCCAGGCCATCGTCACCACCACCCTCGGGACCGGCCGCGATGCGCAGGTCATCGACGCCATCGAGGGCGAGTCCAAGGACACCTTCCTGTTCCACTACAACTTCCCGCCGTTCTGCGTCGGCGAGATCAGCTTCATGTTGGCGCCCAAGCGACGCGAGATCGGCCACGGCCGCCTCGCCCGTCGCGGCGTGCAGGCGGTAATGCCAAGCATGGAAGAGTTCCCCTACGTGATCCGCGTGGTTTCGGAAATCACCGAATCCAACGGCTCCAGTTCG
>CAZGKE010000083.1:14759-14840 GCA_964526035.1 uncultured Gammaproteobacteria bacterium | reverse complement strand
CACGGAACGGCGCCGAAGTACGCCGGTCTCGACAAGGTCAACCCCGGTTCGGTGATCCTGTCCGGCGAGATGATGCTGCGC
>CAZGKE010000083.1:0-14749 GCA_964526035.1 uncultured Gammaproteobacteria bacterium | reverse complement strand
CGGCATCGCCCCCGGCGGCAACATCAACTATGTCACCGGCCACGCCGTGTTCGAGGCCACCCACGGCACGGCGCCGAAGTACGCCGGTCTCGACAAGGTCAACCCCGGCTCGGTGATCCTGTCCGGCGAGATGATGCTGCGCTACATGGGCTGGACCGAGGCTGCCGACATCATCATCGCCGCCATGGACACCGCTATCGGCAACCGCGCCGTCACCTACGACTTCGCCCGCCTGATGGAGGGCGCTCGCGAGGTGAAGTGCTCGGAGTTCGGTGATCTGCTGATCGCGGCGATGTAGCCAACCCGCATCATCGCCCCATGCGCAGGGATGCGCATGGCGCGGCGGCGTTACCCATGGGATTCGTCGGGCGTTGACCGGTCTTTCGCGGTACGGATACGATCTGTCGCTCGAAGAGTCATGGTTTCATGGAGGATTCGGATGAAGACGCTCGTTGCAATCGTCCTGGTTTCCCTGTGGGGTCTTTCTGTCGGGCTTGCCCGTGCCGAGACAGCGCTGGAAAAAGACCCTATCGCCAAAGAGCTGGCCCAGGCGATCGTGACCCTGGAGCGCCTTCGACTGAGGGGAGCCGGGCATTCCCTCATGAAGAACCCGCACATCGTCGAGCTGTTCAAGCGCGAATTTGCTGAAGCTTTTCGGTCCGATCCGGACACACCCTGGAAGCTGCTGACTGAACTGGCAGAGAAGCAGCAGGCCCTGATGATGGGCATGTTCGAAAACGCGGGCGTGAGTTCCGCAGAGGATCTTGCGCGTCTTGAGCACGACCACAAGTCGATTTCGAACGTGTGTCGCAGGGCCACTCTCGATTTCCAGGGGGCGAGTCTGAAGGCGATCCCCGCCTGCCGATTGGGCTCGTCGCAGAGCTGCGCTTCGGCATTTGTTGGCGTACTGCTGCCCTTCGCGCAAGCACTGGAAACATGCGGCGAGGTCGGGCCGGCCTGACAGCATCGGCTGCACCCGCGCGTTGCGTGTCGAGCGCGCTCGGACATCGGCGACAATCGAACAAAGGCCCGCCCGGTTGCCCGGGCGGGCCTCATTCTTGGTGCGTTGCAGGTGAAGATCAGCTCTTGATCTTGAGCTGCTCGGTTTCGACATGACGCACGCCTTCGATATTCGCGGCGATCTCCACCGCGCGGGCCTCGATGCGCTCGTCGTCGACCTCACCCTCGAGGTGAACGACGCCGTCCTTGGTCTCTACCTCGATTTCGAAGCCACTGACCTCGCGGTCGGCGAGCAGGGCGGCCTTGACCTTGGTGGTGATCCAGGCGTCAGCCCCGGCATCGCCGGCTTCCTGCGCGGCGCGACGAGCGTGCTGCGAAGCCGTGGCGGGTGGCGCACTGCGTTCGGCCACGCTGCCCGGCGCGGCGACGATCAACTCGTTGCGCACCTCGCGGACGCCGGAGACGGCCATGGCGATTTCGCTGGCTGCCTTGCGACCTTCCTCGCTGGGTGCGGTGCCGCGCAGCACCACCTTGCCCTCACCCTTGGTGTCGACATTGATGTCGAACCCGTGGGTGCGCTCGTCGGCGATCAACCTGGCCTTCACCGAGGTGGTGATGCCGGCATTCTCTACGCGCTGGGTCGCGCTGGGTTCGTCTCCGGCGTGAACCAGTGACGGGGCTGCCAGCGGCAACGCCAGCGCGGCGGCGACGGCGACAGAAAAGACACTACGACGGAACAGGGTCGTATTCATGAGAGAACTCCTTTGTATTGCCTGGATGGCGCCCGCCTGAGGCGGGCGGTGGGGTTGTGCCCCGTGCTTCAGGGGAGCGGTCGACGACGGCCGACCAGCAGGGACACGACGAACAGGATCAGGAAGATCACGAACAGGATCTGCGCGATTCCTGCAGACGCACCGGCAATGCCGGTGAATCCGAACAGCGCTGCGATCAGCGCGATGATGAAAAAGACGACGGCGTAGTGCAGCATGTGCTTGTCTCCTTTGCGGTCACGTCGACCGTTCTGGCTGGCGAAAACCGGGGGGCGCCCGATGCGGGCTGTCCGGCGTCCGTTCGCGGATCCAGTCCAACCGATCACGGCTGAACCGATCGAAACCGAGGGCTTGAGGAAATCTGAACGAACCGCGACCGGTCGCGTCTTGGCTGCGAATTCGCCGACGTTTGCCGGCAGATTCGCAGCAGTTCCGAGGCCGCTATGTTCAGTTTTCGTTTATCCCCATGCCCTTTCATCGAGCTCAGCGCTGTACTTGCAGCCTGCGTCAGGCGCGGAAATCTCGACCGCCTCACGCCCCGTGCCTCCCAATATTGCGAGCATCGCGGCATCGCACGTGCATTACCTGAGTTGACCCGGCGCGGAGTTGACCGACCGCAGGCGTCGGCCTAAGCTTCGCCCCGCCCCCACGCGGGGCGTTCTGTATGGGTTATCCGCACCAGATGGACGTACCAAGTCGACGATCCCGACAGCAACCCGTGACCATGGGCCGTAGCAGCTCGTGGCGGCGCGCGGTGTCCGCGAAGACCTGCTAGTCCGGGCCTTCGCGATCGCCTCCCGGTCCGCCCAGCGCTGTGGACCACCGAGGAGGCGAACATGACAGAATCCAATCGCAACGACGCCGCCGAGATCGGCACGGCGCCGGCCGAGGCGCTGCAGCTCGCCGACGGCGAGGACCGCTTCGACGCCGAGATGGCCGCGCGCGCCATCACCGCGCTGCTCGAGAACAACGATCACGCCACTCTGGTCACCTGGTTCGAGGACACCCTTGCAGCCGACGTGGCCGAGGCGCTCGACCTGCTCGAATTGCCCCACCTGCTTGCGGTGCTGCCGCTGATGGACCGCGAGGAGCGCGCCCGCGTGTTCGGTTACCTGTCTCTGTCGAGACAGGTCGAAGTGGTGTCCAACCTCAAGCGCAACGCCGTGGTCGAGCTGTTCGATCGCATGGGCTCCGACGAACGCGCCGACCTGTTCAACGAGCTGCCGGAAATCGAGCAGGAGCGTCTGTTGCCAACCCTGGCGCACGCCGAGCGCGAGGATATCCGTCGGCTCGCCAGCTACGCCGAAGATACTGCCGGCGCCATCATGACCTCGGACTACGCGGCGCTCGGCGCGCAGCTGACCGCACGCGAGGCGATGGAGGAATTGCGTCGCGTGGCGCCCGACAAGGAGACCATCTACAACGCCTATGTGCTCGATGCCGACCGCAAACTGATCGGCGTGGTCACCCTGCGCAGTCTTATCACGGCACCGCCCAGCGCACGGGTCGCCGACCTGATGGAGACCAACCTGGTCACCGCCTATGTCGACGACGACCAGAAGGATGTGGCCGAGAAGATCCAGCGCTACGATTTCATCGCCCTGCCGATCCTCGATGGCGGCGACCGCCTGGTCGGCATCGTCACCGCCGACGACGCCATGGACGTGGCCGAGGAGGAGGCCACCGAGAGCTTCCAGCGCGTCGGTACGGTCGGTCCGCTGGATGTCAGCGTGAAGGACGCCAGCATCGGACTGCTCTACCGCAAGCGCATCTTCTGGCTGGTGCTGCTGGTGTTCGGCAACATCTTCTCCGGCGCCGGAATTGCCTTCTTCGAGAGCACCATCGCCGCGCATCTGGCGCTGCTGTTCTTCCTGCCGCTGCTGATCGCCAGCGCCGGCAACGCCGGCACGCAGGCCTCGACGCTGATGGTGCGCGCCATGGCCACCGGTGACGTGGTGATGCGCGACTGGGCGCGCATGCTGGGTCGTGAATTCGTGGTGGCCAGCGTGCTCGGTCTGAGCATGGCGCTGGCCATCTACTTCATCGGCGTCTGGCGGGGCGGACCGGAGATCGCCTGGGTGGTGGCTGCCACCATGATCCTGGTGGTCATCGTCGGCAGCCTGATCGGCATGTCCCTGCCGTTCATCATGTCGCGGGTCAATCTCGACCCCGCCACCGCCTCAGGGCCGCTGGTGACGTCGATTGCCGACGTGGCTGGCGTGCTGATCTACTTCGGTATTGCCAGCGCCGTTCTGACCATGCCGGCGGTCTGACGAGACGGCTGTCATGTGAGGCGCCTCGACTGCGCTTAGAATGGTGGGCCATCGCACCGGCGCGCGTCGCGCGCCCGCGATCGCCGCCACCATGATCCGGGAGAATCCGATGATCCGCACAGCGCTCGCCCTTTCCTTCGCTCTGACTGTTGCCGCATGTGGCCAGGAGCCGCCACCTCCGCCGGCGCCGGCGCCTGCGCCTGCACCTGCACCTGCACCGGTGGTCGAGGTCGCACCTCCAGCCGCTACCGAAGATTCTGTCGCCGGGGACATCGACGCGCTGCTGGCCAGCACCCATCGCGCCGAAGGCCACGCGGCGCGCGACGCTCATCGCCACCCGAAGGAAACCCTGGTGTTCTTCGGCATCCGCCGCGACGCCACGGTGCTCGAAATCGCTCCGGGCGGCGGCTGGTATACCGAAATCCTGGCGCCGCTGCTGAACGACGAAGGTCGCTACATCGGCGCCATCAATGATCCTGAAAAGGCCGCCAACGACCGCGCGCGCGATTACTTCACGAACGCCAACCAACAGCTGCGCGACAAGCTGGCGGAGCATCCGGGCATCTACGAACGCGCCGAACTGATCGAGGTCGACCCCGCAGCGCCGGTGTTCGGCGAGCCCGAGTCGGTGGACCTGGTGCTGACGTTCCGCAACGTGCACGGCTGGCTCAACAGCAATAGCGCCGAGGCCACTTTCAAGGCCGCTTTCGACGTACTCAAACCGGGCGGCATACTCGGCGTGGTGCAGCACCGCGCGGCAGAAGGGGCCGAATACGCTGGAAACGGCTACGTCAGCGAAGAGCAGGTGATCGCGCTGGCAGAGGGCGCGGGCTTCGTCTACGCGCAGTCTTCGGAAATCAACGCCAATCCGGCGGACACCCGCGATCACCCCAATGGCGTGTGGAACCTCCCCCCGACCCTGCGCGTGAACGAAGGCGACGATGCGGAGAAGTTTCGCGCCATCGGCGAGTCGGACCGCATGACCATCCGTTTCCTCAAACCCGAGCGCAGCGACGAAGTCATCGCCGACTGAGGCGCACTGTGGGAGCGGCGGCAGCCGCGACCGTTCCGGTGATCCGGAGCATGGCGCGTCGACACCGGGCGCCTCCCACAGGCGCTCAGCCCTGCGGCGGCCCGAACATCAGTTCGGCACGCTGGAACAGCACCCAGCTGGTGGCGATGTATTTGTCGCCATGTCTGGGGGTGTTGCCGCGGTGGGTGTGAGTGAAAGCCGTGGGTGCAATCAACAGGCTGCCGGCGCGAGGCGTAATGCGTCGTTCCTGGTAGAGGAACTCGGTTTCGCCGTCGCCAAAGCCGTCGTTGAGGTAGATCGTCCACAGCAGCATGCGATGGAGGGTGTCAGCGTCTGCGCTGCGCGGATACTGCTCGCAGTGCCAGTACGGGTAGCCCCCCTTGCCGGCGCGGTAGCGCTGCAAATTGATGCTGCCGGGGCGCAACAGCGTCCCCAGCAGCTGTGACAGCATCTCATCGGGCATGCCGTCGAAGTCCGCCGCACGGATGCGTCTGCGCGTGCCGTCTACCGGGTCGGGGATCTCCAGCATCAACGGCGCAATGAGGGCGTAGCGGTACTTGGACACGTAACGCTTGAGGGCGTTCAACACGGCAGCGTTGAGCAGCTGCTCCACGTCCTTCCAGTCGGGCCGGGCGCTGATTTCGATATCGTCCGAATCCTTGAGTTCGGGCATCAGGCCCGAGCCCACCCGTCCAGGCTGCGACTGCCCGCTCCGCTCGAAGCGACGGATCAACTCGGCGCAGGCTTCCGCCGGCAGCGCGTCGTCGTACACCTCGATGAAGTCCGGTCCGCTCATGGCGGCGTTTCCCCTGGCAAGAGATCGCACATGCTGCCAGTCGCCGCGGACATAGGCGAGTCTCTTGACCGGGCTTCGGACTCTCAGCTTGCGCTCCGCCGAACGGGCTCCCTCCCAGGTTGGAAAGGGCGCACTGCGGAAGAGCCGAGCGTTCGGAGCCGGCGAAGCCGAAGCCTCCCCGCATCTGCGGGAGCGTTTCGAATCCCCGCTCCCCGCTCCCCGCTCCCCCGCCTACACGTCCCCCCCGTCCGCCCAGCCTTCCCCGCTACCGCGCTGGAACACCCGGTCATGTTCGAGCACCTCGCCAGCGGGAACCGCAGGCAGGTCTTCCAGCCGCGCGTAGATCGGCGCGAAGTCGGGGCGGGTGGCGTCGAACAGCTGGTCGAAACTGTCGATCACGAAATAGGTTTTCTGGTAGGTATCGATGCGATAGCGCGTGCGCATGATGCGCTCGAGATCGAAGCCGATACGGTTGGGCGCATCCGACTCCACGCAATAGATCGACTCGCCCTTGGAGCTGACAATGCCGGCACCGTAAATGCGCAGGCCCTCGGGCGTGTCGATCAGGCCGAACTCCACCGTGTACCAGTACAGACGGGTCAGGGCGGCCAGCGCCTCCTCGCCGAAGCCGTGCGCCTTCACCCCGCCGCGGCCGTAGGCCTGCATGTAGTCGCCAAACACCGGGTTGTAGAGCAGCGGCACGTGCCCGAAGAGGTCGTGAAACAGGTCCGGTTCGGCGATGTAGTCGATCTGGTCCGGGCGTCGTATCCACCAGGTGACCGGAAAGCGCTTGTTGGCGAGGTGCTCGAAGAAGGTGAGTTCAGGCAGCAGTCCCTCGACGCCGATGATGGTCCAGCCGGTGACCTCCTTGAGCACGCGGTTGATGTCGCTGAACTTCGGGATTCCGTCGGCCGACATGCCGAACGCCTCCACCGCCTCAAGATGCTCGCGGCATGCGCGGCCCTTGAGGATTTCGAGCTGTCGCCGGAACAGCTTCGCCCAGGTGTCGTGGTCCTCGGCGCTGTAGGTGTCCCAGGGCTGCTCGACCACCGCGGTGGTGTACACCGGCACGTAGCCCTTGTCGGTCATCTGGTGTTCGACGCGGCGTGCTTCGGCCATGGCGTGCTGCTCCCTTGGAGAGTCTGCGTGGGCCGACAAGGATATCGGCTCGGTCGCGCAACAGGATTGTGATCGTGCGGGCCGGGAGGGAACTTGTGCACGATTATTGCGTATAGTTGCCCAATGGCAGCAGAAGACACGCTAGATCGCCTCGACCTGCGCATTCTCGCCGAGCTGCAGCGCGAAGGCCGCATCACCAATGCCGAACTCGCCGAGCGCGTGGCGCTGTCCGCTTCAGCCTGCCTGCGACGGGTGCAGAGACTGGAGGCTACCGGCATCGTGCTGGGCTACGGCGCGCGGGTGGACGGCAAGGCGGTGGGGCTTGGCCTGGAGGCCTTCGTTCGCGTGCAGCTGGACAAGCAGGGGGTGCGATCGGTGGAGCGCTTCGCCGAGTCGATCGAGGACTGGGATGAGGTGGTCGCCTGCTGGGCGCTGACCGGCGACATGGACTACCTGCTGCACGTGTTCGTCCAGGACCTCGACCACTTTTCGCGTTTCGTTCTGGAGCGCCTGCTGAATGCCTCCGGCGTCGCCGACGTCAACTCCAACTTCGTGTTGAAGACGGTCAAACGCAGTCGCGGATTGCCGCTGCCGGAAGCTCGCGACAGCGGCTCGTCGCGCAGTTCTCGCGGCTGACCCGGCGTCACCCGGCTCGATGCGCGCAGATCACGAAAGCTGCACCCGCGGCCGACGATGGCAAGCAGGTCAGATGATGCGCAGCGTGATCGATTTCAGGACCGCGCGGGTTCGGTCGCGGGTGTCGAGCTTGGCGAGAATGTCGCTGACATAGTTCTTCACCGTGCCCTCGGCAAGGAACAGCGAGCGCCCGATCTCGCGGTTGGAGTAGCCGCCGGCCATCAGGCGCAGAACGGCGATCTCGCGCTCGGAGAAGGTTTCCTGTGGCGGCCGCTGGTCGCGGAAGCTGAAGCGCTCACGCACCGGATCCGTGCTTACCGGCGCCAGCCATCCCTCGCCGCTGGCGGCGCGCTTGATGGCGTCGTGCAGATCCTCGGGCGAGGCATCCTTGAGCAGAAATCCCTGCGCCCCGGCCTCGACGGCGCGCAGCATCAGGTCAGCTTCATCGAAGGTGGTCAGCAGAATCACGGGCAGCGCGCTGCCGATCTCGCGCAGGCGCCTGACCAGTCCGATGCCGTCGAGTCCGGGCATGCGGATGTCGGAGACGATCACGTCGATTTCGCAATCGGCGATGCCGGCAAGAAGGGCTTCGCCGTCCGCCGCCTCGACCAGGATGTCGATACCGAGGTCCTTGAGCAGGGCCTTCAAGCCTTCACGGACCAGCGCCTGGTCGTCGGCCAGTGCGATGCGCAGGCTCACGGGGTCACCTCCAGGGGCAGACGCGCGGCGAGGCGCAGGCCGCCGCGTGCCGAGGCTCCGGTCTCCAGGCTGCCGCCGAGCTGCTCGATGCGCTCGCGCATACCGGTCAGGCCGTTTCCGGGTTTCACCGGCAAGCGCACGTGTCCGTCGTCTTCTACCGACATTTCCAGCGCATCAGCGGTGCGATGCAGGCGCAGCCAGGCACGTTGCGCGCCGCTGTGGCGCGCCGCGTTGGTCAGGCCTTCCTGGGCCACACGCAGCAGCGCCTCGGCCTGCTCGGCGTTGCGCACGCGGGCATCGTCTGCCACTTCAATCTCCACGCGCGGCCGCGGCAGGGGTTCGGCCAGGCGCTGCAGGGCCTCCTGCAGATCGAGCCCTTCATGCTGGCGAAGCTGGCGCACCACCGCGCGGATGTCTTCGAGCAGTTCGTCGGCCAGGGCGCCAGCCACCTCGAATTCGCGCTGCGCGGCGAGCGCCGGGTCGCGACCCAGTGCGCGCAGATTGAGCTTGAGCGCAGTCAGCTTGTGTCCGGCGACATCGTGCAGTTCGCGCGAGACGCGCAGCCGCTCGGACTCGCGCGCGCTTTCGTCGAGCAGTGAGCGCGTGGCGAGAAGGCTGGCGTTGACCTGCCTCAGTTGCTCTGCCATCTGTTCGGCGCGCTGAAGGGCGATGATCACCAGCACGGAAAATCCCTGGAATCCTGCGAAGGCGAAAACGGTCACCAGTGCCTGCATGGCCGCAGAGTTCGTGCGCGCAAGCAGGATGGCCAGGTAAGCGAGATTCATCAGCACCAGCGCGCCGACCAGGGCAGTGCCACGAAAGCGGAAGGCAAGGCTGCACGCCAGCAGCACCAGGAGTACGGGCGAGGCGCCGTACGGGGACAGCCAGATCAGCGCGAAACTTGCGAGGATCATGGTCAGCATCGCCGCATCGTCGTAGCGCGATTTGAAGCCTTCCGGACAAGCCAGCCCCCACATCCACCCGAGGGTGAATACCAGGGCGGCGCTGGCGGCGAGGGGAACCGACCCTGAGGCAGCGCCGAATTGACCTGCCACGCTGCCGAGCCATACCGCCGCCAGCGCTGCATAGGAGGCAAACGCCAGCGGGGAGAGAAGTTCGCGCCATTGCAGTTGCATGGCACCAGAAGTACTTGCTCCGGTCGCCATGCACAAGAGCCCAGTGGACAAAGGTGACTTCCGGCACCGCGACAGGGTGACCGTGAGCACCTGACCGGTGCCGTCCAGCGCGCGATGCTGACGCCGTACCTGAAGGAGAATCCGTATGGGCACCCTCTACTCGACAATCGTGATCCTGCACATCGCCGTGGGCACCGTGGCCCTCGTCACCTACTGGGTCGCGGCCCTGGCGCGCAAGGGAGGAACGCTTCATCGCGGCGCCGGCAAGGGGTTTCTGCTGGCGATGATCGGCGTCATCCTGACAGCTCTCCCGCTCGCCGGATTCCAGTTTTTCCGCGGCCAATGGGCAGGCGGGATGTTTCTCTCCTATCTGGTGATCCTGGTCGCCAGCGCCTGCTGGAGCGGCTGGTTTGCCATCCGCTACAAGCGTCAGCCGGAGCGGTTCTATGGTGCCACCCAGCTGGCTCTTGGCATGGCCTGCGGCGTGGCTGGCGCCACCGTGTCCATCGTCGGCTTCACGCTGGGCTCGATGCTGCTCGGCTTCTTCGGGCTGGTCGGGGTCAGCGTTGTGTTCGAAAGCGTGCGCGCCTACCGGAAGACCGAGCGCCCCGCCAACTGGTGGCTGCGTGAACACTATGGCGCAATGATCGGCAATGGCGTGGCCACGCACATCGCTTTCCTCGGCATCGGCCTGCGCAGCCTGCTGCCTGAAACGGGATGGTCGGTGCTGCAGTACGGCGCATGGTTCGGGCCGCTACTGGTGGCCATCGTCGCCGGAATCATGCTGGATCGACGCCATGCGCGCCCGCCGCGTCGCGTCGATGCCGCCCGGACCACGGCATGACGCACACGAGCACCCGCCGCAAAGTCTGGATCAATGCCGCCCTGGTCGTCATCATGCTGGCCAGCCTGTGGGCCGGCTGGCACGACGGCGACCTCTGGATGACGCAGGAGGCGGTGCGCGATTCGATACGCGGCGTCATCCGCCGTACGGTCCAGCTGCTTGTCCAGTATCTGGTGCCGGCGGCCATTCTGGCCCACTTCATCCGGAGCGCATTCCTGCAGATGAAGCGCGACGCAGGCGGGCGCTGATCCAGGCCCGCTCTGAGCACGGTACGATCGTTGTAGTCGTTCCGGTTGTTGCCGGGAGGTCGCGACTCCTCTCCGCCCTGTCATCGGCGCGTCGCCACGGCACCGGCACGACGCGCGGCCGCGACAGCTCGCACTGCTCGTCAAACCACAGGGGCGTCCCCGAACCGGCACCCTTGGCGGTGCCGGGAGTTGATCTGCGCGACGGACCGGCGCCTGGTGACGTCCGGTGATTCGAGAGCTCGCTTCTGTACGAGACACCCCAGAAACCACGGCTTCGTGGATGTGCGACGCGCACCGCGCTAGGATGGTGACAGGGCAGGAGGTCCGTCCTCGTCTGTTCCGGGGGCTCCGGAGCAGACGAAGGAGTCCGCTCCGAGGCAGAAGTGTCGGTGACGGAAGTCGCGGGAATGACGAAATCGACTTGCTCTGAAGTCAGTCGCAGCACGCAGGAACAGGAGAGATGGGGAAACCACCCCGATCCAATGAACACGCGCAAGGAAAACGCCCAGCCGCCCGCACGTGAGTCACTGCTCATTGCTCGCCGGCCATTCCGTGTCGGTCGCTGCCGGGTCGACCTTGCGCTGAACGAGATCGTTCGTGAAGGTCGCGCGGTACATATCGCGCCACGATGCGCCGCGGTGCTGGAGCTGCTGGTCCACCATGCAGGCCAGGCCGTCAGCAAGGAGCACTTCCTCGCCGACGTGTGGCGCGACGAATCGCCTGGGGAAGACGCGGTGGCCCAGGCCATCGTCGAGCTGCGCCGGGCATTGGGCGACAACGCACGCCTGCCGGACTACATCCGAACCGTTCCCCGTGTCGGCTACGCGCTGATCGCGCCTGTCGAGGCGCTCGAAAACGCGCCCTCTGAAACCACGGTCGGCGACGCGGCTGCATTTTTTGGGCGCTGTGGCTGGGGGGTCCGCATGGCTGCCGGATCGATGGCTTTGGCTGCAGTCGGCGTGATGCTGGCGGCGGGCTACCTGCTTCATCAGGCACCGGAGCACCGCCCAGGTGGCGCCACAACCGCGCCCGAGCCGCCGGCAAGGCTCACTCCCCGATTGGTGACGGCGGAACTGGGACGCCAGGGTTATCCGAGCCTCTCACCCGACGCATCCGCGGTGGTCTATGCAACGCGCAGTGGAGACAGCGGACGCAGTGTCCTGGTGGTCCGTTCGCTGCAGGGCGGTGCGCCAATGATTTTGCGCGCTGCGGACGACGTGGAGTTCACCCATCCCGCATGGTCGCCCGACGGTTCGACCATTGCTTACCGGGCCTGTTCCGCGGACCTGTGCGCGATCGAAATCACGCCATTCACCGGCGGTACCGTCAAACGCTTGATGGATGACAGCGCCGGGCCCATGCATCCGTTTGACTGGACCGCCGACGCCCAGGCCCTGGTGCTTTCGTCGCTGCCGCAGCCCGACAATCCGATGGGGCTGCCGCGACTGCTGGATCTGGCCAGCGGCGAGACCTGGCTGCTGGAGGACGGCCGGCAGGAGCCCAGCTCGTCGGTGGACCCACGGATGTCGCCCGACGGCCGCTTCGTGGCGTTCCGGCGCGGCGGCGCGCTGGATGCAGGCATCGAGGGCACCGCGGGTTCCGCCCTGATGCTGCTCGATCTGACAGACGGCACGGCGCGCGAGCTTGATGTCTCCATGAGCAGCATCGCGGGCCACGCCTGGACGAACGACGGTGAACAGCTGCTGATTGCCTCCCGCCATAGCGGACGCCCGGCACTGTACCTCTACCATCTGGCCGAGCAGAAGGTGCTACCGCTCCACCTCGAGGAGGTGCGCTCGCCGCGTATGGCGGCGCGGGCGTCGTGGCTGACCTATGAGGTGCTGCGTGTCCGGCAGCAGCTGGTGGGCATAGCGACGCAGGAGTACAGCGCCAAGCGGCCGGACCTGACGCCCGCCTCCACTGCCAGCGACAGACAGGGCGCGTTGGCACCCTACAGCGGGCGGCTCGCATTCATTTCCGATCGAAGCGGCCGCGACCAGATCTGGATTGCAGAGGCAGACGGGTCACACTTGTTCGCGGCCACGGCCTTTGTCGATGGCTTGCTGGCGGACATGTGCTGGGCTGCCGACGAATCGCGCATGCTGGTGTTGCGCCAGATTCCCGGGGGCTCGGAGCTGGTGGAGCTGGCCGCGGACTCTTGGCAACCCAGGTCGCTGCTCCAGCGGCGCATGGATGCGCGGGATCTGACCTGCAGCGAGGATCCCGACCTCGCCCATGTATTGGTTCGCGATGGACAGGATGCCTGGCAGGTCATGCGCGTGGTTCGACGCGGTACCGAGTGGGACATGCAATCGACCGGTCAGCACGCCTGGAGCCTGCGCCGAGATGCGGCCCGTGGCCACCTCTTCGCGTTGAACGGTCCGCGCGGCGACGTCCTGCGCCTCACCCGCGAGGGTTTCACCGCGACAGCGGTGGCGCTCGACGTGCCGTACCTGGATTGGGCGGTACATGACGGACTGGTGTTTGTGGTCGTCAACAGTCACCGCGGTGGCAGTGAGCTGGTTGAGATGACCCAGAGCGGCGATCACCGCACCGTTGCCCGAATTCCGTTCTCCCTGCCTGGACACCTCCGGATGGACCTGTCTGCGGACGGCACGCTGGTCATTCCGCGTGTGGTCGCCGACGACAGCGATATCGCCGTCGTGGCCCTTCCCGACCCTGCCGGGCCGGATGGCCCGTTCAGTCTGGTGTGCGGCAGCGTGGGCGAGGATGGGCACGGGCAAGCCGGGGCCTACACCTGCCGTTCGACGCCTGCACAGGCCCGCCCCTGAGCGAGCGGTCTCGTTTTCGGCAGGGACAGCTCCGGCAAAACCTCTGAACAAGACCACCCATCTTCGAGGCCAGAGCCGTCACGGCTCGTAGTCACCGCCGGTCGTCCACATCACATGGTTTGTGAAGCCTGGCTACATCGCTTGCACATGGAAGCCACGAGCTGTTCAGGACAGGGCGCGCAATCAAGGACAGCTTGTAGCGCAGTCACTGACAGTCGTTGGAGCGTGGAATGCTTACCATCAAGCGCACCCGCAGCCCCGAGGTTTCGCTGCAGGCAGCCATGGGTTGTGTCCGCGGCGACCCTTTGCAGACCCACTACGGCATTGTGCAGTACGTGGACGGACCTGCAGAAATCGTACTGCCCCCATGCGCCGGCGCACATCTGCTGCTGTCGGGTGAGGTCCAGGCTGTACATCGCCAGCAGACCCTTGCAATCGCGGCGGGCACGCTGCTGATCGGCGAGGCAGGGGATCGCCCGCAGCTGCGCGTACCGGCCCAATCCTGGGCGACCCTGGTGCACGTCTTCTTCGCGCCGCGCTGGCTGCGCCCGATTTCGCCCGGGGCCAGGGCGGAAACCTCCCTGCTTCCCATCCTGCACGACCCCCTTTCGCGCAGTGCCGCCGCATTTGCTCGCCTTGCGCGCGGCATGGTTCCGCTGAAGGAAGGGGCCATCATCGATTCGATCGAGGTCAATGCCTGTCTCAATGCTCTGGTAGCCGCATCCGACGAATACCTGCAAAGCATGAGTCGCTGCACGGGGCACAGCCGTCGGCACAAGCGCGATGTCTTCGTGCGCATGAAATGGGCACGCGATCTCATTCTGTGCGGAATCGAGGGTGCGCCGACGGTGGAGACGCTGGCGCATTTCGCGAACGTGTCGCCGTCCCACTTCATCCGCCAGTTCCGACGGATCTTCGGCGACCCGCCCTACCGTTATCGGCTCAAGCATCAGATGTCGCATGCCCATGCGCTCCTGCGCGAGGGACGGCTCAGCGTCGGCGAGGTGATGTCGCGTATCGGAATCGAGAGCCACTGCACCTTTGCCCGCGCGTTCCGCCGCGAGTTCGGTGTGCCGGCCAGCGAAGTGCGTTCCGCGGCCCCTGCTGCCTCACAGACGCGTGGCCGCCCGACAGCATCCTCGCCGCCAAGGCAGCGGTCGGCGGAAGAAGCCTCCTTCGCGGTTCGTTGAGTTTGGGTCGTTTCGGAAACATGTTGGTGCATTTCCGTGCAAACGGCCGCCCGGTCGCACTACCTAGACTTCATTCGTCTATATGCATGGCCAGCTAGTGTGGTGTTCCGTAATTAGGTTGTCGAAATCGCGCTGCGGATTCGGCTCCGAGACAAGGTGGGAGGAGGAGGCATAGCAACGCTATGGCGACGACGAGCAACGCAGTATCGTGGCTGAAGACCAAGTGAGTCAGGTAAGTTGATTGCGGAACACC
>CAZGKE010000082.1:0-14912 GCA_964526035.1 uncultured Gammaproteobacteria bacterium | reverse complement strand
GCGTGACCGACGCGCGCACGATCACCATCACGCCCTGGGAAAAGAACCTGGTCGGGCCGATCGAGAAAGCGATCATGACCTCCGACCTCGGCCTCAATCCGAACACGGCAGGCACGGTGATCCGCATCGTCATGCCGGCCCTCACCGAGGAGCGTCGCCGCGACCTCACCAAGGTGGTGCATCACGAGGGCGAAAACGCCAAGGTGGCGATCCGCAACATCCGCCGCGACGCCATCCATCACATCAAGGACCTCCTCAAGGACAAGGCGATCACCGAGGACGAGGAGCGCAAGGCCGAGGACGATGTGCAGAAACTGACCGACCAGTTCGTCAAGGAAGTCGACGATGTGGTCAAGACCAAGGAAGAAGAACTGCTGCAGCTCTGATGGCAGCTGCCGCGCCACTGCCGCCGCGGCAGCTCCCGGCAGGCACCCGCCTGCCACGGCACATTGCCATCATCATGGATGGCAACGGGCGCTGGGCACGACAGCGCAAACGCCCGCGCACCGCAGGGCACCGCGCCGGCGCACGCGCCGTGCGCACCGCGATCGAGTTCTGCCTTCGCGAAGACATCGGCGTATTGACGCTGTTCGCTTTCTCGAGCGAGAACTGGTCGCGCCCCGAGGGCGAGGTCAGCACGCTGATGTCCCTGTTCCTGCGCGCTCTCGATCGCGACGTCAAACGGCTGGCCGAGAACGGCGTACGTCTGCGCTTCATCGGTGAGCGCAGCGCCTTTTCCACGGTGCTGCAGCAGCGCATGGCCGATGCGGAAGCGCGCACCAGCGCGAACAGCGCGCTGCAGCTGGTCATTGCGGTCAACTATGGCGGGCGATGGGACATCGCGCAGGCCTGCCGCGCTCTGGCGCGAGAGGTGGCCGACGGCAGCATCGAAGTCGACTCCATCGATGAGCGCAGCATCGAAACCCGTCTGAGCACCGCTGACCTGCCGGAACCGGACCTGTTCATCCGCACCGGCGGGGAAGTCCGCATCAGCAACTTCCTGCTCTGGCAGCTTGCTTATACCGAGTGCTGGTTCTGCGACCAGCTTTGGCCCGACCTCGACAACGCGACCCTGTGCCAGGCCGTCCTCGATTTTTCGGGCCGTGAACGTCGCTTCGGAGGTGTCCCCGACGCACCGCGTTCGACGTCATCGCAATGAACGACGGACTCAGGCAACGCATCGCAACTGCCGTGGTGCTCGCACCGCTGGCCATCGCTGCAGTGCTTTGGGCACCTGCTCCGGTGTTTGCAGCCGTGATCGCTGGCGTTGCCCTGCTCGGCCTCTGGGAATGGACGCGCATGGTGGGCGTGCCGACGCGGGCCACCCGGGCTCTGATCGTGGCCGCAGTGGGCGTCATCATCCTGGCCATCTGGCTTGCAGCGTCCCCACGGCTGCTCGTGGCGGCGATCGTGACCGGCGTGCTGTGGTGGCTGCTCGCGCTTGTCTGGCTGCGCTTCAGCAGCTTCGGCGCCGAGCGGACCACCGCGAACTGCGTTCTCAAGACGGTCATCGGCGCTCTGATCGTCATTGCCGCCTGGGCTGCCCTGGTTCATTTGCGCGGCGTCGCCCTCGGCCCCTGGTGGACGCTGTATGCACTGGGCCTGGTGTGGGCAGCCGATATCGGCGCGTACTTTGCTGGACGCGCCTTCGGGCGTCGCAAGCTTGCGCCGGGCATCAGCCCGGGAAAGACCTGGGCCGGGGTCTGGGGCGCGCTGGGCGGAGCGTCCCTTCTGGCCGTGGCGGCCGGCGCGTGGGGATTCGGTCTGGACGCCGGAATGCTCGCCGCCCTGCTGATTCTGACCCTGCTCAGCGTGGTCTTCTCCATTGTCGGCGACCTTATTGAAAGCCTGATCAAACGCCATTCCAACTGCAAGGACTCGGGCACCCTGCTGCCGGGTCACGGCGGCGTGTTCGACCGCATCGACTCCATTCTGGCGGCCACCCCGGTGTTTGCCGCCGGCAAGCTGTTGATCGGCCTGTGAAACGCCTCGCGGTTCTCGGCGCGAGCGGCTCCATCGGTGCCAGCGCTCTGGATGTCGCAGCGCGGCACCCGGACCGCTTCGAGGTCGCCGGCCTCACCGCCAACCGCAACAGCCAAGCCATGTTCGCGCTCTGCGACCGCTTCCGGCCGGCACTCGCGGCAATGGCGGATCCGGACGCGGCCGCCGCGCTGCGCTCGCAGCTGCGCACAGCGGGGATCGCGACCGAAGTTCTTGATGGCCCGGCCGGCGTCGCGGCGGTCGCCGCCGACGCCGGCAGCGACACCGTGATTGCCGCCGTGGTGGGCGCTGCCGGTCTGGCACCCACCCTGGCTGCGGCGCGCGCCGGCAAACGCCTGCTGCTCGCGAACAAGGAGGCCGTGGTCCTGGCGGGCGCACTGCTGAAGCGTGAATGTGAAGCCAACGGCGCCGAAATCATACCAATCGACAGCGAACATAACGCCATCTTCCAGTGCCTTCCGCAGCCTTGGCAGACCCGGAAGGCGACCGCTGGCGTCGAGCGGATCGTTCTCACGGCTTCCGGAGGGCCGTTTCGCGGGCGCGCGCTGAGCGCGCTCACCGAGGTCACACCCGACCAGGCCTGCGCCCATCCGAACTGGGACATGGGCAGAAAGATCTCGGTCGACTCGGCGACGCTGATGAACAAGGGTCTCGAGGTAATCGAGGCGCACTGGCTGTTCGACCTGCCGGCAGCGGCCATCGATGTGGTCGTTCACCCGCAGAGCATCGTGCACTCCATGGTCGCCTACCGCGACGGCTCGGTGCTGGCCCAGCTTGGCAACCCGGATATGCGTACCGCCCTGGCCCATGCCCTGGCGTGGCCTGATCGCATCGCCGCCGGAGTCGCGACGCTGGACCTGGTGGCCGTGGGCCGCCTCGACTTCGAGACCCCCGACCGGCAGGTCTTCCGCTGTCTGACCCTTGCCTACGATGCGCTGGCGGCGGGCGGCAGCGCCCCTGCGGTGCTGAACGCGGCCAACGAAGTGGCGGTCGCGCACTTTCTGGACGGGCGCCTGCCGTTCCTTGCCATTGCCGATGTCATCGCCGAAACCCTGGAACGACTGCCGATTGAAGCGGTCGATGATCTCGGTGCCGTCGAGGCCTGCGATCAGCGTGCGCGCGATGTCGCGTTCAGCGCGGCGTTACGCCTCGCGCGTTAGCCTGTTGGCCGGTTCCCTGCCCCGCTGCTGATAGAATCCACGCATGCTTGAGATTGTCGGTTCCATCTGGTGGCTGCTCGTCACCCTTGGGGTGCTGGTCACCTTCCACGAGTTCGGCCACTTCTGGGTGGCCCGACGCTGCGGCGTGCGGGTTCTGCGCTTTTCGGTCGGCTTCGGCAAGCCGCTGTGGAAGCGCGTGGGTCGCGACGGCACCGAGTACGTGGTGGCCGCGATTCCGCTCGGTGGCTACGTGCGCATGCTCGACGAACGCGAATCGGATGAACCGCTGCCACCGGAACAGCGCGCGGAAGCCTTCAATACCAAGCCTGTCGGCCAACGCATCGCCATTGTCGCTGCCGGCCCGATCTTCAACCTCGTGTTCGCGATCTTCGCCTTCTGGCTGATGTTCATGGTCGGCAAGGGCGATTTTCTGCCCACGGTCGGCAGCGCCGAGGGCCTCGCTGCCGACGCCGGCCTGCAGCCTGGCGACCGCATCGTCGCGGTGGCCGAGCAGTCCACGGAGACCTGGACCCATGCCTCCCTGGCGCTGGTCAAGGCCGCCATCGATCGTCGCGACGTGCCCCTCGACGTCCAGGATGCCGACGCGCGCCCGCGACGCCTGGTGCTGGAGCTGTCGCGGCTTCCTGCCACCATCAATGAAGAACGCGTGCTCGCCGAAATCGGCCTGCTGCCGCAGCAGGCCTTGGCGCCTGCCGTCATCGGCCAGGTCGCGGCCGGCAGCGCCGCTGCGCAGGCCGGAATGGAAAGCGGTGACCGGGTGCTCGCCATCAACGATCAGCCGGTGGCGCACTGGGGAGACCTTGTGGAGCACGTGCAGAGCTACGAGGCCACGCTCGGCAGCCTGGCGATCCGCGTCGAACGCGGCGCTGACGTAGTGCTGCTGAGGGCCACCCCGCGCCTGGAGGCCGACGGCGAAGGGGTTCAATCCTGGCGGCTTGGCGTAGGCCAGCAGGCGCGCGGCTACGACACTGTGCTGCGCTACGGGCCGATTGCCGCCTTCCCGGCGGCGGTCAGCGAAACCTGGCGGCTGACCAATGCCACGCTGGGCATGCTCTGGCGCATGGTCACCGGTGCCGCTTCGACCAAGAACCTCTCCGGACCGATCACCATCGCCCAGTACGCCAACAGCTCGGCGCAGCTGGGGGTGGCCTGGTTCCTGTTTTTCCTCGGTCTGGTCAGCCTTTCGCTGTGCATTCTCAACCTGCTGCCCATTCCGATTCTGGATGGCGGCCACCTGCTGTATTACTTTATTGAGCTGGTCAAGGGCAGCCCGGTGAGTGAGCGCACGATGATTGCCGGCCAGTACGTCGGCCTGGCGATGCTGGCCGGTTTGATGAGTCTGGCCTTCTACAACGACATCCTGCGCCTCGTATCCTGACCGCCTGCGCCCGCCGGCAACACCCATAACCAAGGCGCGCCCACGAGCGCACCACCAACAAACTGGACGTGACGATGAAGCCCAGCGCCCTTTCGATCCTGCTCGCACTGCTGCTGGCCGCCCTGCCGGTGGCCGCCGTGGATCCCTTTGTGGTCGAGGACATCCGCATCGACGGTATCGAACGGATATCCGCCGGCACGGTGTTCACCTACCTGCCGATCGAACGCGGCGACCGCATCGACCGTGCGCGCAGCGCCGAAGCGCTGCGCGCGCTCTATCGCACCGGGTTCTTCAGCGATGTCAGCCTCGAACGCCAGGGCAATATCCTGGTGGTCAAGGTGCAGGAACGGCCGTCGATCTCCAAGATCACCCTCGTCGGCAACAAGGACATCAAGTCCGAGGATCTGCTGCGTGGACTTTCCGAGATCGGCCTGTCCGAAGGCGAGACCTTCGACCGACTGGCACTGGACCGCGTCACCCAGGAGCTGACCCGCCAGTACAACAATCGCGGCAAGTACAACGTTTCCATTCGCCCCCAGGTCAAGGATCTGGAACGCAATCGCGTCGAGATAACGATCACCGTCAGTGAAGGCAAGGCCGCCAAGATCAAGCACATCAACATCGTCGGCAACACCGTGTTCGACGACAAGGAGCTGATGAAGCAGCTGGAGCTCGACACCACCAACTGGCTGAGCTGGTATCGCCGCGACGACCAGTACTCGCGCGAAAAGCTCACCGGCGATCTGGAAGCGCTGACTTCCTACTACCTCGACCGGGGCTATGTGGACTTCAACGTCGAGTCCACACAGGTGAGCATCAGCCCGGACCGCCGCGACATGTATGTGGTGGTGAACGTGCGTGAAGGCGAGCGCTACGATTTCGGCAGCATTCGCCTGACCGGTGACCTGGTCCTCCCCGAAGAGGACCTGATGGCGCTGATGGTGCCCAAGACCGGCGAGACGTTTTCGCGCCGGCAGACCGAGATCACCTCGGAAGCGATCAGCATCGTCCTTGCCAACATCGGCTATGCCTTTGCCGAAGTCACCCCGATTCCCGAAGTCGATCGCGAAAACCGCACCGTCGACATCACCTTCCTGGTCGAACCCAGCAAGCGTGTCTACGTGCGGCGCATCAACTTCCGTGGCAACCACCGCACCGAGGACGAGGTGCTGCGCCGTGAACTGCGGCAGTTCGAAGGCGCCTGGTACTCGCAGGCCGCCCTGGACCGCTCCAAGGTTCGCCTGCAGCGCACCGGCTACTTCGGCAAGGTCGACGTGGAAACGCCACGGGTGCCGGGTAGCGAAGACCAGGTCGATATCGACATCACCGTCGAAGAGCGCCAGTCCGGACAGTTCCAGATCGGCGTCGGCTACTCGCAGGTATCGGGCGTCCTGCTCAACTTCTCGATCAGCCAGGCGAACTTCCTGGGCACCGGCAACCGCGTGGCCTTCACCGCCCAGACCAACCGTTTCGTGAAGCGCATCGACGCCTTCTATCTCGACCCGTATTTCACCGACGACGGCGTCAGCCTTGGCTATTCGATCACCTACCGCGAGCTCGACCAGGCCCAGCGCAACATTGCCTCTTTCACCTCCGACCTCGCGGAGTTCAAGGCCCTGTTCGGCATTCCCATCACCGAGACCGATACGGTCAACTTCTTCGTCGGCATCGACAACAACTTCATCAACGCGCAGCGCGGCAGCGCCCCTGACGTCATCGTCGACTACATCGACCGCGTCGGCCACAAGACCTTCAAGTCATGGCGCGCCGAGGTCAGCTGGGCGCGCGACACGCGCAACCGATTCTTCAATCCGACCCGCGGCGGGTTGCAGCGACTGGCGCTGGAGGCGACCCTGCCAGGCTCCACGGTCGAATACTTCCGCTTCAACTACCAGTTCGCACGCTATTTCCCGCTGACTTCAAACCTCACGTTCCTGACCAATGTCGAGCTGGGCTACGGCGACGGCTACGGCAACTCCGACGAACTGCCGTTCTTCGAGAACTTCCTGGCCGGTGGCGTACGCTCGGTGCGCGGGTTCGAGGACAACACCCTGGGCCCGGTAGCCTTCACCGAGTCGGCACCCGACTTTCCCCAGCCGATCGGCGGCGCCTTCCTGACCACGGCCACCGCGGAGCTGATCTTTCCGACTCCCTTCGGTGCGGCCAGCGAGACGACGCGGTTCTCGGCATTCCTCGATGTCGGCAACGTGTTCGAGAACTTCGACGCCTGGGAGGCCAGTGAGCTTCGCGCGTCGGCGGGACTCTCGTTCCAGTGGCAGGCACCGGTGGGCCCGATCATCATCAATCTGGCCAGGCCGGTACGCAAGAAGGACGGCGATCGAACTGAATCCATCCAGTTTTCCTTCGGCGACGTATTCTAGGTTCGGATCGCCGGGAGAGGAGTCCGTACTGTGATGGCGCTGCGCGGAGCACGGCTGCGGCCAGTGGCGTTGCTGCTGTGCCTGTTGGCGTTGCTGCCATCTGTCGCCCTGGCGCAGGACGCGCCGCGCATCGCCTACGTCGACATGCAGCGACTGCTTACCGAGTCGCCGCAGGCGCTGGCGGCTCAAACGCGTCTGCAGCTCGAATTCGAGGCACGCGACGAACTGCTGCGCGAGGACGCTGCCCGCCTGGAGGCACTGGAGCAGCGCCAGCGGCGCGACGCCGCCATTCTCAGCGCGCCTGACGCCGAGGCGCTGGAGCGCGAGATCGAGACCCTGCGGCGCAGCGTCCGCCAGACGCGCGAGCGCCTGCGTACCGAGCTCGAGGAGCGCAAGGAATCGGAGTACCAGCGGTTCTTCATGCAGATCACCGACTCGGTCATCGAGTACGCGCGAGACGAAGGCATCGATCTGGTGGTGCCCGGACCCGTCGTATTTGCCAGCAACCGCATCGACATCACCGACAGCGTGCTGGAACGTCTGCGCCGGCAGGGCAGCGAGGAGAGCGAGCCGTGAAGCTCGGCGAGCTGGCCGCACGCTTCGGTCTGCGATTGCGCGGCGAAGGCGATGCCAGCATCCGTGGAGTCGGAAGCCTCGCGACAGCCGACAGCGCGCAGGTCAGTTTCCTCGCCAACCCCGCTTATCGCAGCCTGCTTGCCACCACCCAAGCGGCGGCCGTGGTGATGTGCGACGCCGATGCCGCGGCGAGTCAGGTTCCTGCCCTGATCTCCGCCAATCCGTACGCCGATTTCGCACGCATCGCCGCACTCTTTGAAACAAGTACGGCGCTGCCACCTGGCATCCATCGCAGCGCAGTGGTCGAAAGTGGTGCCATGGTTGCCGCCAGCGCGAGCATCGGCCCCTTCTGCCATGTGGCTGCGGGCGCGCGCATCGACGATGGTGCCGAGCTTGGCCCGCACTGCGTGATCGGCGAAGGGTGCACGGTCGGCGCCGGCAGCCGTCTGGTCGCACGAGTGACACTGGTGACACGCGTTCGCCTTGGCAGTCGGGTCCTGATCCATCCCGGCGCGGTGCTCGGCGCCGACGGCTTCGGCATAGCCATGGACGCCGGCAGCTGGCTGAAGGTGCCCCAGCTCGGCGGCGTGGTGATCGGCGACGACTGCGAGATCGGCGCCAATACCACCATTGACCGCGGTGCGCTTGGTGACACCGTTCTGGAAGAAGACGTGCGTCTCGACAACCAGATCCAGATCGGCCACGGCGTGCACGTCGGGGCGCACACCGCCATGGCGGGATGCGTCGCGGTGGCCGGATCGGCGCGCATCGGCCGCCATTGCCTGATTGGCGGTGGTGCCGGCATAGTCGGCCACATCGAAATCTGCGATCGCGTCACAGTGACTGCGCGCAGCCTGGTCACCCACTCCATCCACGTCCCGGGCGAGTATTCTTCAGGGACCCCGATCCAGGAAAACCGCGCCTGGCGCCGCAATGCCGCACGCTTCAAGCAGCTCGACGCCATGGCCAGGCGCATCACCGCATTGGAAAAAGAACGGAAAGCATGAACGCTTCAACCCCCGCCCTGCCCATCGACGTCAGCCGCATTCAGTCGCTGCTGCCGCATCGCTACCCCTTCCTGCTGGTCGACCGCGTGGTCGAGCTGGTGCCCAACCAGAGCATCCGCGCGGTGAAGAACGTCACCATCAACGAGCCTTTCTTCCAGGGGCATTTTCCCGGGCATGCGGTGATGCCGGGCGTTCTGGTGGTGGAAGCCATGGCGCAGGCCGGCGGTCTGCTTTCCCAGCTTTCCCTGGGCGACGATGCCAAGGCCGGCAGGAAGCTGTTCTACCTGGTCAAGATCGACAAGGCACGCTTTTCGCGGATGGTGGTCCCGGGCGACTGCCTCGAGCTGGTCGTTCAGCTGAAGCGGCAGATCCGCAACATGGCGATCTATGCCGGTCGGGCCCTCGTCGACGGCGCCGAGGTGGCCTCGGCAGAGATCCTGTGTGCGGAGGCAGGCGCGAAGGCATGATTCATCCCAGCGCAGTCATCGACCCGGCGGCGCGCATCGCCGAAGGCGTCGAGATCGGCGCCTGCAGCGTGATTGGCGGCGGTGTGGAGATCGGCCCGGGCACACGCATCGGCCCGCATACCGTCATCCATGGGCCCACCCGCATCGGTCGCGACAACCGCATTCATGGCCAGGCGGCGATTGGCGGCGACCCGCAGGACATGAAGTTCAAGGGCGAGCGCGCCGAACTGGTCATCGGCGATCGCAACTCGATCCGCGAATTCGTCACCATCAACCGCGGTACCGCCGGCGGCGGCGGCGTGACCCGCATCGGCGACGACAACTGGATCCAGGCGTACGCGCACATCGCGCACGACTGCCAGGTCGGCAGCCACTGCATCCTGTCCAACAACGCCACGCTGGCCGGGCACGTCAGCCTCGGCGACTGGGTGATCCTCTCCGGCTTTGCCGGCGCCCATCAGTTCTGCAAGATCGGCGCGCACGCCTTCATCGGCATGGGCTGCCTGGTCAATGGCGACGTGCCGCCCTACGTGATGATGGCCAACGACTATGGTCGGCCACGCGGCATCAATGCCGAAGGCCTCAAGCGTCGCGGCTTCGAGCCGGAGCGAATCGCCGCCATCAAACGTGCCTACCGCACGCTGTTCATGTCCGGCGCAGCGCGCGCCACAGCGCTCGAGCAGATCGCCGAACTGGCCCGCGACAGCGAAGATGTCGCCCACTTCCTGGAGTTCGTGAAGTCCAGCGAGCGCGGTATCGTGCGTTAGGTTGACCCCGACCGCGGCGCTGAGTGAGCCAACAGCAATCGTCCGCAAAGGACGCGAAGCGCGCAAAGTACAGCGATGACCGACGAGTCCCTAGCCCCGAGTCCCGAGTCCCGCCCCAGACCCAGACGCATCGCCCTGGTCGCTGGTGAAGCCTCGGGTGACCTGCTCGGCGCCGGCCTGATCGAGTCGCTGCGCTTGCGCTATCCCGATGCCGAGTTCGCAGGCATCGGCGGCGAGCGCATGCGTGCCGCCGGACTCGATGCCTGGCACGACTGCGACGAACTTGCGGTGATGGGCCTGATCGAGGTGCTGCGTCACCTGCCGCGCCTGCTGCGCCTGCGCGGAAATCTGGTGCGCAGGCTGCGCGACTGGCAGCCTGACGTGTTCGTCGGTATCGACGCGCCCGACTTCAATCTGGGCGTGGAGCAGCGATTGAAGCGCGACGGCATCCGCACCGTGCACTATGTCAGCCCCTCCGTCTGGGCCTGGCGCGAGAAGCGCGCGGCGAAGATCGGGCGAAGCGCCGACCGCGTGCTGTGCCTGTTCCCGATGGAGCCGCCCATCTACGCGCAACACGCGGTCGACGCGCGTTTCGTCGGCCATCCACTCGCCGATGCCTTGCCGCTGGAACCGGACCGTTCGGTCGCCCGTCGCGCGCTCGGCCTCGACGACGGCGACTGCGTGCTCGCCATCCTGCCCGGCTCGCGCCTCGGAGAGATCCACCGGCTGGGCAGCACATTCCTGCGCGCCGCCGGCCGCGTCCGCGAAGGACTGCCGGGCCTGAAGATCATCGTGCCCGCCGCCAATCGCGTCTGCGGCGACGCCCTGCGTGCGCTGGCTGACGACCCGGGCATACCCGAACTCGAAATCCTCGACGGACGTTCGCACGACGCCATGGTGGCCGCCGATGCGGTGCTGCTGGCGTCCGGCACGGCGGCGCTGGAAGCAATGCTGCTGAAGCGGCCGATGGTAGTCGGCTACCGCATCGCGCCGCTGACGCACTGGATCGTCAGGCGTCTCGGACTTCTCAGGATCGACCGCTACAGCCTGCCCAACGTCCTGGCCGATGACGACCTCGTGCCCGAGTTGATGCAGGACGGCTGTACCGAATCCAATCTCGCGGCGGCCCTGCTCGACAGCTTGCGCGACGATGCATCGCGAGCCGACGTGCTGGCGCGCTTCCACGCGCTGCACCTGCAGCTGCGTCGCGGCGCCAGCGAACAGGCCGCCGCAGCCATCGGAGAGCTGCTGTGATCGCCGGCGTCGACGAGGCCGGCCGCGGCCCGCTGGCAGGCCCCTTGATGGTCGCCGCCGTGATCCTCGATCCCGACCGACCGATTGCCGGGCTCGGCGACTCCAAGACGATCCCCGCTGCACGCCGCGAGGTCCTGGCGGAGACCATTCGCGAGTTCGCGCTGGCCTACAGCATCGTCGCCATCGAACCGGCGGACATCGACCGCCTGAACATCTTCCAGGCCACCATGGAAGGCATGCGCCGCGCCGTTGCCCTGTTGCGACCTGCCGCCCTGCTGGCGCGCATCGACGGCAACAGGGTGCCCCCAGGTTTGTGCTGTGCAGGCGAGGCCATCATCGGTGGCGACGGCATCGACCCCGCCATCGGCGCCGCCTCGATCCTCGCCAAGGTCAGCCGCGACCGCTGCATGCGGGAACTCGATGCACTGCATCCGGGTTACGGCTTCGCCGAACACAAGGGCTACCCCACGCCGCTGCACCTGGAACGCCTGGGCGCACTCGGGCCCTGTGGCGCGCATCGACGCAGCTTCAGGCCGGTCGCCTTCCGCTTGCAGGGAGGACTGCTTCCGGATTGATCTGTTCCTCCCCGTTCTCGAAGAGCGGTCAGCAGGTGACGGTCACGATGACAACTTCCGAGCAGGAGCGCGCGCCAGGGGTTGCGCGGGGACGCGACCGTACGCGTAGTGCGTTTCGGGCTGGCCATCGCCCACGGCGGCGACGGTAAAGGTGCCTCCGCTGCCGCCGCCCCAAATCTCCTTGTGCACACCGGCATCGTCCGGCCTTCGGTGCGACGGCACACATCAACCGCAGTTTCGACCGAGCTTTCCTGAAATCGAATCAGAGACAGGTCTTGCGGGCTGGTCAGCGCCGCTTGCGGATGCGCGTGCCGCCGAGATTCCAGCGCGAGCCTTCGCCCAGCAGCCGGGCGAAATCTTCGGCCGGCACCGGCTTGCTGAACAGGTAGCCCTGCAGCAGGTCGCAGCCCGAAGCGACCAGGAAGCGCGCCTGTGCCTCGGTTTCCACGCCCTCGGCCACCACCGACAGGCCGAGTTCGCGGCTCATGCCGATGATGGTCCGGCACAGCGATGCGGCAAACGGATCGTTGACCACGTCCTGCACGAACACCCGGTCGATCTTGATCTCGTCAACGGGCAGATGACGCAGATAGCCGAGGCTGGAGTGCCCGGTCCCGAAATCATCAAGCGAAATCCGCACGCCGCGCTTGCGCAGCCGCTTCAGCAGCGCAATGGCCTGCTGCGCATCCTCCATGACCACCGACTCGGTGATCTCCAGCTTCAGCGCGCTTGCCGGAAGCCCGCTCTGATCGAGCGCGTCCTCCACTTCGTCGACGAATTGCGGGCGTTGGAATTGCACGGCCGAAACGTTCACCGACACCGGCACGCGCGCGGCATCACCTTGAGGACGCCATGACGCCGCCAGCTCCAGCGCGCTGTGCAGAGCCCAGTTTCCCATCACCACGATCAGGCCGCTGTCCTCGGCCACCGGTATGAAGCGTGCCGGGCTGACGATACCCAACTGCGCGCTGGTCCAGCGCATCAGGGCTTCGCCCGCACGAATGCTGCCATCGCGCACGTCCACCAGCGGCTGCAGGTGCAGGCTCAGCTCGTCGCCCGCCAGGGCACTGCGCAGCGCTGCACCGACAACGACGCGGTCGGCGAGTTCAGCGGCCATGCCGCTGGTGAACAGCGCGACCTGATTGCGTCCCTCCTTCTTGGCGCGCTCCACTGCAGTGTCGGCGTAGGCGACAAGCTCCTGCGCGTCGCGCGAGGAATCGGGGAACACGCTGACGCCTGCCGTCGCAGTCAGGAAGACCCGCTGCCCGACGACCTCGTAGGGCCTGCTCAATTCGGAAATGACGCGGTCGCCCAGATGATCGTCCAGCTCGTCCTGCGAGCGAGGCGGCGCCACCAGCAGGAACTCGTCGCCACCGACACGGCCGACCGTGGCGCCACTGCGGTCTGCCATGCGTTGCAGCCGCTCTGCAGCTTCGACAATGACCGCATCTCCCACGCTGTAGCCCAGCGCATCGTTGACCTGATGCATGCGGTCGAGGTTGACCAGGATCACTCTGACGCGCGAATCCGCAGGCTTCGCGGCGGCGATCGCCTTGCCGAGCAGAATCAGCATTCGGGCGCGATTCGGCATACCGGTCAGCTCGTCGTGAAATGCGCGATGCTCCAGCAGAAGCTCGTGCTCGCGGCGCTCACTGACGTCGCTCTGTACGCCGACGAAGTGGGTGGCACGGCCATGCTCGCCGTATACAGGTGCGAGATGCAGTTCGTTCCAGAACAGGCTGCCGTCCTTGCGATAGTTGCGCAGCAGCGCGCGACATTCGCGCTCCTCGGCGATGGCCGCTCGCAGCGTCTTGAGCTCTCGCTGGTCGCGGTCCTCGCCCTGCAGAAAGCGGCAGTTTCTGCCGACGACCTCATCAGCCGTGTATCCGGTGATCCGTTCGAAGGCGGGATTGACGAACAGGATCGGCTGCTCCGGATCGAGCGCGTCGACGATGACGATGCCGTTGGCGCTGGCCTCGATGGCGCGGTGCTGCAGGCGCAGCTCGTCTTCGACCAGGCGACGGCGGGTGATGTCGACGGAATAGCCAAGCGATCCGACCGGACGACCCGCCCGATCGTGCAGCAGGCTCAGCGACAGGCTCACCCACAGCCGGCTGCCGTTCTTGCGCACCTGCTCCACTTCCAGATGATGCTCGCCGTGCGCCAGCAGCGGCGTGATGATCAGCTCCCTGCGCCCGTCCAGAGCTTCGGGTGGATAGACGCGGTCGATGGAGCCACCGATCATCTCCTCGGCGGTCCAGCCGAGCATGCGCTCCGCACCTTTGTTCCAGGTCCGCACGATGCCGTCCATGTCGACTTCGGCGACAGCGTCGTGAATCTGGTCGATGATCTGCGCCTGACGTTTTAGCTCGCGTTCGGCGCGCAGGCGCGCGGAGATGTCGCGCACGAATCCGGTGAAGATCGGCGGGTCGGCCGTGCCGATGCGGCTGATGCCGAGCTCGATGGGGAACTCGGTGCCGTCGGAGCGCAGCGCCGACACCTCGAGTTGACGGCCGAGAACGACGGGCGGCGCGTTCTCGACCTGCCTGCGCAAACCGAGGCGATGCCGCTGGCGATAGCGCTCGGGCATGATCAGCTCGGCCATGTCTTGACCCAGCGCCTGCTCGCGAGTCCAGCCAAAGATGCGCTCGGCGGCAGGATTGAATTCACTGACGTTGCCGTCGGCACCGATGGTGATGATGGCATCCAGGGAGGCCTCGACGATGCCGCGATGGCGCGCCTCGCTGTCGGCCAGGAGGAGGCGCGCCGCCTCCTGATGGGTCATGTCCTGCACGGTGGCCGAAACCGCGGTCACCGCGCCGTCGGGTGCAAGGATCGCTTCGGCGTTCAGGAAGATGTTCCGCGTTTCACCATCGACCTCAAGCCCGTAGGTCAGCTCGCAGCGATCCCCGGACATGGCGCAGCCCTGTGCCCGCACCATGTATTCGGCTACTTCGGGCGGCAGCATGGCCAGAAATGCCGTCCAGGAACCGCCAAAGGTCTGCGCCTCGACGCCATGCAGGGCGAAGAGCTGGCCGGAGACGGCGATCGAACCGGTCGCGACATCGAGCTCCCAGCTGCCCAGCCCGGCCACCGCCTGCGCCTGCCGCAGCTGCTTCTCGCTGCGTTCCAGCATGGCGCGCTGCTGGCGTCGCAGTGTGACATCGCGGAAGTAGACAGCGAGTCCGTCGTCAGAAGGAAAGGCACGCACCTCGAACCAGACCTTCTGCTGCTCCATGTACAGGTCGAAAGTTTCGGAAACGCCGCTGCGCATGGCTTCTTCAAGGCGGGTCTGTGTCTCGCTGCCCACCAGCTCCGGAAACAC
>CAZGKE010000081.1:12187-14966 GCA_964526035.1 uncultured Gammaproteobacteria bacterium | reverse complement strand
ATCGGGGCTGAAGACCAAGCGAGTTCGGTAAGGTAATTGCGGAACACCACACTAGACTGTGCAAGAGAGTCTGTCGCAAGGAACACAAAGCTCTTGGCAGGAGCGGCGAGAACCGCGACCGTCCCATCCCTTCGATGACAAGACCGGGTCGCCCACGGGTGGGCTCCTACAAAGCGCCATACAGGCTTTTCGCTTCTCCCCGCTCCCCGCACCCTGCTCCCCTAATCCACCGTAAAGCTCAGGCGCTGGGCCAGCTCCAGATGACCCTTGGCGCGGGCGAAATCTGCGGCGTCGCGGCCGTCGTCGCTGCGCAGGGAGAGGTCGGCGCCGGCCGCCAGCAGGCGCTGGGCGAGGCGCAGGTTGCCCTGGTTGGCGGCGTTCATCAGCGGCGTGTAGCCACCGGACTGACGCGAGTTGGGATCCGCGCCGGCGGCCAGCAGCACTTCGACTACCTCCATCGCGCCCGCCGCCGCGGCGCTGTCGATGG
Organism: uncultured Gammaproteobacteria bacterium; assembly: GCA_964526035.1. Classification (GTDB taxonomy): domain Bacteria; phylum Pseudomonadota; class Gammaproteobacteria; order Xanthomonadales; family BPKI01; genus DAOMOD01. The sequence goes on along the minus strand of CAZGKE010000081.1, from coordinate 14,479 downwards.
CCGCAACCTGCATTGGATTGTCGGAGCGGTCCATCACTTCGGCGCCGGTCTGGATCAGGGCGACCGCAACTTCCGGGCGATTGAAGAAACCCGCAAGCCCCAGTGCAGTGAAGCCGTCCGGCGACTTCCGGCCGACGTCCGCGCCGCCATCCAGCATCCGGCGCACCTCGTCGAGATCGCCCAGGGCTGCGGCCTCGAACAGATCGAGCTGCTTGCGGTGGGTGCGAATCTGGCGCGCGATGTCCAACTGCCGGTGGTAGAGCGCCTGCATCAGCGCGGATACGCCGGTTTCGTCGACCGCCGACGCCAGCGCCGCGTCTGTTTCCAGCAGGCCGGCAACATCGTCGGCGGCGCCACCCCTGATTGCCTTGAACAGCGCCGTCTCGCTCATGATGATCCCCGCCGACCCCATCGTCCCCGATTGTAGCGGCGAAAGACAGGGCATGGCTCGCGGTTCCGGTCATTCTGTGCAAGACCCGCGCGATTGCATATGGCGCGGCGCGGCACGCGCCGTGCAAGGCGTGGAATAATGCGCGGCTCCCCGCAGACCGAAACGGCAATGCCCAGCCCCCAGCAGCGATTCGTCACCTGCGCCCTGCCCTACGCCAACGGCCACCTGCACCTCGGCCATCTGGTGGGCTATATCCAGGCCGACATCTGGGTTCGTGCGCGGCGCATGGCCGGCGAGACCGTGCATTTCGTCTGCGCCGACGACGCCCACGGCACGCCGATCATGCTGGCTGCGGAGAAGGCCGGTATGGCGCCGGAGGACTTCATCCGCGACATCCAGGCCAGCCACGAGCGCGATTTCGCCGCCTTCCACGTCGCGTTCGACCACTATCACTCCACGCACAGCGAGGAAAACCGCGAGCTGTCGGCGCGCATCTACCGGGCGCTGCGCGAGGCCGGCGTCATTGCCGTGCGCAGCATCGAGCAGCTGTTCGATCCCGAGCGCGGCATGTTCCTGCCCGACCGCTACGTCAAGGGCGACTGCCCGAAGTGCGGCGCCCCCGACCAGTACGGCGACAACTGCGAGGTCTGCGGCGCGGCCTACGCCCCCACCGACCTGAAGAACCCGCGCTCGGCGGTGTCCGGCGCGGTGCCTGAGCTTCGCGAATCCGAGCACTACTTCTTCGAGCTGCCGAAATTCCAGGCGTTCCTGGAGGGCTGGCTGGCCGGCGACGTGGCGCACTCTTCGGTCAAGGCCAAGCTGCGCGAATGGCTGGACGGCGGCCTGCGCGACTGGGACATCAGCCGCGACGCGCCCTACTTCGGCTTCCCCATTCCCGATGCGCCCGGCAAGTTCTTCTACGTCTGGCTGGATGCGCCAATCGGCTACCTGGCCAGCTTCAAGGCCTATTGTGCGAAGCAGGGTCTGGATTTCGAGGCCATCCTCGCCCCGGACAGTGCCTTCCGCATGCACCACTTCCTGGGCAAGGACATCATCAACTTCCACGGCCTGTTCTGGCCGGCCATGCTGCACGGCGCCCAGCTGAAGACGCCGGACCGATTGCACGTCAACGGTTACCTCACCGTCAACGGCGCCAAGATGTCCAAATCGCGCGGCACCTTCATCCAGGCCAGCACCTACCTCGACGCCGGCCTCGACCCCGAAGCTCTGCGCTACTACTACGCCGCCAAGTCCGGCCCCGGCGTCGACGACCTCGATCTCAACCTCGAGGACTTCGTGCAGCGCGTGAACTCGGATCTGGTCGGCAAGTTCGTCAACATCGCCAGCCGCTGCGCGAAGCTCTTGGCAACCCACTTCCACAATCGCATAGCGGGCGCCTTCTGGTCGGCGTCCGCCGGGCTTCCTGTGGACCCCTCCTCGGTTGAGGAGAAGGCCCTGTTCGCGATGGGCACGGCCAAAGCCGTGCTGATCCAGTCCATCGCGTTCTATGAGAGCAGCGAATACACCAAGGCCATCGCCGGCATCATGAAGGCCGCCGACATCGCCAACGAATACATCGCCGACGCGGCACCCTGGAAATTGGCCAAGGAGGAAGACCGCAAGGACGACCTGCATGTCGTGCTCAGCGCCGGACTCAACATGTTCCGCGACATCGCCATCTCGCTTGCGCCGGTATTGCCCGAAACAATCCGCAATGTTGCCGCCTTCCTCGCCGAGGACGCGGACAACTACACGCTCGACACTATCGGCGCCTGGCTGCACGACCGCACCCTCGCCCCATTCACCCCGCTGATGACCCGCATCGACCCCAAGCACATTGAAGCCATGACCGAAGCCAGCAAGGAATCCCTCAAACCCACCGACGTTACAGCTCCTGCAGG
>CAZGKE010000081.1:0-12087 GCA_964526035.1 uncultured Gammaproteobacteria bacterium | reverse complement strand
CCGAACACCTATCGATCGACGACTTCATGAAAGTCGACCTGCGCATCGCCCGCATCGCCGTCGCCGAGCACGTTGAGGGCGCCGACAAGCTGCTGCGCCTGGAACTCGACGTCGGCGAACTCGGCACCCGCCAGGTCTTCGCCGGCATCAAGCAGGCCTACCCCGAGCCGGAGAAACTGGTCGGCCGGCTGACCGTAATGGTCGCCAACCTCGCCCCGCGCAAGATGCGTTTCGGCCTCTCCGAAGGCATGGTGCTGGCGGCCGGTCCCGGCGGCAGCGACATCTTCATTCTCGGTCCCGATGCGGGCGCCCAGCCAGGCATGAAAGTGAAATGAGCTCATCATTCCGCCGTGTTCGGTGCGTGCGAAGTGGCTATTGTCGGCACAGGGGTGCCGACCTACGAACGGAGGACGGATGACCGAAGCCAGGAATCAAGGCGTACGGCGCACGTCGCTTTTCCCGAGTCCCGAGTCCCGTCCCTACTCGAACCCGTCCGCAAACACCACGTCGAGATCGACGATCTCCGGCTTGCGTTCCAGCGCCGGCAGCCAGCCGGGATTGGCGCCATCGCTGGCGTAGGCGCCGCGCCGGGCCAGCAAACGCACAGCGCCGTTGAAGTCGCGATCCCAGTCGTTGAAGCGGTTGAATCCGGTTTCGTTCACGTCGGCACCAAGCAGGGCGCCGGCCAGCGGGTGCAGATCGAGTCCGGGCAGGTCAGGAGTAGGCGACGCTACGGCCAGCGCGGCGCTGGCAAAAGTGTCGGTGGCATTGCCTGACTGGCTGCCGCCGGAAAGCGGCGTGGCCGCGAACGCCGCATTGCCGACCACGCGCTGCACGAAGCCGGCATCGGGACTGCTCACCGAGATCCCGGTGCCGGCTGTCACCACGGTGTTGCGGAACACGGTGACGTCGCGCGACACGCCGCCCTCGTGGGCCTGGAAGGATGCACCACTGCCGAAGCCGTTGAACAGCAGGTTGGCGTAAAAGGCGATGTTGCCGGTGCCCTGGAACAGGCCCTCGCTGCCGGAGTCGTTCTGCACGAAGAGATTGCCGTAGATCTCGGTGACATCGTCGGCACCAGGACCTGACAGCGGCGCACGGCCGACCAGGAGATTGGGACGCGCGGCCGCACCGGTGGAGCCGTTGGTCGCCTTCACGAACACGTTGTGGCGGATCACCGTGCGGCCGGGCACCGGCATGTCCGGCTGCGGCCGTCCGTTCTGGTGCTTGATCTGCATCGCGTAGCCGATGGTGTCGGCGATCAGGTTGTACTCGATCAGGGAGTGGACCAGCTCGTCATTGCCGTCGGAATTGCCCAGATAGATCCCGGTGCCGGCCGGCGGGTCGCCCGGCGCACCGAGGATCAGGTTGCGCCGTATTACCCAGTTCCAGGCCGGACACTTGGTGGAGATGCCGACGGTCTGCTGCTCGTTGCCGGCATGAGAGTGGATCAGCAGGTTCTCCACGGTCACGTGATGCGCGAAATTCGCCGGGCTCTCGCACTTCACCGCGTCCACGCCGGCGAAATCCTGGCCGTCCAGTTCGAGATTCCGGATCGCCACCCAGGCGACGTCTGTGAGGCTTACCGTGTTGCAGCACGTCCGTGCAGTGAAACGCGCGCGCGGCCCGGTCGCCGGACCTTCGATCAGAATGCAGCGCCCCGGCTCCCCAGCGACCCCCGACAGCGTGAGACCGAAGCCGTGCGTGCCTGCGGCGAACCGCAACAGATCACCGGGGCCAAGGGTAGACAGGATCGGACGGTAGTCCTGGCCCGGCGTCACATCAATGATGCGCTCGGGAACTGTGTCCGCACACTGCCCGTACTCGGCGTGCAGCGCGGCGGCAGGCGATGCAGCCAGCAGCGTCGGAAGGACTACCAGCAAACGGAAGCGAACGGCATGGGCGAGTGCTGCGGCCATGGTCTTGCCACGATACGCGATGTTGCGGGGAGCGGGGAACGGGGAACGGGGAGCAGGGGGCAGGGGAACGGCATACGTAGGTTGGGCTGAGCGTAGCGATGCCCAACGTGTAGTGCCCGGCCGGCGATTCGCGGCGAGTTGTTGGATCGCGGATCGTTGGGGTTCGCTTTGCTCACCGCCAACCTACGACAGAGTGTCGCCCACCGGTGGGCTCCTACAAAGAGACATGTCGGCGCTTCCCTGCTCCTCGCTCCCCGCTCCCCGTAAACTGGCGCCATGACCGAATGGATCCTCATCCTCGTTGGCACCGTGCTGGTCAACAACTTCGTGCTGACCAAATTTCTCGGGCTGTGCCCGTTCATGGGCGTGTCGCGGAATCTTGAAAGTGCGTACGGGCTGGCGATCGCCACGGCCTTCGTGCTGACTCTGTCCTCGGCGATCAGCTATCTCGCCTACACCTACCTGCTGATGCCGTTGGGGCTGGAGTATCTGCGCACGCTGACCTTCATTCTGGTAATCGCCGCGCTGGTGCAGTTCACCGAGGCGGCCATGCGCAAGATGGCGCCGCTGCTTCATGAGGTGCTCGGGTTGTTCCTGCCGCTGATCACCACCAACTGCGCTGTGCTCGGCGTGGCCCTGCTCAACCTGCAGGGCGACCATGATCTGCTCGGCTCGATCATCTTCGGCTTCGGCGCTGCGGTCGGGTTTGGCCTGGCGCTGATCCTGTTTGCCGCGCTGCGCGAGCGCATCGAACACGCGCCGGCGCCGGTCGCGTTTCGCGGCGCGCCGCTGGCGCTGGTCACGGCGGGGCTGATGGCCCTGGCCTTCATGGGTTTCGCCGGCATGACGCCCTGATGGGCATGCTGACGGCGGTCGCCGTGCTGGCCGGTCTGGCGCTCGTGTTCGGTCTGGCGCTGGGCTACGCCGCGCGGCGCTTCCGGGTCGAGGGCGATCCGGTGGTGGAGGCCATCGACCGCATCCTGCCGCAGACCCAGTGCGGCCAGTGCGGCTTTCCCGGATGTCGCCCGTATGCCGAGGCCATCGCCAGCGGCGAGGCCGACATCAACCAGTGTCCGCCCGGAGGCGAGGACGGCGTCCGCGCGCTGGCCGAGCTGCTGGGCCGCGAACCCAAGCCGCTGTCGGCCGAGCACGGCGAGGAGAAGCCGCGCCGCGTCGCGGTGATCGACGAGGCCACCTGCATCGGCTGCACCCTGTGCATCCAGGCCTGTCCGGTGGACGCCATCGTCGGCGCGCCCAAGCGCATGCACACGGTGATCGAGCAGGCATGCACCGGCTGCGATCTGTGCCTGCCGCCTTGTCCGGTCGATTGCATCGACATGGTCGAAGTCGACGAAGCCTGGCGCTGGCCACCGCCGAGGATGCGCATGCCGTTGTAGGAGCGCACCCGTGCGCGACCGTACCGTCGCATCGATGCAGCGCCCTGATCGGGGCTGAGGCCCCGAGGTAAGCGCATCGAAGCAGAGAGTTGACGCGAAAACAGAGGATCAACAGGGCACGGCCTCAAGATATGCGCCCTGCCCGGGAAGCATAGTCGCCCCCCCGTCTACAATGCCCGCATGCGCCTGCACAATTTCCCCGGTGGCCTGAAGCTCGATCCGAAGAAGTCGGTGTCGACCGCCAGGCCGCTGCACGTCTGTCCGCTGCCGGACGAGATCGTGCTGCCGCTGGTGCAGCATGCCGGCATGCCAGCCGAGGTGGTGGTTGCGGTAGGTGACACGGTGCTGGCGGGACAGTTGCTGGCGCGCGCTGGACCGGGCCTGAGCGCGCCGCTGCATGCCTCGACCTCTGGGCGCATCAAGGCGATCGAGCCGCGCCCGACGCCGCGTCCGCCGTTCGCCGAAGAAACCTGCATCATCATCGAACCGGACGGCCGCGACACCTGGCAACGCCTGCCGTCCATCGCCGATCCCTTCAGCGTACCGGCCGACGCGTTGATTGAACGCATCCATGAGGCCGGCGTGGTCGGCCTCGGTGGCGCGGCGTTTCCCACCGCCGAAAAACTCTCGGTGCCGCGCAAGTTGCTGATCGTCAACGGCGCCGAGTGCGAGCCCTACATCGCCTGCGACGACAGTCTGATCCGCGCGCGCCCGCATTCGGTGATCTTCGGCGCACGTCTGGCCGCGCGCATTCTTGATGCCAGGCGTATCGTCATCGCCGTCGAGGATCACATGGAAGCGGCCTTCGCCGCGCTGTCGCAATCCCTCGCCCGCGACCTGGCGGAAACCGAACAGACCCCAAGCGACCCGGGCACCCGGCCGGGCTCGACCCTGCACTTCGAGGAGGATGCCGAGGGCGCATTGGATCGGCCGATTCCGGTGCAGCTGGTCAAGGTGCACACGCGCTATCCGGAGGGCGGCGAACGCCAGCTGATCAAGGTCCTGACCGGACTGGAAGTACCGTCAGGCGGCCTGCCGCGCGACATCGGCGTGGCCAGCATCAACGTCGGCACCGCGGCGGCGATCTGCGCGGCGGTGGTGCACGGCGAACCGCTGACCTCGAGGGTCGTCACCGTCAGCGGTCGCGGCATCATCGAGCCGCGCAATTTCGAAGTGCGCCTGGGCACGCCGATCGAACATCTGGTGGCTGCGGCCGGCGGATACACCGAACGTGCGGCGCGGCTACTGGTAGGCGGACCGATGATGGGCGTGGCGCTGCCGCACGACCGCTTCCCGGTCACCAAGGCAACCAACTGCGTGCTGGCGCTGCCGGCAGAGGATGTGCGTGAGACCGCACCGGAGATGCCGTGCATACGCTGCATGGCCTGCGTCACGGTATGCCCGGCGCAGCTGCTGCCCCACGAGCTGCACCGCCACGTCGTCGCGCGCGACTGGAAGGAAACCGAGCGCCACGGCCTGTTCGATTGCATCGAATGCGGCTGCTGCGACCAGGTGTGTCCAAGCCATATTCCGCTGGTCGACTGGTACCGCCACGCCAAGGCCGAACTGCGCCATCGCGGCGGCGAGGAGCGTCGCGCAGCCGCGGCTCGCGAACGCTTCGAAGCGCGCAAGCTGCGTCTTGAGACGCAGACCGCCGAGCGCGAGGCGCGTCAGCAGGCGCGCAAACAGCAGCTGTCGAACCCGGAGGCGGTGGCCGAAGCCATCGCCCGCGCCAAGGCGCGCAAGCAGCAGGAACAGTCCTCTTGAAGTCCTTCGCGACTTCGGGCGCGCCGCACGCGGCGCCGCCGACCAGCGTGCGTCGGGTGATGCTGCTGGTGCTGCTGGCGCTGACGCCCGGTGTGCTGGCGCACGTGTACTACTTCGGTCCGGGTGTGCTGGTGCAGATCGCCGTGGCGCTGACCGCCGCCTATGCGCTGGAGGCGGCGATGCTGAAGGCGCGCGGCGCGGCCATGCGCACTTTCCTGCTCGACGGCAGTGCAGCTGTCGCCGCCGTGCTGTTCGCGCTGTGCATTCCGCCGCTTGCGCCGTGGTGGATCGCGGTCGTCGGCATGCTGGCGGCGATTGTTTTCGCCAAGCACCTCTACGGCGGAATCGGTCACAACCTGTTCAATCCGGCGATGGTCGGCTTTGCGGTGGTGCTGGTGTGCTTCCCGTTCGAAGTCAGCCAGTGGCTGCCGCCGCACCAGCTCGCACAGCATCCGATCGGGCTGGTCGAGGCCATGCGGGCGATCTTCCTCGGCGATCTTCCGGTGGGGCTGGGCTGGGATGCGGTCACCGGAGCCACGCCGCTGGAGACCGTACGCCACATGACGTCTGACGGCCGTACGCTTGGCGAAATCCGCGCCGATCCGGTCTTCGGCGACTTCGGCGGCAAGGGTTGGGAGTGGATCGCCAACTGGTACGCGCTCGGCGGCTTGTTTCTGATGCTGATGCGGGTGATCTCCTGGCATGTGCCGGTGGCGCTGCTGGGGACGACCATCCTTCTCACCCTGCCGTTTCACTTCGTCGATCCCGACTTCCATCCGTTCCCGCTGCAGCACGTGTTTTCCGGCGCGCTGGTGCTCGGCGCGTTCTTCATCGCCACCGATCCGGTATCGGGCTGCTCGACGCCGCGCGGTCGCTTGATCTTCGGCGCCGGTGTGGCAGTGCTGACGCTTTCGATCCGACGCTGGGGCGCGTACCCCGATGGCGTCGCCTTCGCCGTGCTGCTGATGAATTGCGCGGCACCCCTGATCGACCGCTACAGCGCGCCGCGCATCTTCGGGCGGGCCAAATGAGGCCGGAACTCGACGCGGCGTTGCGTCTGGGCTTCGCCGGTTTGCTGGCGGCGGTGCTGCTGGCCGGCATCTGGGCGCTCACTCGCGACCGGATCGCCGAAGAGGAACGCAGGGTCGAGCTGCTGGCGATGGCCGCCGTGCTGCCGACCGCCCTGTACGACAACGACCCGCTGGCCGACACCCTGATCCTCTGCGCGCACCAGGACCTCGGTCCGGGCGCGCACACCGTGTACCGCGCGCGCCGCGCCGGCGAGCCGGTGGCGCTGGCCATGCGCGCCACCGCGCCGGATGGCTACTCGGGGCGCATCGAGCTGCTGATCGGCGTCGACACCGCGGGCCGCGTGCTTGGCGTGCGGGTGACCGGTCATCGGGAAACGCCCGGACTGGGCGACGCCATCGAGGCGGAGAAGAGCGACTGGATCGAAAGCTTCCGCGGTCTGTTCCTTGGCCAGCCGCCGGTCGAGCGCTGGAAAGTGCGCAAGGACGGCGGCGACTTCGACCAGTTCGCCGGAGCCACGGTCACCGCGCGCGCGGTGGTGAACGCCCTGCGCCGGGCGCTTCAGTTCCGCCAACGCGAGGGCAATGCTTTGTTCGCCGAGCGCGCATCCGCGCAATTCGATTGCGGCGACAGCAGGCCGAGGTAGGCCATGGCGCCCGCCTTGCGCCTCGTCCAGAATGTTCGATCCCGCATCGCGATCCGACCCATGCCGATCAACGACGACATCCTGCGCACCTTCCGTGATCTGCTCGAAGAAGCCCGACAGACCGGCGATCCCGAGCCCACCGCTATGACGCTCGCGACCGCCGACCCTGCGGGCCGCGTGTCGGCACGCACCGTGCTGCTGAAGGATGTCGATCCCGACGGCTTCGTTTTCTACACCAATACGCTCAGCCGCAAAGGCGCCCAGCTTGCCGGCAATCCGCAGGCCGCGCTGCTGTTTCTGTGGAAGGGCGTGCGTCGGCAGGTTCAAGTCAGAATCGAGGGCGCCGTGACGCCGGTGAGCGACGCCGAAGCCGACGCCTACTTTGCAGGCCGACCGCGCGACAGCCAGATCGGAGCCTGGGCCTCCGAACAGTCGCAGCTTCTCGACAGCCGCGACACCCTTCTGCAACGGGTGGCCAGCTTCAACGCGAAGTTCGAGGGCCAACCCGTACCGCGGCCAGCGCACTGGTCGGGCTACCGCGTGGCGCCGGACTGCATCGAATTCTGGTACGGCGGCGAGCATCGCCTGCACGATCGCTTTCGCCATCGGTGGGTGGACGGCGCCTGGGTCGAAGAACGTCTGTACCCGTGACTCGCGACCCGTATCCCCGGCGCATCGTCTGCCTGACCGAGGAGACCACCGAAACGCTGTACCTGCTTGGCGAACAGGAGCGCATCGTCGGCATTTCCGGCTTCACCGTACGTCCGCCGCGCGCACGCAAGGAGAAGCCCAAGGTCTCCGCCTTCACCAGCGCCAGATTCGATCAGATCCTGGCGCTTGATCCCGACCTGGTGATCGGCTTTTCCGACATCCAGGCCGACATCGCCGCCGAGCTGATCCGTCGCGGCGTCGAGGTGTGGGTGACCAATCACCGCAGCGTCGAAGGCATTCTCGATTTCATGCGTCGCCTCGGCGCGCTGGTGGGCGCCGCCGATCGCGCCGACGCCCTGGCCGCACGCGCCGAATCGCACCTCCAGGGGATACGCGAGCAGGCCGCCGCGCTGGTGCGCCGTCCACGCGTGTATTTCGAGGAATGGGACGACCCGCTGATCAGCGCCATCCGCTGGGTCTCGGAGCTGGTCGGCATCGCCGGCGGCGACGACGTGTTCCCCGAATGTGCCGCTTCTTCGCTGGCACGCGGCCGCATCCTCGCCGACCCCATGGAAGTGGTGCGGCGCGCGCCCGACATCATCATCGGCTCCTGGTGCGGCAAGAAGTTCCGCCCGGAAAAAGTGGCGGCGCGCCCCGGCTGGCAGGACATTCCCGCCGTGCGCGATGCCAAACTGCACGAGATCAAGTCCCCCATCATCCTGCAGCCAGGGCCGGCGGCCTTGTTCGACGGCGCCGATGCCCTGGCGGCGATCATCAACCAATGGACAAAGCGCACCCCGTAGGTTGGGGCAAGCGCAGCGCACCCCAACGGCTCCGGACGCTACCTGATCTCAAAATGTCCCGGATCACCGGCTTGTTGGGGTGCGCTGCGCTTACCCCAACCTACCTGGGGCGGTTACCTCCCTGCCCTTCCCTTCCCCAAACCCTACAATGCTTTCATGGGCATCTACATGCTTCTTCGATCGATCAGCATCACCGGGTGCAATCCTCGACGGACCGCCGATCATCGGCGCCGCCTTGCAGCGTCGTGTTTGCTCTTGCTGTCGGTCGTCCTTCTGACAGCATGCGCCAGGCAGCAGAAGGAGGAAGTGTCGTGGCCGGACAGGTCCGATTCCTTCGCGAAACGGGTTCTTCAGATAAACAACGCTCACTCCCAGACGACAGGATCGGAATGGTCGGCATTTGTGGATGCCGTCGTTTCTGAGTATCGGGCGCAGTTCGATCGGGTTCAGCCTGGCGCTGTTGCCGAGATCTCTGATGCTGAACTTGAAGCACGCTTCCTCGCAACTCTCGAAACGGCCTTCTATGCCGTCAACAGCCGACCTGTCGATCACGACTGGCTATTGCACGAACTGCTCGACTTGCTCGAAGCCATGGCGGCGCGGGGATTGGCTACCACCACGCATTATCGCCGAACGCATCAGGTCGCCATCAGGGCCCGAAGGTTCGACTTCGCCGCGAGGCTGTCCGACGCGCACCCGGAAGCGGGCCTGGAGCCTCTGCCATCGATTCACGCCGAGGACGCGCCCAAAGAAGGTCTTCGCGTCTGGCGCTACCGGGCGCAGTCGCAGCAGCTCGTGCTGGAGGAGGTCGCGCTTGCGCGCGGTCCGGCGCTGCTGGTGGTGATGATTCCCCGCTGTGGACCCGCCCGGCGCGCCGCCGCACACATCGCCGACGACCCGGAGCTCGCCCCATTGCTCGCACGGCACGGCCGCTGGCTTGTAATGCCCTCCATGGGGCTCGACCTCCCAGCGCAGGAACAATGGGAAGCGCAGTTTCCGCAGTTTCCTCTGGCGAATATTCATCGTGCAGAGGACTGGCCCTTCCTGGACGATCTTGGCCGGTCGCCAGTGTTCTATGTCGTCAACGGCGAACGCGAACTGGTCGCCAAGTTGGTCGGCTGGCCGCACGAGGGGCGCGGCAAAGAATTGCTTGCGCTTCTGCGCAGCGCCGGTATCGAACCAGGAAACGCAGCCGACTGAATGGTGGGGAAACGCGCCCGGCCCAATCCGAGACCCGATGGCGCCAAAGCCCTGGACAACTCGAACCCCGTAGGTTGGGGTAAACGCAGCGCACCCCAACGGCTCCGGACGCTACCCGAGCAGAGGCTTGTTGGGGTGCGCTGCGCTTACCCCAACCTACGCGGCGCAGTTGCGTTTCTGCCCTCCCCGCCCCCAAGCCTTACAATGCACTGATGCGCATCTACCTTCAGTCCCCAGGCGCCGGCGCCGAGCCGCCGCGATTCGTCCAGCTGATCCTGCAGCAGGATCTGCTCGGCGGCTGGCTGCTGATGCGCGAGACCGGCGCGCAGGGCGGGCGATCGACGCTGCGCCGCGAATTCTTCGAGAAGCGCCAGGATGCGCTCAAGGCGCTGGAGCAGCATCGCGATCAGCAGATCAAGCGCGGATTCCGCATCATGTTCAGCCAGGGCGAAGGCGCGCCAGGAGATCTGCAGCGTGCGGTCTGACGTACTGGCCATCGGCATCGCGCTGCTGCTGTTGACCGAATCCCTTTTCGCCAGCGAGCGCGAGCGCCGTATCTGCATCCCCAATGCGGATGCCAGCGGCTGGATCTGCGGCACCGAAGACGATCCACCGCAGCCGGCGGCACCACCGCCGCGGCGCGATGCACCCCGCGCACCGCCGCGCTTCCTCGCCGACCCCCAGGGCACGCGCACCCTGCCACCGGTGCCGATCGCGCGACCGACACCGCAGCAGCCCGCGCAGGTCGAAGTGCAGCCGGTTGCCGAGCCCTCGCTCACCGTCGAAGCACTTCCCGAACCCGAGCCGGAAGTGATCGTCGCAGAGCCATCGCTGCCCGAGCCGGGAGAGATCGCAGAACCCGAAGCGCCGGAACCGGTCGCTGCGCCCACCCCGATCCCGGTCCCCGAGCCGCAGCCAGGGGCCGAACCGGCACCGGCCGCGGAGGTTGCCATTGCGGACGAGCCGACGGTCGATGCAGTGCAACCCGTCGACACGAGCACCCAGTATGCCCCCGACCCGGTGGTCGAGCGCCAGGCGACCCCCGAGCCAGTGGCCGCTCCTGATCCGCAACCTGCGCCCGCGCCCGTCGCCGCCACGGTCATTCCTGCCGGCCCGTGGCGGGTCGACGCCGTGATGGGCGCCGACATCAACCAGTGGACGCTGCAGCTTGCGCACGGACCCGATGTCGACGCGCTGGTGCGTCTCGCCGGCGCGCTCGGGCTTCCCGCCGATCAACTGTTCCTGCTGCCGCTGGAACGCGACCGCGCACGCTGGTGGCTGCTGGCGTGGGGTCTTTACGAAACACCCGAACGGGCACGCCAATCGGTGGCGGATCTGCCGACTGTCGAGGGTCTGCGCGGCGTCTGGCCGCGGCGGGTGGAACCGCTGCAAAACGAGATCGAAAGAGCCCGAAGGACCCTTCAGTAACCATGCAGAACGACCGCTTCCTGCGCGCCCTGCGCCGCGAGCCCGTGGACGCCACTCCGGTGTGGCTGATGCGCCAGGCCGGCCGCTACCTGCCCGAATACCGCGCCACCCGCGCCCGCGCCGGCAGCTTCATGGATCTGGCGACCAACCCGGAACTGGCCTGCGAAGTCACCCTGCAGCCGCTCGACCGCTACGCGCTGGACGCCGCCATCCTTTTTTCCGACATCCTGACGGTGCCCGATGCCATGGGCCTCGGACTGTACTTCGCCGAGGGAGAGGGGCCCAAGTTCGAGCGTCCCGTTCGCAGCGAAGCCGACATCGCGCGGCTTGCGGTGCCCGACATGGACCGCGAACTGCGTTACGTGATGGACGCGGTGCGACTGATCCGCCGCGAACTCGACGGGCGGGTACCGCTGATCGGTTTCTCCGGCAGTCCGTGGACGCTGGCCTGCTACATGATCGAGGGCGGCGGCAGCGCCAATTTCGCGCGCATCAAGGCCATGGCCTACGACCAGCCGGCGCTGCTGCATCGTCTGCTCGAAGTGGTGACCGACGCGGTGATCGCCTATCTGTCGGCGCAGCGCGCGGCGGGCGCGCAGGCGCTGCAGGTGTTCGATACCTGGGGTGGCGTGCTGGCCCCGCACCTGTATCGCGAGTTCTCGCTGCGCTATCTCACGCGCATCGCTGCCGAACTGGAGCGCGGTGAAGCTGCGATGCGGACTCCGCTGATCCTGTTTGGCAAGGGCAATGCGCCCTATCTCGAGGATCTCGCCGACAGCGGCTGCGAGGCGGTGGGCGTGGACTGGACCGTCAGCCTCGGCGATGCCCGGCAGCGCACCGGAGATCGGGTGGCGCTGCAGGGCAATCTCGATCCGGTCACGCTGTACGCGCGGCCCGAAGCGATTCGCGCGGAGGTGAAACGCGCGCTGGAGAGCTACGGTACAGGCTCCGGCCACGTCTTCAACCTCGGCCACGGCATGAGCCCCGACATGAACCCGGACCACGTGACCGTGCTGGTCGACGCCGTGCACGAGTTCAGCGCGCCCATGCACGCGGCCCAGCAGTCCATGTAGGAGCGCACCCGTGCGCGACCTGAGCCCCGCAACGGAGCGCGGCGCCGGTCGCCCACAGGTGGTTTCGGCCGCTCCGCGTCTACGCCGGGATTCCCCCGGACCTACAAGAGCTGTGCCCTGCAGGAGCGGCGAAAGCCGCGATTGACGTCCCGCATCACTGCCACACCCGCCTGA
>CAZGKE010000080.1:9986-15020 GCA_964526035.1 uncultured Gammaproteobacteria bacterium | reverse complement strand
ATTGCGCACTGCACAATAGCCCGACTACAATCCCGCTTTGCTCAGAAATTCGAGAGATTGAGACTGCTATGGCCCGTATTACCGTGGAAGATTGCCTCGAAATGGTCGACAACCGCTTCGAGCTGGTGCTGATGGCCTCGCGCCGGGCGCGCCAGATCACCAAGGGCGCTCAGCCCATGGTGGCCGATGAGGAAGACAAGCCGACCGTGACTGCGCTGCGCGAGATCGCCAGCGGCCAGGTGAGCGCCGAGCTGCTGGATACCGTGGACCAGGCCGAGCGCGAGCGCGCCGAGCGCGAGGCGCTGGAGTGGGCGGCAGCAGAAGTCGACGACGATCTGACCAAGGTCGACGACTGAGAGCACGCCAGGCGGCGGCCCGCCATGCAGCGGTGGTCGTCGCCGGGATGCGAGGATGGCCGCCGTCACCGATACCGACGCACCGCTCTCCGGCGAGGTTCCCGCCGACGTCCTCGCGCTTGAAGACAAGATCAAAGGCTACCTGCCCGATGCGCAGGTAGGTCTGGTGCGCCAGGCTTTCCTGACCGGACAGCGCGCCCACCATGGCCAGACGCGCCGCTCCGGCGAGCCCTACATCACTCATCCGGTGGCTGTAGCCCACATCCTGGCCGACCTGCGCCTGGACGTGGAGACTCTATGCGCGGCGATTCTGCACGATACCATCGAGGACACGGAGCTCACCCGCGCGTCCATCACCAGCGAGTTCGGCGAGCCGGTGGCCGATCTGGTGGAAGGCGTCACCAAGCTGGACAAGGTGCAGTTCCGCAGCCGGCAGGAAGCCGATGCCGAGAGTTTCCGCAAGATGGTCCTGGCCATGGCCAAGGACCTGCGCGTCATACTCATCAAGCTGGCTGATCGTCTGCACAACATGCGCACGATCGAGGCCATGGCTGACGACTCCAGGCGCCGGATCGCCCGCGAGACGCTTGATGTTTATGCGCCGATTGCGCAGCGACTGGGCATGAACCGCTTCAAGGCGGAGCTGCAGGATCTGGGCTTCCGCTCGCTGTATCCGAAGCGCCATCGCGTCATCGAGCAGCGCCTGCGAGCGCTCTATGGCAACCGCCGCGATTCGGTGTCGCGTATCGAGATGGCGCTCGCGCAGCGCCTCCAAGAAGAGCCGATCGAGTCGCGCATCGTAAGTCGCGTGAAGTCGCCCTACAGCATCTTCAAGAAGATGCGCCAGGAGCACAAGACGTTCGCCCAGGTGATGGATGTCTACGGATTTCGCGTGGTGGTGGCGCAGACCATGCAGTGCTACCAGGTGCTGGGCGCGGTGCACGGGCTGTACAAGCCGGTGGAGGGGCGCTTCAAGGATTTCATCGCCATCCCCAAGGCCAACGGCTACCAGTCGCTGCACACCGTGCTGTTCGGGCCGGGTGGCGTGCCGGTGGAGATCCAGATCCGTACCGAGGACATGGACACCATTGCCGAGCGCGGAGTGGCCGCGCACTGGATGTACAAGACCGACTCGCGCTCTGCCACCAACGCCCAGTCGCGCGCCCGGGAGTGGTTGGAGAAGCTGGTCGAAAGCGAGCAGCGCTCGGGCAGCTCGATGGAGTTCCTGGAAAACGTCAAGGTCGACCTGTTTCCCGATGAGGTCTATCTGTTTACGCCTGCCGGCGACATTCTCTCGCTGCCGCGCAATGCGACTGCGCTCGATTTTGCCTACGCGGTTCACACCGATGTCGGCGACCATGCGGTGGCCGCGCGGGTGGAGAAGAAGCTCGCGCCGCTACGTCAACGTCTGTCAAGCGGGCAGAGCGTGGAAATCATCACCGCTCAGAGCGCCTCGCCGAACCCCGCCTGGCTGAACTGGGTGGTCACCAGCAAGGCGCGCACCGCCATCCGTCACTTCCTCAAGCGTCTGCAGCACGAGGACGCCGTGGAAATGGGTCACCGGATGCTCGACCGGGCGCTGGATTCGCTGCAATCGTCGCTGGACAGCGTGCGTCCGGAGGAGCTGGAGAAGTACCTGTCGCGCAACGGGTTTCGCCGTCTCGAGGAGCTGCTTGCCGACATCGCCCAGGGCAACCGGGTGCCCGACCAGGTGGCCCAGCAGCTGCTGCAGGCGCAGGGAGCCAAGGCGCGCGACCGCAACCAGAGTCGCGAGGAGAAGATCCTGATTTCCGGCGCCGAGCGTGGCGTGCTGAGCTTCGCGCAGTGCTGCCATCCGCTGCCGGGCGACGACATCATGGGCTACCTCTCGGCCGGCAAGGGCATCGTCGTGCATCAGCTTTCGTGCCGCAACGTGCCCGAGTTCCGCAAGTCGCCGGATCGCTGGGTGGCCATCGACTGGGACCGCCATGTGCAGGGTGACTACCGCGTGGCCCTGCGTATCGAGGTCGACAACAAGCCCGGCGTGCTGGCGCAGGTCGCGGCGGCCATCGCCGACCGCGGCTCCAACATCGAGAACGTGGAGTACCAGGAACGCGACCTGCAGATTGCCGCGATACTGATCACCATCGAAGTGAAGGACCGCAAGCATCTGGCCGACGTCATGCGCGCGCTGCGGCGCTCGACCGTGGTGCACGGTCTGCAGCGCGCGAACGGGTAAGATTCGCGGTCTTCCACAACGAAGGCCAGTCCATGACCCGCAGCATCGTTTCCACTGATCGTGCCCCCGCGGCCATCGGCACCTATTCGCAAGCCGTGCGCTGCGGCGACACCGTGTACCTTTCCGGGCAGATTCCACTGGATCCAGCCAGCGGCGAGCTGGTGACAGGCAATATCGAAGCCGAGATCCGGCGTGTTTTCGACAACCTGCGGGCCGTATGCGAGGCGGCAGGTGGGGGTCTCGGCGACCTTGCCAAGCTCAACGTGTTTCTGACCGACCTCGCACACTTCGGCGAAGTCAACCGCATCATGGCCGAGTACTTCATTGAGCCCTACCCGGCGCGGGCCGCGATCGGTGTCGCGTCGCTGCCGCGCGGGGCGCACGTGGAAATGGACGGCATCCTGGTACTGTCCGACTGAGCGACTGATGGCCCGGATCACGGAAGGGAGTCCCGGCACGCAGGGTCTGAGCACGCTGCGCGGCGTCGGTCCCGCGCTTGAGCAGACGCTGGCCCGGATCGGCCTGCACACGGTCCAGGACCTGTGGTTCCATCTGCCGCTGCGCTGGGAAGACCGCACCCGCGTCACCCCCATCGCCGAGCTGCTGCCCGGTCAGCGCGTGCAGATCGAGGGCGTGGTGGAGGCCGTCGAGCGAGGCTTCCGCTTTCGGCCGCAGCTCAAGGTGGCGCTCTCCGACGACAGTCGCCGGACTCTGGTGCTGCGCTTTTTCCACTTCCGCATGACGCAGGTGAAACAGCTGGCCCCGGGCACGCGCCTGCGCTGCTTCGGCGAAGTGCGCCACGGCGCGAATGGCCTGGAGATGGTGCATCCCCAGTACACCCGTATCGAAGATGGCCCGGCGGCCGCGCTCGCGGAGCGGCTTACCCCGGTCTACCCGAGCACCGAGGGCCTTCAGCAGCCGCGCCTGCGTGCCCTGATTCGCCAGGCGCTGGCCCTGCTCCCGGAGGAAACTGCGATGGACCTGCTGCCGCAGCGGTTGCGCAGCGGTCTGGACCTGCCGCCGCTGACCGAGTCGCTGCGTCTGGTGCATGAACCTCCACCGGACGTGGTGGTGGAGGACCTGCTTGAAGGTCGTCATCCGGCGCAGCGGCGATTGGCGCTGGAGGAACTGCTGGCACATCGATTGAGCCTGGAGCTGCGCCGCCAGCGGTTACGTGCCCTGCAGGCGCCCGCGCTGTCGGGAAATGGTCGCCTGTCGCGGCGACTTCTCAAGGCGCTGCCGTTTCGCCTGACCGCCGCGCAGACGAGGGTTGCCGGCGAGATCGATGCGGATCTGCGCCGCAGTGAACCGATGCTGAGACTGCTGCAGGGTGACGTCGGTTCAGGCAAGACCGTGGTCGCAGCGCTGGCTGCGCTGCAGGCCATCGAGTCCGGGCACCAGGTGGCGCTGATGGCGCCCACTGAACTGCTCGCCGAGCAGCATCTGCAGACCTTTGGCGGCTGGCTCAGGCCGCTTGGCATTGAGCCGGTATGGCTGGCCGGCAAGGTCAAGGGCAAGGCCAGGCGCGAGGCGCTGGCGGCGGTGATCGAGGGTGCGCCGCTGAGTATCGGCACGCACGCGCTGATGCAGGATGAGGTGGCGTTCCGCAAACTGGGGCTGGTGATCGTCGACGAACAGCACCGCTTCGGCGTGCATCAACGCCTGGCGTTGCGCGATAAGGGTCAGAGCGGAGAGCAGGTGCCGCACCAGTTGGTGATGACCGCGACACCGATACCGCGCACGCTGGCAATGACCGCCTATGCCGATCTTGACGTGTCGGTGATCGACGAGCGACCGCCGGGACGCACGCCGGTGACCACCGTGCTCGTCGGGCACGGCCGCCGGGAGGAGGTGATCGCCCGTATACGCGGCGCCTGCGCCGAGGGTCGTCAGGCCTACTGGGTTTGCACACTGGTCGAGGAGTCCGAGCAGCTGCAGGCGCAGGCGGCCGAAAGCGTGCACGCCGAGCTGGATGGGGCGCTCGAAGGGCTCTCCGTGGGATTGATTCACGGGCGCATGAAACCTGCCGACAAGCAGGCAGTCATGGCTGCATTCGCTGCAGGCGACACGCAGCTTCTGGTGGCGACCACGGTGATCGAGGTCGGCGTGGATGTGCCCAATGCGAGCCTGATGATCGTCGAGAATCCCGAGCGCTTGGGCCTCGCACAGCTGCACCAGCTGCGCGGCCGGGTCGGTCGAGGTGCGCGCGATTCGCACTGCGTGCTCCTGTACCAGCCGCCCTTGTCAGCGCAGGCGCGCGAACGTCTCGGCATCCTGCGCGAGACCGATGACGGGTTTCGCATCGCCGAAAGGGACCTGGAGCTGCGCGGTCCCGGCGAGCTGCTTGGCGCCCGGCAGGCTGGACAGATGGTGTTCCGCGTCGCCGATCTTGCGCGCGACGCCGATCTGCTCCCCAAGGTCCAGCACGCCGCGCAGGTGCTGCTTGCGCGCCATCCACGG
>CAZGKE010000080.1:0-9886 GCA_964526035.1 uncultured Gammaproteobacteria bacterium | reverse complement strand
CCACCATGAACCTGCTCATCGACACCGACCCCGGCGTGGACGACGCGCTCGCGATCCTGATGGCGCTGGCGGAGCCGCGTGTGAATCTGCTCGGCTTGAGCATTGCCGCCGGCAACGTCGGGCTGATGCACACCACGCGCAATGCGCTGAAACTGCTGGAAGTGGCCGGTCGTGAGGACGTACCGGTGTTTGCCGGCAGCCGGTATCCGCTGCTCCCATCCGACGAGGATGCCGCCTTCGTCCACGGGCAGGACGGATTTGGCGACACGACCTTTCTGCCGCCGCGCCTCATGGCGTCGGACGAGCATGCGGTGCACGCGATCCTTCGCCTCAGCCACATGTACGCCGGCGACCTGACCCTGCTGACCCTGGGGCCGCTGACCAACATCGCATTGGCGCTGCGCATTGACCCGGAGCTGCCGGCGCGGATCTCGCGGCTGGTGGTGATGGGGGGCGCGGTGACCGGCCGCGGCAATCTGCAGCGGCGCGCCGTCGAGTTCAACTTCGGCTTCGATCCCGAGGCCGCCGCGATGGTCCTGGACGCGTTCGAGTCCTTCGAGCTGGTCGATTGGGAGGCGACCCTGGCGCACGCGGTGACCGAGGCGGATTTCCAGGCAATGACGGCCCAGGACAGTGACCGAGCGCGCTTCTACCGGGCCATCTTTCGCCGCACTCTCGATTTCCAGCGGCGCTTCCATCCCGGCCAGGTGCACTCCGCGGACGCGCTGGCGATGGCGGTAACGCTGGAGCCGGAGAGTATCGAGGATCAGGCGCTGCGACCCGTCTGGATCGAGACCGGCGGGCGCGACACGCGTGGCATGAGCCTGGTGGACTGGGAACGTCGCTCCGGGCGACCCGACCGCGCACGCATCGTACGGCGCTTCTCGCAGTCCCGCTTCGAGGCCCGGCTTGCGTCGGCAATGGCCCGTTGAGCTTGCTGGATTCAGGAGGCCGGGCTACACTTGCGCTCTTTTTCGTCAGATTCGGTTCACTTCGAAATGAAAGCCGACATTCATCCCAAGTATCACCCGGTGGTCTTCCAGGACCTCTCCTCCGACTTTGCTTTCCTGACCCGGTCGACCATGACCAGCAGCGAAAAGATCAAGTGGGAAGATGGTGAGGAGTATCCGCTGGTCAAGATCGAGGTCTCCAGCGCTTCGCACCCGTTCTACACCGGCAAGCAGAAGATCATGGATACCGGCGGCCGCGTGGACAAGTTCCGACGCCGCTACGGCGCCAAGTAGGCGCCTCCCGTCCCAGAGCTTCGCTGAAGGCAGGCCGCACTCGACGTGCCTTGACCTGCTTGAGGCGGCGTTTGATCTCCCGAGTTTCCGAGCCCGGCGGTGCTATTGCACCGTCGGGCTCTTGCCTGTCTGCGTTCCGTGGATTCTCGCCGGGACTGCGCAGGACTGCCAGGTCGCCCGTACGCTGCGGTATGCGATAATCCCGCGCCTTGGGGAACGTCTGATCGAGCCGCTGTAGCGTCAAGGCTCGGGTTTCAGCGCTGGTCAATGCGCGGGGTCCCGCTCTGAACCGCATCCAGCAAAGCCTGGCCCGCCCGGCGCTTCCGCGATTGAGTGGGCTGCGGCAGTCGCTCTCCGGGCGACGCGCCCTGCACGTTGGAGGAGGCATGCTGCGCGCCCCTGCAGATCGTGCCTTGCGAATTGATGGCCAGCCGGATGCCGTTTTCGGAGTCTGCTTCCCTTTCCCGATTCTGTTCCAGGAGAAAGCCGTGACAACAAGAACCGTCCAGTTCAGCGATCCCAGCAACGACCGCAAGGCGGAATTCCCGGTGGTCACCGGCTCGTTGGGTGCGCCGGCAGTGGACATTGCACGGCTGCCGCGCGACACCGGCCTGTTCACCTTCGACCCCGGGTTCGTCGCCACGGCAAGCTGCCGCAGCGCAATCACCTATATCGACGGCGATGAGGGCGTGTTGCTATATCGCGGTTACCCGATCGAGCAGTTGGCCAAGCAGTCGAGCTTTCTCGAGGTGGCCTACCTGCTGATGAACGGTGAGCTTCCCGGCGCCAGGGAATTCGCTGAATTCGAGCACGAAGTCACCATCCACACGATGATGCACGAGTCGTTGAAGAACTTCCTCAACGGCTTCCACTACGATGCCCATCCGATGGCCATGATCTGCGGCGTCATCGGCTCGCTGTCGGCGTTCTACCACGACACCCTCGACGTCAACGACCCTGAACAGCGCAAGCTGGCCGCGATCCGTCTGATCGCGAAGCTGCCCACCATCGCCGCCGCGTGCTACCGCTATTCCATTGGCTGGCCGATCCGCTATCCGCGCAACAACCTCGAATACTGCACCCGCTTCCTGCACATGATGTTCGAGGTCCCTTCGGAACCGCTCAGGATCAGTCCGGTGGCGGCAAAGGCGCTCGACCTGCTGTTCATCCTGCATGCCGATCACGAGCAGAACGCAAGCACTTCGACGGTGCGCCTGGTGGGCTCCACCGGTGCCAACCCCTACGCCTGCGTTGCGGCCGGTATCGCCGCGCTGTGGGGCCCGGCGCATGGCGGCGCCAATGAGGCGGTGCTGAAGATGCTGGAGGAGATCGGCGACGCGAAGAACGTGGCCAGCGCCGTGGTCAAGGCCAAGGACAAGAATGCCGGCTTCCGCC
Organism: uncultured Gammaproteobacteria bacterium; assembly: GCA_964526035.1. Taxonomy (GTDB): domain Bacteria; phylum Pseudomonadota; class Gammaproteobacteria; order Xanthomonadales; family BPKI01; genus DAOMOD01. The sequence continues at coordinate 7,247 of CAZGKE010000080.1, read as the reverse complement.
TGATGGGATTCGGGCACCGCGTCTACAAGAACTACGATCCGCGCGCCGCCATCATCCGTGAGATGACGCACAAGGTGCTTGAGGACCTCGGCGTCTCCGATCCTCTTCTCGACGTCGCGCTTGCGCTCGAAGAGGTGGCACTGAAGGACGACTATTTCGTCTCGCGCAAGCTCTATCCGAACGTCGATTTCTACTCCGGCATCATCTACAAGGCGCTGGGCATTCCCACCGAGATGTTCACCGTGATGTTCGCCATCGCACGCACGGCGGGCTGGGTGTCTCACTGGCTGGAGCAGCAGACCGACCCGGAGGCCAAGATTGGTCGCCCGCGGCAGATCTACACCGGCGCGACGCCCCGCGACTACGTCGCCATCGGCAAGCGCTGAATACCCGTCGCGATCGGGCGGATTCGCTGGATCGCGCCGCCCCAGCACACGGCGTCAGGGCTGCTCTTCCATGATCAGGCGCTGCAGCGCCGCCAATGAGGCGCGCGCCATGGGGCGCTCGCCGCTTCGATCAATGGGCGCCTGACGCACGGCGTCGACCGGCAGCACGGTGATGTCGACCGGGGTGTCCGCGGCGGCAAACAGGAATACCGGGAAGTCCTGCCAATGGTCGCGCTGTACCCGCAGGCGCCTGCTCTGCGTCGAAAACGGGATGCCCTGGTCAAGCAGGAACTCCTCGACTTCCACCGGGTTGTCGCAGAACAGGTGCAGACAAACCGCCGAATGACGGTCGGCGGTACCGTCGAGTACGGCACCCACCAGCCGCGGCTCGAAGCGTTCGAAGAAGCGCATCGCCTCGATCGCCGCCTGCCGTCGCGATGCGAGCAACAGGGCGTGATCGGGGCCTTCGAACAGCCGCTGGTGCTGACGTAGCGCCTCCTCGATCTCGGCGTTGCGCGGAAGCGACTTCTCGTCGGTCAGGCCGAGTCGTTCAGCCGCCTTGTTCTTGGCCTGGCGAAAGTCGCGAATCCCCTGTTCTGCCATCAGGCGGGCAGCCTCCACCGCCACGCTTTGCCGCAGCTGGTGTATCCGACGCTGATTGCGGGATGCGCGCATGGCGATGCCTCAAAAGATGTCGTACGGCGACGCTTCGTCCTTCTCCGGTTCGCCGGTCTGGGCGACCTCCAGCCTCTGCAGGTCTTCAGCCTTGAACATCTCGATGATCGCGCCCGCGCGTCCGGTCGGCACCAGGCGGCCACTTTCGGGGTCGACGCTGGCGCTGACGATGCCGGTTGGCATCATCGGTTCGACCTCCGGTTCGCTTTCAAGCGCCACGCGCATGAAATCGGTCCAGATCGGCAGGGCCACGGTGGCGCCGAACTCGCCGCGTCCAAGCGAGGTGTAGTCGTCGAATCCGGCCCAAGCCGATACCGCAAGTCGGCCCCCGAACCCGGAGAACCAGGAATCCCGATAGTCGTTGGTGGTTCCGGTCTTGCCGCCTACATCCTTGCGGTTGAGCGCAAGCGCCCCGCGGCCGGTGCCGCGGCGCACCACATCTTTCAAGATGGAATGGATCAGGAAGGCATTGCGCTCGTCGATGATGCGTGGCGCCAGGGCGACTTCCGGCGGCCCGGCGGATTCCCGGTCCGATCCCATGGGGCTGCCGTTGTCCGCTTCTGCGGCGCTGCGGGATTCCCGCAGCAGGCGTTCGGGACAGCTGCGGCAGGCGCGGGCCGGGTTGCTCTTCAGCACCACGATGCCCTCTGGGCTTTCGATGCGGTCGAGCAGGTAGGGATCGATCAGATAACCGCCGTTGGCGAACACCGCATAGCCGCGCGCCATGGCGATCGGTGCGGCAGCGGTGGAGCCGAGTGCCAGCGACAGGTTGCTCGGCAGGGCCGACTCCTCAAGCCCGAAGCGTGACACATACTCCCGGGCGAAAGGCACGCCAATGGCATCGAGGACGCGCACGGAGACCAGGTTGCGCGAGGAGACCATGGCTTCGCGCAGGCGCATCGGTCCGGCGAAGCTCTGGTTGTCGTTTTGCGGGCGCCAGACCGCTTCCATGCCTGCCTGGTTATGCACGATGGGTGCGTCGAGGACGATGGAGGCAGGGGTGAACCCGCGATCAAAGGCGGCGGAATAAATGAAGGGCTTGAAGCTTGAGCCGGGCTGTCGCTGGCTCTGCGTGGCGCGATTGAATTTGCTCTGTGCGTAGTTGAAGCCACCGACCAAGGCGCGCACCGCACCGTCTTCCGGATCCAGAGCCACCACTGCGCCCTGCACCGCCGGCAGCTGGGTGAACTGCCATTGACCCTCGGCGTCGCGCGCAATGCGCACGATGTCACCCGGCGCCACGACATCGAGCGCCGACTGCGGTGCGGCGGCGCGACGGTTCTCGGTTTCATAGCGCCGTGCCCAGGCCAGCGTCTCGAAAGGCAGGATGACCGTCTGGCCGTCGGCGACGTGCAGCTCGGCATGCTCCTCGTCGACACGGATCACCAGCGCAGGAATCAACCCGCCTATGGCGCGATTCCCGGCGAGGTGCTGCTGCCATTCGGTGACGCCATCGTCGTCTGCCAGGGCCACCCGTGCTTCCGGGCCGCGATAGCCGTGGCGGCGGTCGTAATCCAGCAGGTTCGCACGCACCGCCTCGTTGGCGCCCGCCTGCATCCGCGAATCGATGGTGGTATAGGCCACGAATCCACCGTTCATGGCGTCGGCGCCCAGGCGCTCGATGGCTTCCAGGCGCACCAGTTCCGCGACCCAGTCCGCCTCCAGCTCGATGGGCGGTTCGTGCGGGTGGGCGAGATCAGGTTCGGCGGCGGCGGCGCGGAAGGTGGCTTCGTCGATGAACCCGACTTCGGCCATGCGCTCCAGTACGTAATTGCGGCGCAGCATCGCTCGCTGCGGATTGGCCAACGGGTTGCCGGTCGACGGGAACTTGGGAATCGACGCCAGCATCGCGGCTTCGGCCAGGGTGAGATGGTCGAGGCTCTTGCCGTAGTAGAAGTCGGCCGCTGCAGCGACGCCGTAGGCGCGGTTTCCGAAGAAACTCTTGTTGAGGTAGAGCTCGAGGATCTCGTCCTTGCCCATGCCGCGCTCGATCTTCAGGGCCAGGAAGATCTCGGTCAGCTTGCGGGTGAACGAGTATTCGGGGCTGAGAAAGAACTGTCGGGCGACCTGCTGGGTGATGGTGCTGCCGCCCGGCACGCGCGCGCGATCGGTGGTCGCCAACAGCCACACTGCGCGGCCAATGCCCACCAGGTCGATGCCGGGGTGCTCATAGAAGCGCGCATCCTCGATGGCGATGAAGGCCTGGCGCACGGATTGCGGCACGTCGGCGATGGCCACCGGCTGGCGGCGGATCTCGCCAAAGGTCGCCATCAGTTTTCCGTCGGCGGTATAGACGCGCAGCGGCTGCTGAAGGCGTACCTCTCGCAGCGCCTCCACGGACGGAAGGCGCGGTGCAATGAGCCAATAAGCGACGCCCAGGGTGGCGGCGCCAAGGAACAGGCCAAGCACGCCAAGGATCAGGCCAAGGCGCAGCAGTCTAAGGAGAAATCGCATCGGGAAACGGGCTGGGTTTGCGGTTTGGGCGTCAGGGGAGTATAGAACCTCGGTCTGGCCAAGCGGGGGCCTTGAGGGGTCGCCCGTAAGGCGGGGTTCAGGGGCGGGCTGGGGGAAACGACGGGCCGGAATAATCCATGTGTTGCCAAAGGCCGCGAGTTCGTTTCTAATGTCGTTGCGCACCTTTGTCTCGTAAGGGCGCGTGGGGAGAGGAAAAAGCGTGGGCTTGTTCTCATCAAAATCACCGCCACTCATTGGCGTAGACATCAGCTCCACCGCGGTGAAGCTCCTGCAGCTTAGCCAGTCGGGCGGACGTTATCGGGTCGAGCACTACGCTGTCGAGCCGCTGCCGCCCAACGCCGTGGTGGAAAAGAACATCGTCGAGGTCGAGGCGGTTGGCGAAGCCATTCGCCGAGCCGTGACCCGTTCAGGCACCAAGACCCGGCACGCCGTGGCCGCGGTGGCGGGCAATGCGGTGATGACCAAGGTCATCCCGATGCCGGCCAATCTGAGCGACGATGAACTCGAAGGCCAGATCCAGGTCGAGGCCAACCAGTACATTCCCTACCCGCTCGAGGAAGTCAGCCTCGATTTCGAGGTGCTGGGGCCGGTCAAGGACAATCCCGACATGGTGAATGTCCTGCTGGCGGCCTCGCGGACGGAGAATGTCGACGTTCGGGTGGGCGCGCTCGAAATCGGCGGTCTGTCGGCACGAAAGATCGACGTCGAGGCCTTCGCCATGGAGAACGCCTGCGGCCTGATCTCCGACCAGCTCAGCGTGCCCCGCGACGCGGTCATCGCCGTGCTGGACATCGGCGCCACCATGACCAACGTCTCGGTGCTGAGGAATCAGCGCACCATCTATACCCGCGACCAGGTCTTTGGCGGCAAGCAGCTGACCGACGAGGTGATGCGCCGCTACGGGCTCTCCTATGAGGAAGCCGGGCTGGCCAAGCGCCAGGGCGGGCTGCCAGAGAGCTACGACATCGAGGTGCTGGAGCCGTTCAAGGAGGCGCTGGTGCAGCAGATCTCGCGCCTCCTCCAGTTCTTCTACGCCGGCAGCGAGCACAGTCGCGTCGACCAGGTGGTGCTGGCCGGTGGCTGTGCATCGATCGCCGGCATCGGCGACATGGTTGAGGAGCAGCTCGGCGTGCCAACGGTGATCGCCAATCCGCTGGCCAACATGTCGCTTTCGCCCAGAGTTCAGGCCCAGGCCCTTGCGCAGGATGCCCCGGCGCTGATGATCGCCTGCGGTTTGGCGTTGCGGAGTTTCGACTGATGGCCAGAATCGACCTCCTTCCATGGCGTGAAGAGCGGCGCAAGCAGCGCGCCCAGGAATTCTATGCTGTGCTCGGCGCGGTAGCCATTGCTGCCGTCCTCGCGGTGTTCGGGGCCAACTGGCACTTCTCGCAGCTGATCGCCGACCAGGAAGACAGAAACAAGTACCTCTCGGACGAGATCAAGATTCTCGACACCAAGATCAAGGAGATCGAGCAGCTGGAAGGCGTGCGAACCCGGCTGCTCGGCCGCAAGGAGGTGATCGAGCAACTCCAGGAAACCCGCTCGCAGATGGTGCACCTGTTCGATGAGCTGGTGACCACGATTCCGGACAGCGTCCGTCTGACCACGATCCGCCAGGCCGGCAACGTGTTGACGCTGGAGGGCGTGGCGCAATCGAACCAGAGCGTCTCCATCTATCTCCGCGAACTGGACAAGTCTGGCTGGCTGACTCAGCCGATCCTGCGCATCATCGAGGCGCGCGGCACCGACCAGATGGCGCGCTTCCAGTTTGCGCTGACCATCCGCCTCACCCAGCCCAAGGCTGAGGGCGAGGAGGAGGATGATGTCGATTCCATGGCCCACGGCGCTGACCGCGCGGCAACGGGAGCGCGCTCATGAACCTCGGCGAACTGCGCAATCTCGATTTCAACAACATGGGCGCCTGGTCGCCCGGCGTGAAGACCTTCTTCTGCGTGCTTCTGGTCATCCTGATCGGCGTCGGCGGCTGGTACTTCTTCATCCGCGAACAGCAGGAGCAGCTTGAGTCGGTGCAGGCGCGCGAGCCTGGCCTCAAGCGCGAGTTCTCGCAGAAGCAGGCCAAGGTGGTCAACCTGGACGAGTATCGGGACCAGCTTGGGGAGATGTGCGAAATCCTCAATCAGATGCTCCGACAGCTGCCCAGCAAGACCGAAATGCCTGACCTGATTGCGGATATTTCGCAAACAGCGATCGCCTCCGGTATCGAGAACGAGTTGTTCGAACCGAAGGCGGAAGAAATCAAGGATTTCTATGCCGAGCAGCCCATCCAGCTGCGCATGGTCGGCAACTACCATCAGTTCGGCGACTTCGTGTCCGGTGTCGCCACCCTGCCGCGGGTGGTGATCCTGACCATGCACGATATCGCCCTGCAGCCGCGAACGGGAGCGTCCGCGCGAACGGATTCGCGGACGACATCCGTTTCCGTTGGGCCGCTGGTGCTGGAAGGTTCGATCAAGACCTACCGCTACCTGGAGGAAGGGGAGAGCGGCGATGAGTGCGAGCCGATACTCAAGGAACGCCGCGCTCAAGAAGAGCGCCGCGCTCAGGGCGGCGGAGGTTGAGACCATGTCACGCCAGATCCGGACAATGAGGCACCTACCCGTTCGCTGCCTGCTGTTGACGTTGCCCCTGCTGCTCGTCGCATGCGCGAAGGGCACGGGTGACCTGCGGCAATGGGTCAATGAAGAAAAGGCCAAGCGCGGTCAGCCGATCGAGGCGCTGCCGGTCCTTCGCACCTTCGAGACTTTCGTCTACGAGAGCCAGGAGTTCGTCGACGGTGCGATGCGCGACCGACGGGATCCGTTCCGACCGCGAGCCGACGAATCGGAGGAGGCGGAGGCCGCCGATGCGAGTTTGCGCCCGGATCCGACGCGTCGCCGCGAGCTGCTCGAGTCTTATTCCCTGGATGCCCTGGCCATGGTGGGAACCCTTGGCGAAGGTGCAGGCAAGCGAGCACTGGTGCGCGCCCCCGACAACGTCATTCACCGCGTGGTCGTAGGCAATTACCTGGGACAGAACTACGGGCGAATCGTCAGTATCGCCGACAACGAAATCAAGTTGATTGAGACCGTGCCAGATGGCGCGGGTGCTTGGATGGAAAAGCCGGCCAGCATGGCCCTGCGCGAGAACTAGGCCCATTGGGGGTGACTTCATGAATTCGATAGCTCAAAACCTCCACGGACGTGCGACCAAGGCTGTCATCCCTTGGATGGCACATTGGCGTGGCGTTGTAGCCTGGGCGCTGATCGCCAGCCTTCCGGCGGTCGCGGCCGCCAGCGACAACGTCCTGGAGGAGATCAGCTACACCACTTCCGGGACACGCACCGATGTCGTGCTGCAGCTCAGCGCGCCGGTGGATGATGCCCGCGCATTCACCACAGACAATCCACCGCGTATCGCAGTCGATCTGCCGAACACCAGAAACGGCCTCGCGCAAAGGCGCGTCGCCATCGGGTCGGGTGCAGCAAGCAGCGCGTCCGCGGTCGAGGCCGGCGGTCGCACGCGGGTCGTGATTGATCTCTTCCGCGCCGCCAGCTTCGAAACCCGTGCCGAAGACAATCGGCTGATCGTTTCCATCACCGGCGGCGTTTCGAGTTCCATGGCCTCGATGGCCGCGACGGATCCGGCCAAGGCCGTTGGTGGCGCCACGGTCTCGGTGAACAACATCGATTTCCGTCGTGGCGCGGACGGCGA
>CAZGKE010000079.1:7785-15069 GCA_964526035.1 uncultured Gammaproteobacteria bacterium | reverse complement strand
CTGCGGCGGCCAGTAGGCGCCGGCGATGGCGTAGCGGTCCTCGTAGCCCTTGTACTTGGAGGTCTCGACCGAGCGCGCCTCAAGACCGATCTTGATCTCGGCGACGCGCGCCGGCGGATCCATCCACAGGTCGATCAGGTCGACCTTGGCGTCGCGACCGATGGTGTAGACATAGCGGCCCGAATGCGAGGGCCGCGAGATGTGCACCGCGTATCCGGTCTTGACGATGACCACGATTTCCTTGGTGTCGCCGTCGATGATCGCCACTTCACCTGAATCACGCAGGGTCACGGCGAAGAAGTTGTCGATGTTGCGGTCGTGCTGCGGCGCGGTCGGGCGGTCCTCAGGCTTCACGAAAACAGTCCAGGCGGCCTTCATCTCGGCCATGCCGAACTCGGGCGGCTCCGGCGGTTCGTGCTGCAGGAAGCGGCTCATGATGTCGATCTCGGCGGCAGTCAGTTCGCCGCCGGTGCCGAAGTTCGGCATGCCGGCCGGCGAGCCGAAGTTGATCAGCGCCTTCAGATAGTCGGTGCCGCGTGCCTGGGTGAGGTCCGGGGTCAGCGGTTTGCCGGTGGCGCCCTTGCGCAGCACGCCGTGGCAGCCGGCGCAGCGCTGGAAGAAAATCTCGGTGGCGTGCTGGAACTCGTCCTCGGTGAGGTCGGGTGCGCCGGCGGTATGCACGATCTTGACGCCTTCCGCGGAAACCCCGGCCGGCGCACCCTGGTAGGCGGCTTCAGCCATGGTGGTCTGTGGATGCGCCTGGCCTTGTGAGGGGTCTCCGGCCACGCTGTCTCCGGCCCGCATTGCGGCCACCTGCGTTGTGGCGATCTCGTGTCCGGGGTTGTCCCAGCTGGCATAGACGTAGGTCAGCAGCGCGGCGACATCGGCATCGCCGATATGGCCCATCGGCGGCATCACGCTGTTGTACTTGACGCCGTCGACTTCGATTTCGCCGGACAGACCCTTGAGCACGATATCGATGATCTGCTCGGTCGTGTGCGCTTTCAGGTAGTCGGATCCGGCCAGCGGCGGAAAGGCGCCGCGCAGACCCTTGCCGTCAGGCTGGTGGCAGGCCGCGCAGTGCGCGAGGTAGGCAGCCTTGCCAGCTTCCAGCCCCTGCTTGGGCGGGCGTTCATTGACCAGGTCCGCGCTTTGCGGCGCGCTCGCCGCGGCTTGGCCAGGGACTGCGCTGGAATCGGTGCGGTCGCCCGAACAGGCGGGCAGCGAGCTGATCACAAGGAGGGTCGTGAATACTGCGGAGTGGCCTCGAAAGAGCATCGGTCTGTCCCGTATCGAAGGCGTGAATGAGCCGTTGTGCCCGTTGCGAAACATGATCAATACCGTGTTCGACGATTGCCTTGATCCACATCAACGCGCATGCGAATCCCCGGGAGGATGCTGCTCCACAGCAATCCGATCCGACATCGAGAAACATGAGCACGATCCTTCGAGCCGTCTGTCTTCTTTCCCTCATGGCCGCGGCCGCGTCGACCTCCGTCGCGCACGCCGACGCCTCCGCCGAGGCCGAGCCGGGGCTGCTCGAGCGCATCATCGTGGTGGCCTACAAGGTCGCCACGCCGACCGACCAGGTCGTCGGCACGGTGAGCGTGGTCAACCGCGAGTCGCTGGACCGGCAGCAGGCCCAGGACATCCGCGACCTGGTGCGCTACGAGCCGGGCGTGACCGTGCTCGACGAACCTGATCGCTTCGGTCCGCAGGGCTTCGTGATCCGCGGACTCGACGGCAACCGCGTCGCCATGGAGGTGGACGGCGTGCCGCTGCCGGAGGGGTTCGGTGTCGGCAGTTTCAGCCGCGCCGGTCGCGACGTGCTCGACATCGAACTGCTGGAGCGCGTGGAGATCCTGCGCGGTCCGGCCTCCACTCTGTACGGTTCCGACGCGCTGGCTGGCGTGGTCGCCTACCGCACCCGCGATCCGCATGACCTGCTTTCTGCAGGAGGCGACGACAGCCGAATCGGTCTGCGTCTTGGACACGCCACCCGCGATGCCAGCACCCGTCTGGCCGGGCTCCATGCCGTCAGCCGCGGCGACTGGTCGATGCTTTTGATGGCGTCACGACGCGCAGGGCACGAGCTTGAGAACAGCGCGCGCGACCCGGGGTTTGCCGCCAACCCCGCCGACTACCGCCGTGACGCCGTGCTGGCCAAGCTGCTTTATGCGGGCGGCGGCAGAGTCGGCAACTGGCGCCTGACGCTCGAACAGAACCGCGCCGAAGTCGACACCGACATACGTTCGCTGGTCAACGGACCGGGGCAGTTCAGCACCACCGAGGCGCTTGACGCGCGCGATGACTACCGCCGCCGCCGCGTCAGCATCGGTGCGGATTTCCGCACTGACCTGAGCTGGCTGCAGGAGCTTGAATTTCTCGCCTACGAGCAGCGCACAGGGTATGGCCAGGATGCCGAGCAGCGCCGCCGCGCGGATCCGCGCACCGCCTATCCGACCATGCGGCAGCGCAGCTTCGACTTCGATCAGTCGCAGCGCGGCATCAAGCTGCTCGGTCAGTCGCGCCACGAAGGCGGTGGATTCGGGCACTGGCACATCTTTGGTCTGGAGTTCGCGCGCACCGGCTTCGACGGCATGCGCGACGGACTCGAGGTCAATCTCGACAGCGGCGCCAGCACGCCGGTGATCATCGGCGAGCGCTTTCCGCTGCGCGATTTTCCGGTATCGGTCAGTCGCGAGCTCGGCGCCTTCTGGCAGGACGAGATCGCGCTCGGCACATCGCCCTTTACCCTGATTCCCGGCGTGCGCTGGGAGCGCTATCGGCTCGATGCGCGGCCCGATGCGCTCTACATCGATCGCAATCCCGGCATCGAGAGCGCCGACGTCAGCAGCACCAGCACCACGCCACGGCTCGGACTGCGCTGGCAGATCAGGGAGGGACTGCATCTGTTCGCGCAGCATTCACGGGGATTTCGCGCACCGCCGTTCGGTGACGTCAACGTCGGCTTTGCCATCCCGGTGTTCAACTACGTGGCGCTGCCCAACCCGGACCTGCGTGCAGAGAAGAGCCGCGGCAACGAGATCGGGTTGCGCTGGGAGCGTCCCGGTGCCGCCGCCCAGCTTTCGGTATACCGCAACGACTATCGGGATCTGATCGAATCGCGCGCCAACCTCGGTATCGATCCCGACAGCGGCGCCCTGATATTCCAGTCGGTCAACCGCGACCGCGCGCGCATCGAGGGCGTCGAGATCGCGATGCAGCAGTCCCTGGACGCGCTGACGCCGCGCGCCGAAGGCTTCAGCCTGCGTTTCGCGGGCGCCTGGTCGCGCGGAACCGACCGCGTCCGCGGGCAGCCGCTGAACACCGTCGAGCCTGCGCGCGCCGTGCTGGGTCTGGGCTACGACAGCGACAGCGGTCGCTGGGGCGGCGAGTTCAGTGTGCTCGGTGTTGCGGCCAAGAGTCGCGTCGACGACAGCCGTGGCGTGCTGTTCCGTCCTCCGGGCTACGGACTGCTGGATCTGTCCGCCTGGTACAGCCCGCGCGAAAGCGTCCGCCTGCACCTGGCCGCGCAGAACCTCGTCGACCGGCGCCACTGGAACTGGGCCAGCCTGCGCGGACTGCCGGAGAATGCACCCAACATCGAGTTCTTCTCTGGTGCGGGGCGCAGCGTGAGTTTGGGCCTGAGCCTGGACTGGTAGCTGATCCAGATCAAGGTTCGGCCCTGGGCGCCAGTGCAGGATGGCGCCATGGACACCGCCGAACCCAATCCACAGCGCGTGCTCGCGGGCCGCCTGCTCACATTGCTCGACCTCACCAGCCTGGGGGAGGACGACACGCCCGAGTGGATCGAAGCCCTGTGTGACAGGGCGCGCACGCGCTGGGGCGATGTCGCGGCGGTCTGCGTCTACCCCGAGCACGTCACCACCGCTCGCAGGCAACTGGGGCCATGCGCAGTGCGAGTGGCAAGCGTGGTCAACTTTCCGGATGCCGGCGAGCATATTGGTCGCGTGGTGCGCGAAACCCGTCGAGCCATTGCCGCCGGCGCCGACGAAATCGACATGGTCCTGCCGTGGCGCGCCCTGCTGCGCGGCGACGAGGCGTTGTGCAGCAGCATGGTCGCCGCCGTGCGCGTGACCTGCCCGCCCGGGAAAACTCTCAAGCTGATCGTGGAGGCCGGCGAACTGGGCAGCCCCGAGGCGCTGCGTCGCGCCTGCACCATCGGCATCGAAGCTGGCGTCGACTTCCTCAAGACCTCATCCGGCAAGGTCGCGGTTAACGCCACGCCGGAAGCGGCGCAACTGATGCTGGAGTGCATTGCGTCCATGGGCGGCGACTGCGGTTTCAAGGCGGCCGGCGGCATCCGCAGTCTCGGCGACGCGGCAACCTATCTGGGACTGGCCGAAGCCACCCTTGGCGCCACTTGGGTGACACCGCAGCGCTTCAGGATCGGAGCCAGCGGATTGCTCGACGAGCTGCTGGCGGTGCTCGAGACGGCGCGGTGAGCGGCCGGCTGTTCAACGATCTGATACGGCGCAAGCGCTTCGGGGAAACCCTCGCGATCGGCGAGCTGCGCGCGCTGGCACAGGCCATCGGCCACGGCAGCATGACGGATGTGCAGGTGGCCGCGTTTGCCATGGCGGTGGCATGCCGCGGCATGAGCCTCGATGAGTGCATCGACTTCACCGCCGCGTTGCGCGACAGCGGGCGGTGCCTGGCCTGGGATGATCTGCCCGGACCGGTGCTCGACAAGCACTCGACCGGCGGCGTGGGCGATGCCGTGAGTCTGCTGCTGGCGCCGCTGCTGGCGGCCTGCGGTGGCTACGTGCCGATGCTGTCGGGACGTGGCCTTGGTCACACCGGTGGCACCCTCGACAAGCTGGAAAGCATCCCCGGGTATTGCGTGGCGCCCTCCGCTGAAATGCTGCACGGTGTGGTGCGTGCAGCCGGGTGTGCCATCGTCGGACCCAGCGACGATCTGGTCCCTGCCGACCGCCGCCTGTATGCCATCCGCGACGCCAGCGGATGTAGCGACGTGCCGGCTCTGATGGTCACCTCGATCCTGTCCAAGAAGCTGGCCGGCGGGGCAGGGCACCTGGTGCTCGATGTGAAAACCGGGAGTGGCGCACAGCTGCCCGACGACGACGCCAACCGCGAGCTCGCAGAACGGCTGTCTCGCGTGGCCGCTGCACTTGACTTGCCGACACGGGTGGCGCAGTCCGACATGGAGCAGGTGCTCGGCCGAGATGCCGGCAATGCCCTGGAAATGACGGCGGTGATCGCCATCCTCTGCGGTCGCAGGGAGGGTGGGCGCCTGCTCGATCTGAGTCTGGCGCTGGGCGCCGAACTGCTGTGCATGGGTCAACTGGCCGCGGACGCAGCCGATGCGCAGCGTCGGCTCCGCCATGCGCTTCAATCAGGTGCCGCGGCCGAGCGCTTCGCGTTGATGGTGAGCGGCTTCGGCGGCCCTGCGGACTTGATCGAGCGTCCATTGAAGTACCTTCCGCAGGCGCCTCTGCAGCGCGCGGTGCGTGCGCCGCGCAGCGGACACGTAGCGGGTATCGACGTGCGCGCGCTGGGGCAGGCAGTGGTGGCGCTGGGCGGAGGGCGCTGCCGGGCGGGGCAGGCCATCGATCATGCCGTGGGGCTGGCCGAGGTGCGCGGCCGCGGAGAGTGGACCGAGGCCGGAGAGCCACTGGCCGTGGTGCATGCGCGCAACGAAGACGCCGCCGCACGCGCCGAGCGCGCCGTGCGCGCAGCCTTCAGCCTGAAGGCACAGGCTCCGCCGGTTCGTCCGCTGCTGCGCTGGTGCCAGCCTCTGCAGGATGCGGCGTGAGCACTGCACACATTGCCGCCGCGCCTGGAGATATTGCAGAAGACGTCCTGTTTCCGGGCGATCCGCTGCGGGCGCGGCATATCGCGCTGACCCTGCTCGACGATGCGGTCCAGGTCAGCGCGCTGCGCAACATGCTCGGCTACAGCGGAACCTGGCGCGGCCGACCGGTCTCGGTGATGGGCAGCGGCATGGGCATTCCCTCATGCGCGCTGTATGCCACCGAGTTGGTGCGTGACTACGGCGTGCGTCGGCTGCTGCGCATCGGTACCTGCGGCGCTGTGGCTCCGGATCTCGCCCTCGGTGACATCGTATTGGCACAGGCGGCGTCCACCGATTCGCGCTTCAACCGGCTGCATTTCGGCGGCGACGATTTCGCCGCCTGCGCCGACTTCCATTTGCTGCAAACTTCAGTCGCCTGCGCGGTGCGGCTCGGCATCGCCGTACGCACAGGCGGCATTTTCAGCACCGACGCGTTCTTCGGTGATGATCCCGAACTGCTGCCTCGCCTGCGTCGACACGGCATCCTGGCGATGGAAATGGAATCCGCTGGTCTCTACGGCGTGGCCGCACGCGAGGGCGTGCAGGCGCTCTCGTTGTTGAGCGTGAGTGACCTGCTCCCGAACGGCGCGAGTCTGCCGCCCGAGAACCGCGAGCGCGGCGTCGCCGATCTCGCGACGCTGGCGTTGGAGACGCTCGTCGATCTCAGCGCGGAAGCATGAAGGGGTGCGTAGGCCTGGCGTGCGACCGCGGCGGCGAGGCGGCACAGCTCGGGGCTCATTCCTTGTCCACCCCCCCGGTGGTTGCTGGCGATTGCGGAATCGGGGCAGCGGCGCGCGTTGGCTGAGCCAGGATCAGTGCGCTGGCAGCCACGCCGGTCGCTGCCAGCAGCACGCGCAGCGCCGTAACCTCGGCCACGCCGAGAATTGCAAACGCCATCCCCGCCCAGAGCATGGCGAGTGCGCCCAGCTTGACTGTGAGACTGATGCCAAGCCCGGATTCGTAGCCACTGAGCACCGATCCAAGCAGCGGCGCCCGCTGCAGCCAACGATGGCAACCTGCAGATCCCCGCGAAAAGCAGCCGGCGGCAAGCAGCACGAATGGTGTTGTCGGCAGCAGCGGCAGGATGGCGCCGAGAAAGGCCAGCACAACGGCCAGCCAGCCGGTTGACAGCAGCGCCATGCGCATCAACGGTGCTTGCAGCATGAGTCGACATCCGTGCTGAAAGGTCGACCCATGGTCGATGTTTTCGCGGCCGCTGCGCATTGACCTGGCTCAATTCGCAGCTGGAAATGACAGCGGCGGCCATGTGGCCGCCGCTGGGTGAAACGCAAGGTTGCACGACCCGCCCGGGCAGGGCGGGCCGTGCATCGCCCTCAACGGGAGTAAAGCAGCCGGTTAGGGGAACCGGAGCCGATACCGCTGAGTCGATTGGTGGTGGCGCGACTGTAGATGTGATTGCGGATCGCCGCCGGCGAGGCCGAGGG
>CAZGKE010000079.1:0-7685 GCA_964526035.1 uncultured Gammaproteobacteria bacterium | reverse complement strand
GCCACCACCACGCTCACGCCGCGGTTGATCAGGTTGTTGGTGGCGGTGTCGGTGGCCGACGATACACCGCCGCCGAGACTCATGTTCGCCACCGCCGGAAGCACGCGGTTGTTGGCCACCCAGTTGATACCGGAGATGATGATGGAGTTGCTGCTGCCGCCGGTGCAGCCGAACACGCGCACCGGCACCAGACGCACCGCCTTGGCCACGCCGTGGGTGGAGCCACCGATGGTACCCGCGACGTGCGTGCCGTGACCATTGCAGTCGTTGGTGCCGCGGCCGTCGTTGATGTAGCTGGCACCGGACAGCACCCGTCCACCGAACTGGTTGTGGCTGGCACGGATGCCGCTGTCGATGACGTAGGCGCGCACGTTGCTGGCCGTGTAGTTGTAGATGTAGGTGCCGTTCAGCGGGCGATCGCGCTGGTCGATGCGATCCAGACCCCAGGTGGCGTTGCTCTGGGTGGCGTCGAGAAAGACCATGCCGTCCTCTTCGACGTAGGCCACCCGTGGATCGTTCAGCAGCTGCTTGACGGCTGCATCGGACGCGCTGGCCGAGAAGCCGGTCAGGGCGGCATCGTAGACGTGTTCAACCCCAAGGTCGAAGCGCGATGCAAGGTCCACGGTGACGTCGGACACATAGCGCGATACGTCTTCCTGCGACATGGACGCCCCGCCGCGAGTGAGGCTGGACGGACCGTTCGCGGACGGATCCTTGAGTACCACGATGTACTGGCCTTCGATCGGAAACTCCGCACGGCGAAGTTCCGATGCCTGGACCGACACGCCCAGGCCGAGCACTACTGCAAACGCAATGAAGCGCATGATCATCTCGATTTCCCCATGAAAGGTTGGACTGTTGATGTGTCCGCTCCCGACCCCCCGGTCGAGTGACGGCTGCCGATCCGGTCACGACAAATCTGGTTGCGTCGTGCCGGGCCCGGAGCTGGTGCCGCGCCGGACAATGCTCCCGGTCCGCGTGTCTGTCAAGACATTTCGGATGCCCTAAATGCATGTTTTTTCAGAACAAAACACCATACGGTGCAGTTTGGTCTTGCGCATCATGGGCTTGCGTCTCGAAGCCCCAGGCTGAAACCTGCGCGATTCGTTGCGGCGCGAGCAACGGCGCCGTGTCGTCAGCTTCCCAGCAGGAGGAATCCCGCAGGATGATGGGCGCGCGCCACCGAGTACATGTAGCCGAAGGTCGCCAGCGCAGCGACCAGGAAAAGGGCGCGGGCGCGGTAGCTGCTGCCGCGCTTGAGTGCGAAGCTGCCGAGCACGATGTAGGCGAGCAAAGCGCCGACCTTGGCAGTCAGCCAGCCCTGCTGCAGCGGGTACTGCGAGAGGATCATGCAGAGCGTCACGGCGCTGCCCAGCAGCACGGTGTCGATCAGATAGCTGCCGTAGCGTAGTGCCGCGTGGTGCGTCAAACGCGAACGCGCCAGCATCAGCGCACCGCGCAGCGCAAACAGGCCGCCGCTCGCCAGCACGGTGGCGATGTGGGTGGATTTGATGGCGGCATAGTGTTCGAGCATTTGTTGGACTCGGGAATCGGGACTCGGGACCCGGGAAAAAATCACCGGTGCGTGTAGGGCGCAGATGAAGCTGGGAGGGTGCTCTCGTTCGGGGTCATCCGAATAAAAGGCAAAAAAGGAAAAGACAAAAGAAGCTCCCTCAGCCGGGCTTGTCGTCGGCGCGGGGGAGCAGGTAGATCGCGCAGCCGCGCAGCAGCCAGGGCAGCAGGGCGAGTACCCAGAGGCTGGCTGCGGCGGCCATCCACAGCGCGCTGTCGGTGGCGAACTCGGCGACCAGTCGCGCCAGCACCGCGAGCTGCGTGCCGATGAACGCTATCCACGGCAGCGCGCCCATCACCAGCGGACGGCCGGAATGACCCTGGGTCACCCGTGTCACCATGGCCACCAGCAGGCCACCGAAGTACCCCAGCGCCAGCGCGTGCAGCGGCGCACGCAGCATCACGAAATCGCCGGTGACCTGCAGCCACAGGCTCTGCGCGGCAAACATGGTGAATGCTATCGGCAGCCACGCCCAGGCGATGAACAGTACCGCCAGCAGCCCGTTGCCCAGCGCTCTGTGCGGCTGCCAGCGCAGCCACAGCCAGCCGGTCAGCAGCGCCAGAGGAAGATCAACGATCCAGATCAGCCAGTAGGCGTGCGCCAGCTCCATCAGCAGATGAACGAACAGCAGCGCCCAGAATGCGCCAAGGACCCACATCGGCCGGTACGTGCGATAGCCGGGAATGGCGTTGGCGGCAAAGAAGGGAAGCACGCGGTGGGTGACGGTGAAGAACACCGGCAGCAACAGTCCGAAGGTGCCAAGCTTGATCGACAGATAGGCCAGCCGCCACTCGCCAAGCCACGGCCAGACAATGAAGGCGACCAGACCCAGCCAGCCAAGGCCCAGTGCAGCAAGCATCGACAGCGCGTGCCAGTCGATGCGCGCTTGCCGCAGCAGCAACGCGCCAAGCTGCATCAGGCCCACCGTCCAGCCCGCCAGGGTGACGATCAGGCCCATTTCGAACAGCGCGCTGCCGCTGAACAGGCCGCCGAGCGAGAGCAGCAGGCCGAGGAAGATCAGTCCGCCCACGGGCAAGTAGGCGGCGCGCGGAAAACCGGGCGCGCCGAGCCACTTCGGCATGGCCGTCATCAGGAAACCGAAGATGAACATCGGCAGGGTCTGGTACTGCAGCACGACAGCGTGGGCCCAGCCCGAGGGCGCTGTCGGTGTCGGCAGGGCGCCGGGTGCGAAGCGCGCCGCCAGCAGCCAAAGTGCCCACCACAGCATGCCGAGGAGCAGCGCGCTGGAGCCCACGAAGAACAGCAGCCGATGCGGAGCGGCGGCAAGGAACTGCGGGGAAAGTGTCGGTCGTTCGTCCATGCTGGCAGTGTTCCCGACCGCGTGGTGGACGTCCATGATGCAGGTCAGATGCCTGCAGCGGATGACGTCAGCGGCGCAGCACCGGACGCGCCAGCGTATCCAGGCGGGGTCGGTCGAGCAGCGTCAGCAGGCGCCGGTCAACGGCGATCAGCTTCTCGTCCTGAAAGCGCCCAAGCACGCGACTGACCGTTTCCGTGGCCAGCCGCAGGAAATTGGCGATGTCCTTGCGCGCCATGGTCAGGCGAAATTCGCGCGGCGAGTAGCCTCGTGCCGCGAAACGCGCTGACAGGTCGAGCAGGAATGCGGCCATGCGCTCCTCGGCCGAGAAGTCGCCGGAGTACATCGCGGAGCGGGCAATGTCACGACTGAGCAGTTTGAACAGCTGTCTCTGCAGCTGCGGAAGCTCGATCGACAGGCGCGAGATGTCGGGAAACGAAAAGCGGCACAGCGAGGTGGACTCAAGGGCCACGGCGTTGGACTGGTAGTGCTCAGGGTCGATGGCATCGAGGCCCAGCATCTCGCCGGGAAGGTGGAAGCCGAGCACCTGCTCGCGGCCGTGTTCGTCGGTGACATAGGTCATCACCGTGCCCACGCGCACCGCGAAGATGGCCTGAAACCGCTCGCCGAGGCGGAACACGTGGACGCCCGACTTCATCGGCTCGGTGTGCTCGACAATCATGCTGAGCTTGCGCAGATCGACCTTGTCCACCCCCGAGTCGCGGCACACGCTGCTGAAAGCGCAGGTGCCGCAGAAGCGGTTCTCGTCGCCCTCCTGAAGGTCGACTTGTGCCTGGCTCTGAAGGGTCAACGCGGTATCCCCGGACGTGAACGCCGCAAGGATACCGGAACCCGCTTCAGATCACCCGCGAGTAGCGCGGAATATCGGTCACCGTGGCCGGACGCAGGTAGGCATCGAACACCATTGCAACTGCGCGCAGCAGCAGGCGTCCCTGCGGCGTGATGCGGATGGCGTTGCTGCTCAGCTCGACCAGTCCATCGTCCTGCAGCGGGCGCAGGCGCGCCAGTTCGCTGCGGAAATAGCTGGAAAAGTCGATTTCAAAGGCGCGCTCGAGCGGTTCGAAGGACAACTCGTCGCGGCACATCAGGCCGTTGATGACTTCGCGCCGCAGTCGATCGTCGGCGTTCAGCGCAAGGCCGCGCACCACCGGCAGGCGGCCGTGGTCGATCTCGGCGTAGTAGGGGATGAGGTCCTTGGCATTCTGGCTGTAGCTGTCGCCGACGCTGGCGATGCTTGAGCAGCCCATGCCGATCAGGTCGCACTCGGCCTGCGTGGAGTAGCCGTTGAAGTTGCGGTGCAGGCTGCCGTTCAATTGCGCGCGCACCAGCTCGTCGTTGGGCAGGGCGAAGTGATCCATGCCGACGTAGTGGTAGCCGCCGTCGGTCAAGGTGGTGACGGTCAGGCCCAGCAGATCGAGCTTCTGCGCCGGTGTCGGCAGGTCTTCGGCGTGGATCTTGCGCTGCGCCTTGAACAGGTGCGGCAGGTGGGCATAGCTGTAGGTGGCGATGCGGTCGGGGCGCGCCGCGATGACCTGTTCCAGGGTGCGCGCGAAACTGTCCGCGGTCTGCAGCGGCAGGCCATAGATCAGATCGAGGTTGATCGAGAAAAATCCGGCGTCGCGCGCCGCCTGCATCAGTTCGAGCGTGTCCTCCAGGCTCTGCTCGCGGTTGACGGCCTTCTGCACCTCGGGATTGAAGTCCTGCACGCCGAGGCTGATGCGGTTGAAACCGAGATCGGCCAGCATCCGGATTTTCGAAGCGTCCACGGTGCGCGGATCGACCTCGATGGAGAACTCGCGGGTTTCGTCACGCACCAGGTGGAAGTGCCGGTCAATGCTCTGCATCAGCTGCCCAAGCTGGGCGTCGGTGAAAAAGGTCGGGGTGCCACCGCCGAGGTGGATCTGGGTGACGTCGCGGTCGCGGTCGAAGAGGGCGCCCTGCAGTTCGACCTCGCGCAGCAGGCGCTCGAGGTAGGCGCCTGAGCGTTCGGCGGCGAGCGTCGGATGCACGATGATGCGATGGCAGCCGCAGTAGAAGCACGGGCTGGCGCAGAAGGGAATATGGAGGTACAGCGACAGCGGTCGCGGAATCGGATCCTCGTTGCTGCCCAGGGCGTGCTCGCGGTACTCCGCCTCGCGAAAGTCCGCATTGAACTGCGGAGCGGTGGGATATGAGGTGTAGCGCGGTCCGGCCAGATCGTAACGGCGGATCAGGTCGGCATCGAATCGGGTGGCGTAGGCCATGGCGGGCGGTCCCTTACGCGGCAGCTGTCTGTCGGCGCATCCTGCGACCTGGCTGTTGTTGGTGCCTTGATTTGAATCAAGCGGGGAGGGGGGAGCGGGGAGCAGGGACGCGGAGCGGGGGAATGGCATCGCGCTCCACACGGCCGCGACGGTCCTCCGCTGGGATGCCAGGCCCCTGTCGCCCACGGGTGGGCTCCAAGAGCAGCCCGCCAGCTCTGCCCCGCTCCCTGCTCCTCCCGACTTGCCCACAACCTCCCCCTCCGCTGTAATCGGCGGTCTCTCCCCGCCATCCGGAACCCCCCATGCCCTTCCTCCGCATGTCCGATCTCGAGCTTCGCGACAAACGCGTGCTGATTCGTGAGGATCTGAATGTGCCGATCAAGGTCGGGCGCATCACTGCAACCCAGCGGCTCGAAGCGGCACTGCCGACGCTGCGTTCGGCGCTCGATGCCGGGGCGAGGGTGCTGGTGATGTCGCATCTGGGACGGCCCGAGGAGGGCGTGTTCGACGCGGCCGCTTCGCTGGCGCCGGTGGCGGCGTGGCTGTCGGAAGCCCTCGGTCAGCCGGTGCCGCTGATCGGCAATCTCGACGCGCCGCCCGAACTCGATCCCGGCCAGCTGGCTCTGCTGGAGAACGTGCGCTTCAACCACGGAGAAAAAAAGGACGACGAAGCGCTGTCGAAACGCTATGCCGCGCTCTGCGACGTGTTCGTGATGGACGCCTTCGGCACCGCGCACCGCGCCCAGGCTTCCACCCACGGTGTGGCGCGCTTTGCGCCGCTGGCCTGCGCCGGCCCGTTGCTCTGCGCGGAGCTGGACGCCCTGGGCAAGGCGCTGCACGCTCCGGCGCGTCCGCTGCTGGCGATCGTTGCAGGGTCCAAGGTGTCCACCAAGCTGGCGCTGCTGGAGAGCCTGGCCGGCAAGGTGGACCAGCTGATCGTCGGCGGCGGCATCGCCAATACCTTCCTCGCCGCTACCGGGCACCCGGTGGGCAAGTCGCTGCACGAGGCCGACCTGCTCGATACCGCACGACGCATCCTCGATGCGGCGAAAACGCGCGGTGCCGACATCCCGCTGCCTGGCGATGTGGTGGTGGCGCCCGAGTTCAGCGCCGAAGCTCCGGCCACGATCAAGGCCGCAGGCGAGGTGAGCGAGGGCGATATGATTCTCGACATCGGCCCGGACACCGCAGCGCGCTATGCCGCCATGATTGCCAGCGCCGGCACGGTGGTGTGGAACGGCCCGGTCGGCGTGTTCGAATTCGAGGCCTTCGGCAAGGGCACCGAGGCCCTGGCCCACGCCATTGCGGACAGCCCGGCGTTCTCGATCGCCGGCGGCGGCGACACGCTGGCCGCCATCGCCAAGTACGGAGTGCAGGATCGGGTGTCCTACATCTCCACCGGAGGCGGCGCCTTTCTGGAGTTCCTCGAAGGAAAGACCCTGCCTGCAGTGGCGATGCTGGAGGCGCGGGCATCCTGAGTGCAGGAATGCAGTCGTCGCGATGACTACATCAATCGCGCCATCGTGACCCTGGACCCCTGAGCACACTGCCCGGATTCCACCGCCAGGTTTCCCCGTGTTTCGTAGCCTGGATGCAGCGCAGCGGAATCCGGGATGGGCGTAGCATCGCGCGAGGTGGCGTCCTGGATTTCGCTGCGCTGCATCCAGGCTACAACGGCTGCATGCCTGACTTGAAGCTTCGCCCTGATGGCCGCATGTAATGCGCATCGGCGGCGTGGCCGCCCTCATTCATTGGAAACGCCCCGATGCGCATGGACAAACTTACCAGTCGTTTCCAGCAGGCGCTGGCCGACGCCCAGTCGCTGGCCGTGGGCCGCGACCACAACGTGATCGAGCCGGTGCACGTGCTGGTGGCCCTGCTCGACCAGCAGGGCGGCGGTTCGGCGCCGCTGGTTTCAAAGGCCGGCGGCAACGTGCCGGCGCTGCGCCAGCGCCTTGGCGAGGCGCTGGAACGCCTGCCGAAGGTGCACGGCCAGGAAGGCAACGTGACCGTCGGCAACGATCTCGCTCGCCTGCTCAATGTGGCCGACAAGCTCGCCCAGCAGCGCGGCGACCAGTTCATTGCCAGTGAGCTGTTCGTGCTGGCCGTCTGCGATGACAAGGGCGAGGCCGGCCAGGCGCTGAAGGCTGCCGGGGTGCACAAGGCGGCGCTGGAGCAGGCCATCGTTGCCATGCGCGGCGGCGAGGCGGTCAGTGATCCGGCCGCCGAAGAACAGCGCGAGGCGCTGGAGAAGTACACCATCGACCTCACCAAACGCGCCGAATCGAGCAAACTCGATCCGGTGATCGGCCGCGACGAAGAGATCCGCCGCGTCATCCAGGTGCTGCAGCGGCGCACCAAGAACAATCCGGTGCTGATTGGCGAGCCCGGCGTCGGCAAGACCGCCATCGTCGAGGGCCTGGCCCAGCGCATCATCCACGGCGAGGTACCGGAGGGCATGAAAGGCAAGCGCGTCCTGTCGCTCGACATGGGTGCACTGATCGCCGGCGCCAAGTTCCGCGGCGAGTTC
>CAZGKE010000078.1:0-15247 GCA_964526035.1 uncultured Gammaproteobacteria bacterium | reverse complement strand
CCCGCCGCAGGCGGACATTGAAGAAATGTCGGCATGGGATGCCGACCTACGACAGCGAGTGACCTGTGCCGCTGGGACGCGGACGGGAAAAGCCTACCCCGGCGATTGCCACGCCCGGCGCCGAATCTCCAGCACGATCGGCATGATCTGGGTGATGCGCGCGTCGATGCGGGCGCGCTGGTAGTAGTCGAGATCTTCGCGCCTGGAGAGTCGCTCCAGCTGCTGCAGCGCGTCCTCGGCGCGGCCGACCATGAAGGCAGCTTCGGCGTGCGCTTCGGCGGCGCGGATCTCGTCACCGGCCAGTTCGCTGGCGCGTGCAAAGGCCACGTACAGCGCCGGCCCGGATTCCGGGGCGAGCAGCGGGCGCAGCATGTCCTGTGCCTGTCTGCCTGCGTCGGGCCGTCCGCGCTGGACCAGTGCGCTGGCAAACGCCAGCGTGATGGCGCGATGGCTGGGAAAGTCGGCGGCGAGTTCGGTGAAGACCGCTTCCGCGCCGCCATGGTCGCCCAACATCAATCTTGCATCGGCGTCGGCCAACCGGAACAGCACGTTTTCCGGATCCTCGGCGAGCAACTCGTCGATGCCTTCGCGCGCCTCGGCAGCCCGGTTGGCGGCAGTGAGGGCCAGCACGGCGCCGTAACGGCTTGGGCGAGTATCGCTGTCGTCGTTTCGCGCCAGTTCGTTGTAGTAGCGCAGCGCGTCGGTGGGCAAATCGGCGGTCAGCACCCGCATGCGCTCGCGCATCAGGCGGAAGCGCAGGCCGCGATCGGCCTCGGGCAGCCAGGCGCTGATCTCGGGTGCACTGCGAGGGCCCAGTGACGGTGGCAAGATCGGGTGCAGTGGCTGTGCCGTCGGCGCCACGAAGAACGCCTCTTCAAGGTTTTCGGCGCGATTGCGCGCCTCGGCGATGCGCGTTGCGCTGACGGGGTGCGTGCGCAGGTACTCGGGGATGGTATCCCCGGGCCCGCGATAGGCGCGTCCCATGCGGCCGAAAATGGCCGCCATGCCGCCCGAGTCGAACCCCGAACGCGCCAGGGTCTGGATGCCGACGCGGTCGGCCTCGAATTCGTTCTGCCGGGTGAAGTTGATCGCCTGCTGCTCCAGCAGGCCCATGCCGGTCATGATCGTGGCCGGGACGGCGTCGCCACTGGTGTTGGAGGCGGCAATCAGGGTGCCGATCATGGCCAGCATCAGCGGCAGCGAAACCTTCTGCATGCTTTCAAAGCGCCGCACCAGGTGGCGCTGGGTGACGTGGGCAACCTCGTGGGCGAGCACTGCGGCCAGTTCATCTTCGCTTTCGGCGGCCAGCACCAGTCCGGCATTGACGCCGACCAGTCCGCCCGGGGCGGCGAAGGCGTTGATGCTGCGGTCGCGAACCACGAAGAACACGAACGGGTCGCCGGGGCGCTCGCTGTGGGCCACCAGACGAAAACCGAGCGACTCGATGTATTCGTCGATCAGCGGGTCATCGAGCAGCCAGCCGTAGCGGCGCATTTCCATGAAGATCTGCTGCGCGTAGTCGCGCTCCTCACCAGGCGACAGGATCTGACCGGCCGAGCTTCCCATGTCCGGAAGCTCGATGCGGCTTGGCTGCGCACCTGCGCTCAAGCAAATGGCAGCGGTCAGCAGGGCAATGCCAATGCGGTACTTCAAGGCGGTGCTCATCTCTGGGCGGGGTCAAACTAAGACGCACGAGACTAGCGCGAGTTCCGGCAACCGGCGGTGAACGGGCTTGCCTGAAGCGCAGTCGGCCCTCATTGTGACAGCCCATGAGCGTCGACGCGAAAGCCATCGAGTTCGAGGGCGTGGCCATTGCCCTGGATGCCCATGGCTACCTGCAAAGGTCGGACGACTGGAGCGAGGCGCTGGCCGAGCACCTCGCGATGCTCGACGGCCTGCCGCTTGGTGTCGACCACTGGCGCGTGCTGCACTATCTGCGCGATCATCATCTCAGGCACGCGCAGCCGCCGCGAATGCGCATTCTGGTGGCGGCGATGGCGCCGTGGCTGGGCGATGGCGGCAGTCGCACCCTGTACCGGCTGTTCCCGGAAGGGCCGATCCGCCAGGCCTGCCGCTATGCGGGCCTGCCGCGCCCGGAACGCTGCATTTGACCATCGGAGTCTGCGATCCCCATGAGCAAGGTCGAGATCTACACCAGCGCCGCCTGCGGTTTCTGCACCGCGGCCAAGCGCTTTCTTGGAGAGCGCGGCGTCGAGCCGCTGGAGTACCGCATCGATCTGGATGCCCGGCGCTTTCAGGAGATGCAAGAGCGCAGCGGTCAACGCCGCAGCGTGCCGCAGATTTTCGTTGGCGGCGTCCACGTGGGTGGCTTCGACGACCTGGTGAAGCTGGATCGCGAAGGCGGTCTGAAACCGCTGCTCGAGGGGTCACCATGAGCGATCGTGGCAGCGAGTTCAGCGCCTTCCGCAAGCGCATGAACGAACGCATTCTCGAGCAGGACAACCAGGTGGTGAGGCGCTTCTTCGCGCTCGATTCGCAGACCTATCGCGACGGCGCGCTGCCGCTGAAGACCAAGGAAATGCTGGGACTGGTGGCCTCGCTGGTGCTGCGCTGCGATGACTGCATCAGCTACCACATCGCCCAGTGCGTGGCGGCCGGCGTTGATCGCGAAGAGTTCTTCGAGGTGTTCAGCGTGGGGCTGGTGGTGGGCGGGTCGATCGTCATCCCGCATCTGCGGCGCGCCGTCGACTTTCTTGACGGCCTGCAGGGCGCGCAGGGTACCGGGCAGGTCAGCGACGCTTGAGATTCACCGCGTGGCCGTCGCCCCCCCGGCCGCTGAGCGCGTCAAGGGCGTTGTTGTCCAGCTCGATCAATGCCCGTCCCGCCTCGAGGTCATGAAGAGTGCACAACTGCGGCAGCGTTTCGCGCATGCTCTGCCGGGTAGTATTGCAGGTGAGCTCGAAGCGGCCGCTGGCGTCGACCAGGAACTGGATGCCCGAGACGGTAAACAGGCGATCAAAGCTCAGCTGCTGCGGAAGGTCGTTGTCGCCGAGGTCCTGCACCGACCAGTCGCCGCGCCAGGCGCGGACATCGGGCGGCAGGCCGAACAGGAAGCGCGTCAGCGGCACCCGCTGCAGGTGCATTCCACCCTCACCTTCGCGCTGCAGCCACATCTCGGCGCGACTCGGCGACAGGAAGGCCAGTTCGACGCCGGCGACACGCTCGGCGGCGCCCGGAGCGCGGTACTCGCCAAACAGCGGTTGACCGCCGGAAAAGCGCAGCAGGTCGCCGCGAAAGACCCGCCCGTCGAGGTGTCCGGCGGCCATCAGCCAGTCGGCCTGCCCGGATGCGTCGTAGGTGGCGAAGAACAGGCTGATTGCACCGTTCTGGACCTCCAGAAACAGTCCGGTGCCCGGGCCGGCATCGTCATCACCGCTGCTGCGCTCAGGCCACCACTGACCGCTCTCCGGGTCCCACGCGGCCGGTTCGCCGAGTTCAATGAAATTCATGCCCAGACTGCGGTCCGGATGGCTGCTGTCGACCATGAACACGCGCAGCAGGCCCTCACCATCAATTTCACCTTCGATCAGGTCGTCGATGCTGAAGGCCAGCTCCGGCCCCGAGCTGGTCGCGGTGCAGGCGGGACGCGGCGCCGTGTCGAGCAGCAGCACCAGGCCCTCATCGGAACTTTCGAGGGCCACTGGCACCGGTACCTCACAGGGACCGATGTTCTCGGCGCCGACCAGCATCACCCGCCCGTCTTCAGCGAGCGGCTGCAGGCGCAGGCCCTGCGCCGAGACCGGCAGAACGAAGGCGAGCAGGCACGCCAGGAGGCTGGAGGTGGTGCGGTCCATGGGCCTGATGGTAACCCGTCGGGCTTGTTCCCCCAAACGTCGAATGCAGGCGTGTGGCGCAAGAGGGCATAATATCGGGCTACCTCGGCGCTTTTTCCAAGACGCGGGCGCATCAGGAGGGGGCGTGGCCAGCTCCCCGATGAGGCTGCCGCTGCGGCGCGCATATCCCCTATCTGGAGCCATTTTCCCCATGAGTCAGACCATCGCAGTCATTCGCGGCGACGGTATCGGGCCGGAAATCACCGATGCCACCCTGCGTGTCCTGGACGCTCTGGGAGTCGACCTCAACTACGATTTCGTCGAGGCTGGTCTGGCCGCGCAGGAGCAACACGGTGAGCTGCTGCCCGCGCCAACCCTTGAGACCATCGGTCGCCATCGGGTCGCACTGAAGGGCCCCCTGACCACGCCGGTGGGCGGCGGTTTCAGTTCGCTCAACGTGGAGCTGCGAAAGCGCTTTGATCTTTATGCCAACGTGCGCCCGGCGCTTTCCTTTCCCAACACCCGCGCCCGCTATGAAAACATCGACCTGATCACGGTGCGCGAAAACACCGAGGGCGCTTACGGCGCCGAAGGCCAGGTGCTGTCCGCTGACGGAGAGCAGGCGCAGTCCTTGATCCGCACCACACGTCGCGGCAGCGAGCGCATTGTTCGCTACGCTTTCGATCTGGCCCGCCGCGCCGGGCGCCAACGCATCACGGTGGTGCACAAGGCCAACATCCTGAAGACCACTTCGGGACTTTTCCTGCGCGTTGCGCGCGAGGTGGCCCAGGAGTTCCCGGAGATCGAATGCAGCGAGATGATCGTCGACAACACCTGCATGCAGCTGGTGATGGACCCCGAACAGTTCGACGTGATCGTCACCACCAACCTCTTCGGCGACATTCTCTCCGATCTTTGCGCCGGCCTGGTCGGCGGCCTCGGTCTGGCGCCTGGTGCCAACATCGGAACCGAAGCGGCCATTTTCGAGGCGGTCCACGGGTCGGCTCCGGACATCGCCGGCAAGGGCGTCGCCAACCCCTGTGCCTTGCTGTTGGCCGCCGCGATGATGCTGGAGCACATCGGCAAGGCCGAAGCCGCCGCGCGCATGCGCCGCGCGATCGTCGACACCATGGCCGCGCGCGACCGCACCACGCCGGACCTCGGCGGCAGCGGCAACACCGTGGCATTCGCCGACGCCATCATCAGCCGCCTCTCATGAGCACCCGCGCGCCGCGCCTGGTCCTTCACGGCGGGGCCGGCGTCATCGATCCGGAGCACTTCCCTGAGGCACGTCGCGACGCGGTGCGCGAGGCCCTGCAGCGTATCGTGACCGAAACCTGGTCCCTGCTGCGCAGCGGAGCGCCGGCAATTGATGCGGTGGAGCGCGCAGTGCTCCTGCTGGAGGACTGCGAGTACTTCAATGCAGGCCGCGGCGCGGTGTTGAATGCCGACGGTGAGGTGGAAATGGATGCGGCCATCATGGACGGTCGCAATCGACGTGCCGGTGGCGTCGCTGCGGTGCGCGGTCTGCGCCATCCGATCCTTGCGGCGCGGGCGGTGCTGGAGGATGCACGGCATGTCCTGTTGGGAGGCGAGGGTGCACGCCGCTTCGCCCTCGACAAGGGACTGGAGAGCGTCGGCGACGATTGGCTGGTGATCCACGATCGCCGCGTGCAGCTGGAACGCGCGCGTTGCGCCGGTCGCGTCAGTCTCGATCATGACGAAGTCTACGCAGCGCCGGACGACGCGCGCATGGGAACCGTGGGCGCGGTAGCGCTCGATCAGAACGGCCATCTTGCCGCGGCGACTTCCACGGGCGGCATGACCAACAAGCTGGCGGGACGCATTGGCGACAGTCCCCTGATCGGTGCCGGCACTTTCGCCGACGACGCCACCTGCGCGGTGTCCACCACCGGTACCGGCGAAGCGTTCATGCGCGGAGTCAGCGCATACGACCTGCATGCGCGCCTGCGCTACGGTGCGGAACCGCTGCAGGTGGCCGCGCAGGCGGTCATCGCCGAATCACAGCGCTATGGCGGAAGCGGCGGTCTGATCGCAGTTGACCGGCACGGCAACGTTGCCATGCCCTTCGACACGCCGGGAATGTACCGCGCCTGGATCGACCCGGACGGGGTGTCGCGCGTGGCGATCTACCGCGAAACCTCGTGAGGCCGGGCATCACGACGTTCCGTTTTCCGTCACCCGGCACTGTGCCGGCGGGTGGAAGCGGCGCGCGTTGTGCGCGCCGCCGGACCAGCATTAACCCGCGCGCTGGTCGCGGATGTCGCAGAGCACCTTGTAGACATTGAAGCCGAGAATCACCAACTCGCACCAGACGCGCACACCGATCGGTCCGAGAACCAGGAACACGATGCCGCCGATGACGCCAAGAAACTCACCGGCAAACAGCGCCGCGCCAAGCGTGAAGAGGCCCATCAGGATGACAACGACGATCAGAATCCAGTACAGGATCTGGATGATGAACGGCGTAACCATCTTGTCGAACGAAAAAAAGTCGCTGAAGCTGAAGTTCATTCCCGTATTCTCCCCATTTTGATAAGTGCAGAGGGTCCGACAGCGGACCGTCGGCGCGCGCTGAAAGCGAGAAAGCCGACTCATGTGTTATAGGCCATTTCGAAGCCACTGAACAGCGCGGACGCCCGTGCGACCCAGGATCGGGGTGGCCCCAATCTGGCCGGGAAAGCATTGCAAGAGCCGGCACACGATGTCCGTCGATGTGCGTGGAAATGCGCCGTTCCCGGGACGCTTCAGGGCCGGGAATCAACCGCGCAGCCGGTCTGTTGCGCACGCTGTTTCCGTCGACCAGGGCACTCGCGGACAGTGACTGCCGGCACTTGACGCGTTTGCCGTGCGGGTCCGATGGTGGTGACGCGACACCCACCCACAGGAGACACGCAGCCATGTCTGAAGAATTCCAGTCCGCGGACGCGGGCCCACTGCCGACGATGGAAGAGCGTCAATGGGGGCTCTTCGCCCATCTGTCGGCGCTTGCCGGCTTCGTCGTCCCTTTCGGAAATCTCATTGGCCCGTTCATTGTCTGGCAGACGAAAAAGAACCAGATGGAGTTCGTCGACGATCAGGGCAAGGAGGCGCTCAATTTCCAGATCACCGCAGTGATCGCGATGCTTGCGTGCCTGCCGCTGATCCTGGTGCTGGTCGGATTTCTGCTGTTGCCGATCATCTACGTCGCCGCCTTGATCTTCACCATCATCGGTGGCATCAGCGCCAACAACGGCGAGCGCTTCCGGTACCCGATCACCCTCCGCCTCATCAAATAGCCGACAGGTTGCGGCAGGCTGCCGAGCGCGGCAGCATCCGCCTCAGCTCGAACGCCCGACGGCGAATCGTCCGATTCCGGCAAGCAGGGAGTCGGCCATGCTGCAGCGCTCCAGTGCGTCGCGCATGCGCGCGCTTTCCACGGCGAGTCGTCGTTGGGCTTCTTCGCCACCGAGCAGGCTCGAATAGGTTGGCTTGTCGGCGCGTGCGTCTTTGCCGGCAGTCTTGCCGAGGGCTTCGGCGGTGCCCTCGACGTCGAGGATGTCGTCGCGGATCTGGAACGCCAGCCCCAGGGCGTCGGCAAAGTCGTCGAGCGCTTTCATCAGCGTGTCGCCGGCATGTGCGGCAAGCGCGCCAAGCCTCACCGCGGCGCGAATCAGCGCGCCGGTCTTCATGCGATGCATTGCCTCGAGTGCGTCGACGTCGAGCTTGAGGCCCACCGCGCCCAGGTCCATCGCCTGTCCGCCGGCCATGCCGCGCGTGCCGCTGGCGACGCTCAGCGCTGCGAGCATGTCGAGCTGCATTCGTGGATCTTCCCGGTCGCTGCACAGCAGCTCGAACGCCAGGCACTGCAGGGCATCGCCGGCAAGAATCGCGGTGGCCTCGTCGTAGGCCCTGTGGCATGTCGGGCGTCCGCGGCGCAGGTCGTCGTCGTCCATCGCCGGAAGGTCATCGTGAATCAGCGAATAGGCGTGGATCAACTCCACGGCGGCAGCGGGCCGATCAAGGCTCTCCGGCGACGCGCCGAGCAGGGTCCCGGTGGCATAGACCAGCAGCGGACGGATCCGCTTGCCGCCGCCCAGTACCGCATAGCGCATCGCCTGGTGCAGCCGCTGCGGCGGCGCCTCGGCGGGCGGCAGAAGGTCGTCGAGCACCGTTTCGCAGCGTTTCGTGAACGCCTGAAGCGGGCCGGAGAGTTCAGCCTTCAAAGGGTTTGGCGTCTTCCGGGCGCTGCGGATCGAGCAGCAGGTTGACGCGCTGTTCGGCCTCGCTGAGCGCTCCCTGGCATTGACGGAACAGAGTGATGCCGCGCTCGAAGGCCTTCAGCGAGTCGTCCAGGCTCAATTCCCCCTGCTCCATGCTCGCGACCAGTTTCTCCAGCTCATCGAGCGATTGTTCGAAGGCGGCGACCGGGGACGTTTCGGTTTTCTTCGGCATGGGGCGGACGGTAGCGGAGGGGGGCGGGGGAGGCAAGGGGCCTGGGGTACAGGGCTTAGGGCCTAGGGCCCAGGGCCCGGAGTCGGCGAGTCGAAGCGGGATCGCTGTATCGTCGTGCGCCGCGCGTTGAACGCAAGAAGCAGTGGTACGTTTGCAGAATGCGAGCGTTTTCCCTAGACCCCAAGCCCCAAGCCCCAAGCCCTAGCCCCAAGCCCTAAGTCGCAGGCCCCAAAACCAACCGCAACCCCCTCGCCCCAAGCCACTCCGCGAACCCGGCCGCCACCAGCACACTTCCGACTGCGACAAGCTCGTCGCCGTCCCACAGAAACGGCAGGCCGGCGCGCCGCCACGGCGGCAGGTCGAGGTCCTGCAGTGCGTGCTTGACGCTGGTCGAATGGCTGCGCCCCGGGAGCTGGATGCGTTCGCCGCCTCGACGCGCGCGTGCCTGCAGCCGACGACGCGGGATGCGACCGCCGACCAGTCGCAGATGGTCGCCGTTGGGCAGGGCAAGCGGATGGCGCAGGTCCCAGCTT
This sequence comes from uncultured Gammaproteobacteria bacterium, assembly GCA_964526035.1. Taxonomy (GTDB): domain Bacteria; phylum Pseudomonadota; class Gammaproteobacteria; order Xanthomonadales; family BPKI01; genus DAOMOD01. Next base: position 6,465 of record CAZGKE010000078.1, on the reverse strand, counting down.
TGCGACCACCCATCGGCGAGTTCGAACGTTCCTGCCACCGCGTGCAGACGTTCACGGTGGCGACGCAGCGAGTAGCCGCTCCATCGTAGCGAAGGGCTGCGCGTCGATGCGCTGTCTGTGAGCTGGCCGAGCAGCGTTTCGAGCTGGCCGATACTGGGCGCGTTCCAGCCGAGTTCTCCGAGCCAGTTCAGCAGGATTCGTGGCTGCATTTCAGCGGGCAAGGCACGCAGGCGCTGCAGGCAAAGCGCCTCCGGCGCCTCGGTTCTGCACATGTCCAGCATGCGGGCGACATCTGCGCGAAGACGTCGGCGTTCACCGTCGAGATGCGCAGCCGTCCGGCCGATGGCAGCGACCGCCCCCGGCCAACGATCCACGAGTACCGGAAGGACTTCACAGCGCAGGAAGGCGCGGTCGTAGCGTGGATCGCTGTTGCTGGGATCGTCGATCCACTTCAGTCCGTGGGCGAGGGCGTGGGCATGGATGTCGCGGCGCGGAAGATCAAACAGGGGGCGCGCCAGAAAACCCCGGCCCAGCGGACGTTGGCGATGCATGCCGGCGAGGCCTTCCAGATCGGCACCGCGCATCAGCTTCAGGAGCACGGTTTCCGCCTGGTCTTCTGCGTGTTGCGCGGTGAGCAGCCACTCGTCGCGACGCATCGTTCTGGCGATGGCAGCGTAGCGTGCGCGGCGAGCGCCGGCCTCAACGCCTTCGGCAGCGGTATCGACTTCGACGTCCATGATCCGGATCGGCGTGCCCAGCGCGTGCGCAAAGTCGCGGCAGTGACGCGCCCAGCTGCGACTGTCGGGATGCAGGCCGTGATCGACGTGCACGGCTCGCAGTCCGCGCTCTTGCGCATCCGGGTCTTGCGCCAGGGCGTGCAGCAGAGCCATCGAATCCATGCCGCCGCTCAATGCCACTGCCAGGCGGCCGTGGGGGTGATCGGCAAGCCAGCGCCGCAGTGCTTCGGCCAGGCGCGTGTGCGACGAAGGAATCGAAGCGCTGCGGTCGCGCACGGGCGCGCTCCTCGATGGGCGGCCGGCGCTCAGGCCTCGCGAACGGCGCCATAGCCGCGCAGACGGCGGTAGCGCTGTTCCAGAAGACTGCTGATGTCGATGGCGCCGAGCTTGTCCAGCTGTCCGAGCAACACCTCGCGGAGGCGCGCAAACATGTCCTGGGGATTGCGGTGTGCGCCGCCCAGTGGCTCCGGCACGATCTGGTCGATCAGGCCGTGCTCGAGCAGGCGGTCGGCGGTAAGTCCGAGAGCTTCCGCGGCCTCGCGGGCGCGGTCGGCGCTCTTCCACAGGATCGAGGCGCAGCCCTCCGGCGAAATGACCGAGTAGGTGCTGAACTGCAGCATCAGGGTGCGGTCGCCGACGCCGATCGCCAGCGCGCCACCGGAGCCGCCTTCGCCGACCACCGAACACACGATCGGCACCCGCAGCCGGCTCATCACCAGCAGATTGCGCGCGATCGCCTCGCTCTGGCCGCGCTCTTCGGCGCCGACGCCGGGGTAGGCGCCAGGGGTATCGATGAAGGTAAGCAGCGGCAACTTGAAGCGCTCCGCGGTTTCCATCAGGCGCAGTGCCTTGCGGTACCCCTCGGGTCGCGGCATCCCGAAGTTGCGGCGGATCTTCTGTTTGGTATCACGGCCCTTCTGATGACCGATCACCATCACGCTGTGTTCCCCCAACCGCGCCGGTCCGCCGACGATGGCGGCGTCTTCGGCGTACATGCGGTCTCCAGCCAGCTCCTCGAACTCCTCGAACATGGCGGCCAGATAGTCGTGCGTATACGGCCGCTGCGGGTGACGTGCGAGCTGTGCAACCTGCCACGGCGTCAGCGCCGAGAAGATCTGCGCTGTCTTGGCCCTGATCTTTTCCTGCAGCCGGCCGATTTCGTCCTCGATGTTGACGGCGCTGCCGTGGCTGGCGTGGCGCAGTTCCTGGATCTTCGCTTCCAGCTCGGCGATCGGCTGCTCGAAATCGAGGAAATTGGGGTTCATCGGGGCGTCATGGTCTGCGCGGACGTGAAGGGGGAGTATAGCCAATCGGTCCTTGGCCCGATTGGCGTTTTCAGTTTTCAGTTTTCAGTTTTCAGAGCTGAGTGGCCCACTGCTGGTGGCCGCGCTACGTGGTCGCGCGATGAATCGCTGTGCACCCTGCCGAGTCGTCCGCGATCTGAAAACCGAAAACCGAAAATTGAAAACTGAGAACTGCCCTTCAGCCGATCGGTCTGGATAGCTCAAGCGTGGCTTCGACTACGCCGGGGAGTTCGCGTAGTGCGGTGAGGAGGCCGGGTTCGGCGCGCAGTCGCCAAGTCGGGTCGAGTTCGATGTCGGCCTGGAACGTCGTGCTCTGGTAGTGAAGGCGCAGCGGTGTCTCGCCACCTTGCCAGGGCTTGATGACCTTCTCCAGTCGTCCCGCGAAGTCCGCGGCGACGCCGTTGAGGCGCACTCGCAGTGCGCGGGCGAAGCGGACGCAGGCGTCATCCAGCGACCATACGCGGTGCCCGCGCAGAGTGTAGCCACCGCTGAATTCGTCGGCGCGCAGTTCACCTTCCACCAGAACGAAGGCATCACGCACCAGCAGATGACCGCTTTCGTTGAAGCGCTCCTGATACAGGCCGACTTCGATGCGACCGCTCCAGTCTTCCAGCTGGAAGAAACTCATCGGCGCATCGGGACGGCGCCGCAGCGCCATCACCTGGCCACCCAGCACCACATTGTTCTCCGGGTTCGGGCCGCGCCGTTCCGGTGCCCCGGGCTTGTACTGACGCTCGACCTCGCCCAGCACACAGGTGGCGAGCTGGGCGAAGGTGTCCTTCAGACCGGAGGTCGGGTGGCCGCTGAGATAGTGTCCGAGTACCTCGCGCTCACCACGCAGCAGCTCCAGGATATTGGCCGGTGCCACCCCCGGCAGGTCCAGCACCGGCCTGGCGCTCGCTTCGCCGAACAGTCCGCCCTGGCCTGCTGCCTGGTCCTCCAGCCAGCGCGACGCCGCCTGGACGACAGGCTCGACGTGAGCGCGCAGCGCGGCGCGATTCTCGCCCAGCGCATCCAGAGCGCCGGATTGCGCAAGCGCTTCCAGTGCGCGTTTGTTGAGTCGCGTGGCGTCGACGCGGGTGCAGAAGTCGAGCAGGTCGCGGAAGTTTCCGTCGCTCTGGCGCGCTTCGACGATGGCCTCGCAAAGACCGCGCCCGACGCCCTTGATGGCGCCCAGTCCATAGCGGATGGTGCCATCTTCGAGTGCGCGGAACATGTAGTCGGAGGCGTTCACGTCCGGGGCCAACAGCTCGATGCCCATGGCGCGCACCTCGTCGGCCAGCGATACCACCTTGTCGGTGTTGTCCATGTCCGCCGACAGGACCGCTGCCATGAACTCGGCGGGATAGTGGACCTTGAGCCAGGCGGTCTGGTAGCTGACCAGCGCGTAGGCGGCGGAGTGCGACTTGTTGAAGCCGTACTCGGCGAACTTCTCCATGAGGTCGAAAATGCCGCTGGCGAGGCGCGGGTCGATGCCCTGATCGGCGGCGCCGGACTCGAAGATGGCGCGCTGCTGGGCCATTTCCGAGGCCTTCTTCTTGCCCATCGCACGGCGCAGCAGGTCGGCGCCGCCCAGCGTGTAGCCAGCCAGCACCTGGGCGATCTGCATCACCTGCTCCTGGTAGACGATGGTGCCGTAGGTGGGCTTGAGAATGGCTTCCAGGCTGGGGTGCGGGTAGCTGACGCGAACGCGTCCGTGCTTGCGATCGGTGAAGTCCTTGGCCATGCCTGACTGCAGCGGACCCGGTCGGAACAGCGCCACCAGCGCCACCACGTCGTCGAAGCAGTCCGGCGCCAGCTCCACCATCAGGCGTTTCATGCCCGGCGATTCCAGCTGGAACACCGCGGTGGTGCGACCGGCGCGCATCAGGACGTAGCTTTCGTGGTCGTCGAGCGGCAGCCGGGCGATGTCGATCGCCGGCTCGCCCGCCAACCTGCGGCGCGCGTTGATGGCCTTGACGGCCCAGTCGATGATGGTCAGCGTGCGCAGCCCGAGAAAGTCGAATTTGACCAGTCCGATGGTCTCGACATCGTCCTTGTCAAACTGCGTAACCACGCTGTCGCCGCCGGCCTCGCAGTACAGCGGCGTGAACTCGGTCAGCGCATCCGGTGCGATCACCACCCCGCCGGCATGCTTGCCGGCGTTGCGGGTGAGGCCCTCGAGGCGAAGGCCCAGATCGATCAGCAGGCGGACTTCTTCGTCATCGCGATAGCGTGCGACCAGATCATGACTGACCAGATCGACCTGTCTGTGCGATTTCTCGCTGCGCCCAAGCGCATCCTCCAGGGTGATGCCGAGCGTGAGCGGGATCAGCTTGGCAATGCCGTCGACCTGGCCATAGGGCATGCCCAGCACCCGTCCGACGTCGCGCACCACGGCCTTGGCCGCCATCGAACCGTAAGTGATGATCTGACAGACGCGGTCACGGCCGTAGCGCTCCGCCACGTAGTCGATGACCTCGTCGCGGCGGTCCATGCAGAAGTCGATGTCGAAGTCCGGCATCGACACGCGTTCGGGGTTGAGGAAGCGCTCGAACAGCAGGTCGAAGCGCAGCGGATCGAGGTCGGTGATGCCCAGCACCCAGGCCACCAGCGATCCTGCGCCCGAGCCGCGCCCAGGGCCCACCGGAATGCCCTGGTCTCTGGCCCACTGGATGAAGTCGGCGACGATGAGGAAATAGCCGGGAAAGCCCATGCCGACAATCACGTCGATTTCGCGCGCCAGGCGCTGGTCGTAGTCCTCGCGGCTCCAGCCCGGGGCCAGGGGGTGGGCAGCGAGCCGCGCTTCAAGGCCTTCCACCGAGCGGCGGCGGATGAAGCTTGCTTCCGACTCGCCTTCGGGAAGCGGAAATGCGGGCAGGAAGTACTTTCCGAACTCCAGCTCCAGGTTGCAGCGCCTGGCCACCTCCACGGTGTTTTCAATAGCGCCCGGCAGGTCGGCGAACAGCGCGGCCATTTCGTCCGGGGACTTCAGGTACTGCTGGTCGGTGTAGTCGCGCGGGCGTTTGGGGTCGCCAAGCACGCGCCCCTGGGCGATGCATACGCGCGCTTCGTGCGCCTCGAAGTCGTCCTGCTCGAGAAAACGCACTTCGTTGCTGGCCAGCGCCGGGCAGCTCAGGGCTGTGGCGAGGTCGAGCGCGCTCGGGAGAAAGGTTTCCTCGTCGCCGTGACCTACGCGCGACAGCGCCAGGTAGGTGCGGTTGCCGAAGCAGCGCATCCAGCCTTCCAGCGTGCGCCGCGCCTGGTTGGGATGGTGCATCGAGAGCAGGCGACCGACGTCACTGTCGATGCCGAGCAGCACTAGCAGCCCGGCCGAAGAGGCCTCCACCCATTCGCGCTCCACGCACACCCGATCGTGGTGCCGCCCTTCAAGATAGGAGCGCGACAGAAGTCGCGACAGCTGCGTGTAGCCGCGGCGATCCTGGCAGAGCAGGGTCAGGCGCGTGGGCGCTTCCCGTTCATTCGCCGACTTCATCCATACATCGGCGCCCACCACCGGCTTGATGCCGTGGTCTTCGGCGGCACGGTAGAACTTCACCAGCGAGAACAGGTTGCCGGCGTCAGTCACCGCGACCGCAGGCATGCCCAGCTTCGCGCAGCGCTGCACCAGCGGCTTCACCCGCAGGGTGCTGTCGAAAAGCGAGTACTCGGTGTGGACGCGGAGGTGGACGAAGGAAGGGGTCATGGCGGGCGTGGGCAGGGTAGCGGAGGGCACCCTCCGCGCCAAGCATCGCAATTGCCGTGGCATCGGGTGTACCCTCGAACAGGGATGCGGGTGCACCCTTGAATAGGGATGAGTTTCCTCAGGGGAGGGCGTGTGACGAGGACCAGCTACACATGAATATCCGGTATGCCCAATGGAGCGGCGCGCATGCCGCAGCGTTGGGCGTCAGCTGCGTGCTCGCCTGGCTGCTGGGCCTGGACGGCTGGCTGCAGGCGGGAACCGGCCGCGTGCCCATCCAGTTCAACAGCGCGCTGGCGATATCACTGTCCGCTGCTGCGCTCCTTTCACTGCTTTCCGGCAGGAAGCTGGTCGCCATCGCCCTGCTGCTCCCGGTCTTTGCCCTGGCGCTGCCCTCGCTGTATCAGGAACTGTCCGGCGTCGAAATCGGCATAGACCAGATCCTGTGGCGGCATCAGCTCGCCGCCGAGGGCGTGCCGCCTGGCCGCATGGCCCCGAATACCGCCTTCTGCTTGCTGCTGATTGGCGTGGCGCTGTGGCCGATGATCGGCTCGCGGCGCGCGGATGCCGGTCTGCTGTTCGGTTCACTGCTTGGCGCCGTCGTCCTGCTGCTGGTGCTGGTGGTGCTGGCGGGCTATGTGTTCGATGTGCCGCTGGCGCGTGCCTGGGGACAGCGCACGCCGATGGCCCTGATGACCGGTATCGGGCTGGCGCTGCTGGCGCTGGCGCTGCTGAGTCGCGG
>CAZGKE010000077.1:0-15319 GCA_964526035.1 uncultured Gammaproteobacteria bacterium | reverse complement strand
TGACCTCGGCCATCAACTCGAAGTCGGTCAATCGTTGCTGGAACACGATCTGGCAGAGAACGCCCCAGTAGTAGGCGTAGTCCCACAGCACCTTGTTGGGCAGCACCTCGGCGTTGCCGAACAGCGGGTACTGGTCCTGGTAGAGCGCGAGCGTGTTCTCGTAGAAGGAAAAGTACAGGCGCTGGCAGCGGCGCACGAAGGGCGCCAGCGCCGCGCCCTCGCGCTGCTTCGCCACCATCTCGACGATGTAGGTGTTGGCGATGGCGATGAAGTCGCTGCCGGGCGAGTAGAACGGGTCGAGGAATACGCCGGCTTCGCCGGTCAGCGCCCAGCGGTCGGCGGAAAACACCTGCCGGCAGCCATAGGAGAAGTTGCGAAAGAAGGCGAAGTCGAGCAGCCGGTCACGCTGTGCCTCCACCTTGTCTGCCACCAGCGGCTGGTAGGTGCGCAGCCAGTCGAGCGCGCGCTCGAAGCTGTTCATGGTTTCCAGCGGGTGCATCTTCGCGTCGGCGACGATGCCGACCGAATGCGCGCCCGAGGACAGCGGGATCAGCCATACCCAGTAGCCGGGGCCGACCATGTGATTGGTCGAGCGCCAGCGCTCGGGTGGCTCGCACTGCCCGCGCCATGCTGCATTCTGGCACCAGTCGTCGATGGGCAGGCGCGCGTCGATGCGGAACCAGACGGCGTTGGCATCGTGTGCGTTGGTTTCGGCGAGACCGAGTCGGCGCTTGATCAATCCCTGCCGACCGGAGGCATCGAGCAGCCAGGTGGCGCTGACGGTGGTGCGCTCACCGTCCTGCTCGAACACGACCTCGTGCGCCTCGTCGCCGCGACGCACGGAAAAATCGCGCACCACGACGCCATCACGGAAGTCGATGCCACGGCGTCGCACTTCCTCGCCGAGAAAGTTCTCGAAGATGCCACGGTCGATCTGCCACGCCGGCGTCGGCAGCACGCGGCGAACGCCGAGTTCGGTGACCTGATCGAGTTCGCGGCGACCCTCGGAGAAGAAGAAGCGAAAGCCGAACTTGCGGATGTGATCGCGTTCCAGGTGGTCCTTCAGCCCGAGCGTGTCGGCGAAATAGTGCGCGCCGATCTCCACCGTCGACTCGCCGACCTTGTGCGCGGCCACCGGCAGCGGGTGCGAGCGCCGCTCCAGCACCAGAATGCGCATGTCGGCGAAGCGGTCGCGCAGCTGCAGTGCGAGCGTCAGCCCGGCGAGGCCGCCGCCGAGGATTACTGCATCGTAGTGTTCTGTCATGTCGCCGCCTTGCAGGGATGCGTCGACAATGTACGCCAATGGCGGTGAATTGGAATGTTCGTCAATCGGCGGGTGCAGTCTCGCTGTAGTAGGTCGGCATCCCCTGCCGACGAATGTCCGCCTGCAGCGGCGCTTGTCGTGTCAACCATGTCCATGTTTCGTCCGCCTCCCGGCGGCCGGGTCGCATCGGGATGCTCGCGCGTCCTGTAGACGCTCTGTTCCGCGTCAACCCTGCGCTTCAATGCCGCGCAAATGTCGGGGCTGAGGCCCCTCCTACAGGAGCCGTGCCCTGTAGGAGCGCACCCGTGCGCGACCGCGGAGACGAGCATCTCCTCGGTAGAGGGTATGTCCGCCTGGCGGCGGTTGCTTGTTGTGTCATCCATGACTTTTTTCCGTTCGCCTTCCGGCGGCCGGGTCACCTTTCTCTGCTCGTCCAGAGAAAGGTAACCCAAAGAGAGGACGCTCCGCTTCCGCGCCTTCCTGGCGGCCCCCCTTCGGGCTGTTCCCTCCGGCCGCCCGCCGCTGCAGAGGGTCCCCGAACAGCGACGCGCCCTCCAGGGCGCGCAAAGGAGAAAAGCGGCTGCAGCCGCTTGTTGCTCTTCTGTAGGTCCGGGGGCAGCCCGGCCTAGCTGCGAAGCAGGCGAACGCACCCGTGGGCGACCCCTGCCTCACGGTCGCCCACGGGTGGGCTCCTACATATGCACGTATCGGCCTGCAGGCGTTTTCGGACGTGTCAGGCCTCGCGCTCTTCGACACCCGGATCGAAAATCAGGGCGCGGCTGCGTCGTGCTTGCCTGTAACGCTGCCAGATGCTGCCGTGGCGCAGGATCTTGCCGACCACGTGCGAGGTGATGCGATAGAGGTCTGCGATCGGGCGGAAATGGCTGCGCCGCAGCTTTTCGGCGAGGCCGGGACCGGCGTAACGTGACTCGATCGGTACCGACACGCAGCGCGTACCGAGCCGGCGCGCGGCTTCGATCAGGATGTCGGCTTCGAAGACGAAGCCCTGCGCAGCCACTTCGGTCAAGGCGGCGACTTCGGCGGGGTAGTAGCGTTGACCGCTCTGGGAATCGGCGATGCGATAGCCGGTCGCCCAGGCAATGCCCCAGTCCCCGAACTCGTTGGCCAGGCGTCGGTAGGTGGGCTGCTGTGCGCGCTTCTTCAGGCGCGCGCCGATCACGATGTGACCGGGGTGAAGCGCTGCAGCCTCGAGCATTCTCGGGATGTCCTCGGCCACGTGCTGGCCGTCGCCATCCATGCTGAGCACGCCGACGTATCCGCGCCGACAGATTTCCCGAAAGCCGGCGCGCAGGCTTTCCCCCTTGCCGCAGCGCGCTTCATGGCGGATCACGGTGACCGACAGGTCGGTGATGCGTTCCAGCGTGGCGTCGTCGGAGCCGTCGTCGACCACGATCACATTGGGGCAGTGCGCGAGTGCGCCCTGCACGACCTCGCGGATGCGCAGCTCTTCGTTGAAGGCGGGGATCAGTACGGCGACGAGTGCGGGGTCGATGGTTCCGCCGCCTGCACTCATGCGCCCACCTCGACGCTGATGCGCAGCCGCGGCCCTGCAAGCAGCTGGCAGCGACCAGGGCCCGCAACGGCGAGCATCTCGAACAGGGGCAGCATCGGCTGCATGGCGTTGGCCGCAAAGCGCTGCGCCAGCGCACTGGTCGCTGCTGGCGCAGCTTCGTGCTCCAGGCGCGTCGCAATCGACCGCGCACCGTTGCGCTGCTCGCGGCTCAACAACAGCGCACCGCCCAGAAGGCCCTCGCTGCGGCTGACCGCGGCCAGCGGGCCGCATGCCTCGGCATCGTAGGCCACCAGCAGCACCGCCTCCTCGCCCGCGGCCAGCAGGCCCAGCGCCTCGATCAGCCCCTGCCCAAAACTGGCGCGGTAGGCCGAGATCGCCGTCGCGGCCGCCATGCAGCGGGTGCCGATGGTCCAGTAGCCAGCGGCCGCGTTGTGCACCGAGTTGTGGAATTTGGTCGGCGAAATGCTGAGAGGCGCCTCGGCGAGGGTGGCGCACATGTAGTCGGTGATCGGCAGATCCCCGTGGGTCGACGTGAACACCGAAGGCAGAGTGGCCGGATCGCGCGCGGCCGCTGCGCAGGCCGCCTGTGCGACCTCGATGGCGAGCGCCACGCTGTCCGGCGCGCGGCGCCGTTCATTCGGAGGCAGAAGGGTCGGCTGCGGCTTGCGCGGCGCGACCTCGGGCAGCGTGCCGTCGGTCATGAAGCGGCGTGCGGCGTCCCAGGACGGCAAACCGCTGCCCCAGAAACCAACGCCCTCGATGAATGCTGTGCTCATGTTCACGCGCGACCGAATACCAGCGAACAGTTGTTGCCGCCGAAGCCGAATGAGTTGTTCATCACGTGGCGGCAGTCGCGCTGACTGTTCTGCAGCCGGATCTGCGGGCCGCAGACCGGATCCAGCACCTCGCTTTGCACGATCCCGGGAACCTCCCCGGTCTCAAGGGCCAGCAGCGCGATGGTGGATTCGACGATGCCGGCCGCACCCAGCGTGTGTCCGGTCCAGCCCTTGGTGGAGCTGGCCAGGGTGGTGTCGGGATACATGGCGGCGATGGTGATCGCCTCGATCTCGTCGTTCTTCGGCGTGGCGGTGCCGTGCAGGTTGATGTAGTCGATCGCGTCGGGCTGCAATCCGGCCCGCCGCAGGGCGCCCTCCATGGCCAGGCGCGCGCCCAGCCCCTGCGGGTGCGGGCTGGACATGTGGTGGGCGTCGCTGGACTCGCCGTAGCCGAGCAGGCGCGGACCGTCGCCCGTGCGTTCCAGCACGGCGAAGCCCGCGGCCTCACCCAAGGACAAACCGCAGCGCGTCGCGTCGAAGGGCCGGCAGGGATCCTTCGACACCAGTTCCAGCGCGTTGAATCCGTACAACACGCTTCCGCACAGCGTGTCGACGCCACCAACCACTGCGGCGTCGACAAAGCCGGCCTGGATCAGGCGCGCCGCCTGGGCGAACACCTTGGCGCTCGACGAGCAGGCGGTGGCGACAGTGACCGCCGGACCTTCCAGCTGAAGCGCGTGCTGCAGAAAATCGCCGAGGGAATGCGGGGTGTGCACGATCGGACGGTCGAGGTCGGCGGGGAAGCGACCGTCGGCATCGAGGCGCGCGTAGGCCTCTTCGCTGGCACCGATGCTCGAGGTCGAGGTGCCGATCACCAGCGCAATGCGGGCCGCGCCGTAGCAACTGCGCGCGCTGGCCACGGCGTCGAGCAGACCGTCCTGCTGCAGTCCCAACCAGGCCAGCCGGTTGTTGCGGCAGTCCCAGCCCTGCAATGCGGCGGGCAGCTGCACCTGCTCAACGCCATCCACCCGGCCGATCCAGCAGTCCAGGCGTGGGGCATCGCCGAAGTCGTTGCTGCGCAGTCCGCTGCGCCGCTCGCGCAGGGCCCGAAGCAGCGCATCACGGCCGGCGCCGACCGCGCTGGTCGCCGTGTAGGCGGTCACCACCAAGCCTTCGGATGTGTCGATCAATCGCAGTCCCGGTTTCCCTGTCGCGGCGCGGTCAGTCCGAGCGGCGCGCGGTCATGATACTTGGCCGTGACCATCGACGTGCATTGCCGGGCAGGCCGCACGGGCCACAACGTGTCCAGCGGCAGTCTCGAATACCCAGGAAGTACGGCAGGCGCACCATCCGCGGGAGCTAGCCGATAGGGATCGGCAGCCCGTCCAGCGGCATCGCGGGCAGCCTGCAGGTCGGTTCGATGTACTGAACGGGTGATCGGCCGGTGCCTGCCCGCCAATCACGGCGTGCATCAGGCGTGGAGCAGACTCAGAAGCTCCGCGCGCGGCAGTTTGCCGGTCCGATTGCGCGGCAGCGCGTCGACCCGCTTCAGCGGGCGCGGCATGAACACCGGATCGACCACCGCGCGCAGTGACCGGATCAGGTCATGGTCATCCACGTCAGGGGCCACCACCAGCGCACAGATGCGCCGCACGCCCGCGCTGTCGGTATCGTCGGACTGGAACACCACCGCATCGTCGACGCCGGGGATGTCCAGCAGACGGCGCGTCAACTCACCCAGCGAGGCACGTTTGCCGGCGATCTCCAGCAGATCGCTGCAGCGCCCCTTCAGCAGGAAGCGTCCACCGGGCAAGGGTTCGATGATGTCCTGCAGCTTCGTGGTGGCCGCGAACCATGGCGCATCGATCGCCGTGCCATTCGGCATGGGCTGCAGGCTCACGCCTTCGTAAAGCTGCCAGTCATCGTCGTTGGCGGTACGCCGGGTAGCGATCACGCAGGTCTCGGTGGAACCAAACATTTCCAATACTGGCGCACCGAGCTGCTGCTCGGCCTGCTGCGCCAATGCCAACGGCAGCGGTGCGGTCGCCGACACCAGCAGCGCAAGCGGCGGCACTGCCACGCCCGAACACAGCAGCGCGCGCAGGTGTACAGGGGTGGTCACCAGCACGCGCGGTGCCCGTGCCTGCGCCAGGGCATGGGCGATGTCGGCGGGAAAGAATGGGCGACCGCGATGCACCGCCGTGCCACCCAGCAGCGGCAGCAGCACCGAAGTCTCCAGGCCGTACATGTGCTGCGGCGGCACCGTGGCCACCAGCTGCAGCTGGGCACCTGCAAACCTGCCCACGGCCTCGACATTGCGCGCCGTGCTCTGCGCAAAGCTTCCCCAGGTCTTGGGGTTGGCCTGCGGCTGCCCGCTGCTGCCGGAAGTAAAGCCGATCGCCACCACCTGGTCGGCAGGCAGAACTGGAACCGCGGCGTCCGTCTCCGGCGGCGCCGCACCGGTGTCGATCCGATGGAAGTGCCGAGGCTCGGGAACCACGGCGCACTCGCCAAGACAGTAGCTCTGCGGATAGCGCTCAAGCGCCTCGACGATCACGTTGGGGGCGCGCGAGTGCGGCAGCAGATTGATCTGTCCGCGCAGCGCGGCCGCGCAGAATGACACCATGAACCAGTAGCGGTCATCACACAGATTGACCGCGTGCCGCGCCTCCGGCAGCCGCTCGGCAACGGCACGCACATCGGCAAGAAAGCGTCCGCTGCAGATCGGACCACTGTGGTCAAACGCCAATGCCCGCGCGCCGACGGCGCCGCTGAGCAAAGGCAAGGAAAGCCTCGCGGTCGAGGCCGATTGAATCGCTGCCGCCATGCCTGCTCCCCTGGTTCAACCGTCGCCGCTCAGCTTGCAGCGGCGTGCAGGCTTGATTCTACCGCGCAAGCTGGCAGCAGAATGCCGGTGAATGATCCGGGCTGGATTGCGCAGCCTGAAATGCGTGCTGCCGGTCACGCACATGACGATCCGGCCGAACCTTTGCGAAGAACGACCTCTGTCCGCGGGTGCTGGCCGCCACGTTCGGCAGGCGCATCGACTGAGGTGCAGGTCTCGCCACGCCAAGGTCGATGGAGACGGGGATCAGGCGGCCTGCGTCTGACGCAGCCGACGCAGCCGACGCGCCTGGGGCGCGGAGCTGCGCCGCGCCTGGCGACGCCGACGCTGCTGGGCCGGCGCGCGGTTCAGCAGTCGCCACGCCGCAATAGACAGCAGCGGCGCCACCAAAAGCCAGAACGGCAGCCAGCCGATCAGCGCGTGATGGCCACGCGCTTCCGGGAAAATGATGATGGTGAGCGCCCCCGCCAGCAGCCACAGACGCAGGACCACAGGGGGATCGGAACGATGCTGGACAGGCATGGCGGCAACTCCTCGGTGAACCGGGGAGGATGCTGCGCAGCGGCGGTCTCAGCAGGCGAGACGGTCTCTGTCGTTCATTCACAATCCCCCAGCCCGCTCAGCAGGATCTCGCCCTCCAGCTCCGCGAACTGGCCGGCAAGCTGGCCCGGATCGAAACGGTAGACGAATCGCGCCTGGTCACAGCTCAGCACCTCGAACGACGCCTCGCCCACGCGCTGCGTGTTGTCGGTCGATTGGGCATCGAAACCGCCGCCGATGGTACGAAACAGCTCCAGCTCCCCGGCCACGCCGTCCTGCCATGCACCCTGCACCGTGAACCAGTGCTGCGCCGTCGGGTCGTCCATCGCAAAATCGGGATCGTAGGTGAACCAGGCCCCGAAGAAGACCCCGTCGCCGTCTCCCTGTCGCGCGTCGACCAGCAGGCCCTGCCCGGAAGTCGCCGGATCGAACCAGGCCCGCGTGGCCTCGGCCACCGCCGGGAGCGGCGCCGAGGGACACTGGGCGCCGACACCGATCAACGGGAGCAGCACCTGTGAGCCCTGCCGGCCGTCCAGGACGTCCGCAGTGAACTCATAGTGGAGCTGGATCCGATCACAGGTGCTGCGCGAGAGCCAGGCGGTGCCGACCTGCTCGGCCACCGTGATCGGCGGCGATGCGAAGGCACCGCCCTGGTTGCGAAGAATGGCCAGCTCCACCACGTCGCCGCTTTCCGGGATGTCGCCCTGGAGGCTGTACCAGCGCAGCTCCGAGGGCTGATGGCCGCCGCCGGCCGTATAGGTGAACCAGGCGCCGAACAGCGTCGCAGCGTCGCCTTGCACATCGAGCACCAGGCCCTGGCCATCGGTGGCGGGGGTGTACCACGCGCCGGCGAGATGCATCGCGTCAAGCGACACGGTGTCGACGGACTCGGGCGCGTAGCGCGCCAGCAGGATGCGCGAGCGTTCAGCATCGCGACTTGAACCGGCCATCACCAAACCGCCGGATGCATCGAGAAGGACGCCCTGCAGACTGCCGGCCGCCAGCGCCTCGATCGATCCCAGGAGGCGACCGTCGGCGGCGTCGAACCAGTGGCCGCGAACAGATTCATTGACCTGGTGCGTCAATGCGAATCGGCGCCCGTCAGGCGTGCTCGTCACGTGCAGCGGATGCGGCGAATGCCAACGGCTGACGGCCGGCCACAGGTCGGCGCCGTCGGCCAGGGCGATGCCCTGGATCTCCGAGCCCTCGGTGTCGTCGAACAGCAGCAGCCAGCCGTCCTCGATCGGCTGCGGCGACTGCGTGGGCACCTTGCCACCGAGGTGACGCGTCCAGCGCTGGGTACCGTCGACTTCGATCAGGATCAGTTCCACGACCGAACCTGTCCGACCGGCGAACAGCACGCTGCCATCGGGATGCAGCCTCAGGGCATGAAGCTGATCGTAGGCGACGTCGGTCTGGAACCGCCATACCTCGGCGCCGGCAGCGTCGAAACGGACGAGTTCCGCGGCGGTCGTCAGGCGCAGTGCGACGATCACACCGCCATCGGAAGTCTTCAGCATCCGGGCCCACTCTTCCGGCGCCAGATGGGCCAGCGTATCGACGCCAACAACGTTGCCCTCGGCATCGATGCTGATGCGCCGGACGCCGGGGGTGCAGGGATCGTCCAGGCAATCCAGGGCGTCGACGAAGGCAAGCACCGATCCATCGTCGGCCACGTGCAGGAGCGGCGGATAGTGCGCTGCTTCGTCAAGCGACACGGGACCGAAACGCGGAGTTCCGCTGGCGGCGTCGAAACAGAGGATCTCGGACTGGCGAGGCCCCTGAGCAAGCCTTCGCGCCACGCAAACGGCATTGGCCGACGACCCCAGCGACCATTGATGCCCGGCCAGCATCACCTGGTTACCGAGCTCAGTCACGGGGGCAAATTCGTGGCTCCAGAGACCAAGCCCCTGGGCGTCGATGCGATGCAGGCCGGCGCTGCCGTCCGCGACTTCGGTCACCACCAGCAGATCGTCGCCGTGCCTTGCCAGGATCTCTACGCGCATCGCGGCCGGAGCGTCCGCCACCGGCACCGGCCGGGGCGATTCGTCGCCAGCGGCGATTTCATGCAGCACGGAGGCAGTGCCGTCGTGAATACCCAGCAGGGTAGTGTGGTCGGGGCGTTCGCCCAGCACCAGGTTCCAGAACTCCAGTGGAAACAGCGTTTCCAGTGCGCCGCTGGCGTCAGGGCGGACGACGCGACCGGCGCCGGACACGCCGAACGACGGCACGTATTCCCTGAGAACCCAGTGCCATTCCTCCACGGGACGGGCCACCGAGGGCACCAACGATTCGAAGCGCTGCGGTGCCAGGCTGGTCTGCCAGAGCAGTTCGCCTGCGCCATCGATGCCGTAGGCTGCGTCCTGTTGGTCCGTGGGTGGGCCGCCGGCCCAGCCGCGGGTCACGACAATCATGCCGTCGCCGCGCGCCTGCAGCGCCACCGGCGATCCCTCGACGTCGGGCAGCGTGGACTCCCACGCCAGGGACCCGTCGCCGCGCACCCTGGCCAGGTAGAGCAGGTCGCCGGAACGCGCCGCGATCAGGGCGTCGCCGTCGCTTGTCGCAGACAACTGCCCGGCGCCAATCGAGCCCAGACCCTCGGCCAGCGGACGACTCCATGCCAATCCGCTCTCGTCAATACGGGACAGCCGGTCATCGGGCTCCGCGTTTGAATATGCAGAAGAGAGCATGAACGCCGCGGGGGCGTCGGGGATGTTGGCCAGAAGGGCATTTACGGGGCCTAGATCCAGCAATCGCGTCATGGCACAGTCGGGACCGAAACGCGCCACGAAGTGGTCCCCGATGCCGGAACTTTGGAGGACCACCGCGAAATGGCCGCCCTCGCCGTCGAGGAAAGGCTGCACGTTGCCAGGCATGAAGGATGGCGCCAGGGCTGGGGAGAAGCTGCGCAGGACCAGTCCGGTACTGGTCTTTTCGTAGTGGCAGCGCTGCACGAGCGGCGTCGGGTCGCCGACGTCGCTTCCGTACTCGAAGTAGGCGATGCCGTAAGTGTCGTCGAACAGTCCGAATGCGGGCCGGAACCGGACAGTCTCTTCTGCGAGCACCTGGTCATTGCCGTCGAGTTCGGAAACATGCGTCATGGTGCGTACCGCGACGCCGCCGTCGCTCAGCGGCGTGGCGCCGCGCACTGACCGCGGCTGGCTGACGCTGGCCTCGATGTCGTGCTGCCAGGACTGCGCGTCCGCCGTGGCAACCCATGCCGCCGCCGCGGCGATCACCCAGAATACTGTCCGACGCATGATGTTCTCCTGATCGCAGGTCGGTGTTCCCGGTACGCCAGGTTTCAGCGCACATCGTCCGTTCGCGAACCGCAGCTTCGCAGGGATCGTGAATTCCATGTGAAGGACGCGGCGACGCAGGGTAGCGTCGCAGGCCTGCTTCAGGGAACGATCGTCTGTGGCGTCGGGGCCGGCCGCCGATGGTCGCCGCGCCAGCGCCCGCGCAGCCGGGCGCCGCCCACATACAGCGCGGGAATCAGGAACAGGGTGATGACAGTGGCGAACAGGATGCCGAAGCCGAGGCTGGTGGCCATCGGGATGATGAACTGTGCCTGCAGGCTGCGCTCGAGCAGGATCGGGGTGAGGCCGAAGAAGGTGGTCAACGAGGTCAACAGGACCGGGCGGAAGCGCTGCGCGCCGGCCTGGACCACGGCGTCAGCGAGCGTTTCTCCCTCGGCGCGGGCGCGATTGACGAAGTCGACCAGGATCAGCGAATCGTTGACCACCACGCCAGACAGCGCGATCAGCCCGTAGATGCTGAACATGCTGAAGTTCTGCCCGGTGACGATGTGCCCGAGCGCGGCGCCGACCAGGCCAAAGGGGATCACCGACATGATCAGCAGCGGCAGCAGATAGGATTTCAGCGGAATCGCCAGCAGCGCGTAGATCAGGAACAGGCTGGTGAGGCCGGCGATCTGCAGGCCGCGCAGCATGCGCTGTTCCTCCAGGCTGGAGCCGCCGAGGTCGGCGCGCACCGTCGGATAGCGTTCCAGCAGAGACGGCAGGAAGGTCTCGCGCGCTTCGCTCACCACCTCGCGCGGCGACACCCGCGTGCTGTCGGCATAGCCGGTGACGCTCACCGTGCGCAGGCGGTCCTCGCGGTTGATGATCGCGTAGCTGCTGCCGAAGGTGGCTTCGGCGACCTCGGCGAACGGCACCTGGTCGCCGGCCGGTGTGCGGATGCGCATGTCGGTCAGATCCGACAGCGAGCGCCGCTCGGCGAGCGGGTAGCGCACCATCACGCGCACGTCGTCGCGACCGCGCTGGATGCGCTGCGCTTCCTCGCCGAAGAAGGCCTGGCGCACCTGACGACCGAGGTCGGTCTGGGTGAGACCCAGGGCTTCGGCTTCCGGGCGAATCGCCAGGCGCACTTCCCGGCTGCCGGTGTTCATGCTGGAGTTGAGGTCGTACACGCCGTCGACGCCGCGCAGCCACGCCATCAGCTCCTCAGCCACGGTTTCCAGCTGGCCGATGTCGTTGCCGCGCAGGCGCAGTTCAATCGGCGGTCCACCGCCGGGATTGGTGACCGAAGAGAAGCGCAGCTCCTTGGCGCCGGGGATCTCGCCGACGCGCTCGCGGATGCGCCGCTCAAGCTCGAAGGTGGTGACCGAGCGCGCCTCGGACTTGGTCAGCTCCACCACCATCTGGCCGCCGATGTCGCCCTGAGTGAACAGCGCCGTGTGGCGCATCAGGTCCTCGCCGGTGGCCTGGCGATGCTCGTTGTTGATCGCAAGGATGGCGCGCTCGATGCGATCCAGTGCAGC
Organism: uncultured Gammaproteobacteria bacterium; assembly: GCA_964526035.1. Lineage (GTDB taxonomy): Bacteria > Pseudomonadota > Gammaproteobacteria > Xanthomonadales > BPKI01 > DAOMOD01. The sequence goes on along the minus strand of CAZGKE010000077.1, from coordinate 3,577 downwards.
GTTGCGCTGTGCCGGCGCGGCGCCTTCGTTGAGGCTCAGACTGACCTGGATGAAGTCGCTGGGGATGTCGGGAAAGAACACGAAGCGCAGCGCGCCGCCCATCACCAGCCCGACCACCAGCAGCAGGCTGGCGACGAACAGCGCAAAGGTGGTGCCGATGTTGCGCAGTGCCAGGGCCAGAGTCGGCTGGTAGACGCGCTCTACGAAGCGCTCCAGTCCGGAGGCGAAGCGGCGGCGGAAGCGGGTGAAGGCGCCGGCGTCGGCGTCGGATTTGTGACGTCCGCCGTGGTGCGCCAGATGCGCCGGCAGGATCAGCTTGGACTCCACCAGGGAGAACATCAGGCACAGGATCACCACCACCGCGATCGCCTGCAGGAAGGCCGACGCCTGCCCCTCGACGAACAGCAGCGGCGCGAAGGCGGCGATGGTGGTGAGCACGCCGAAGGTGGCCGGCACCGCCACCTTCTGCGCGCCGCGAATCACGTGGTCGATGCCCGGCCCGTGCTTCCTGGTTTCGCTGTAGGCGCTTTCGCCGATGATGATCGCGTCGTCGACGACGATGCCGAGCACCAGGATGAAGCCGAACAGGCTGAGCATGTTGATGCTGGCCGGCCATGGCGAGTACGGCATCAGCAGGAAGGCGCCGAGGAAGCAGATCGGGATGCCGACGATCACCCACAGCGCCACGGTGATGCGCAGGAACAGCCCGAGGCACAGGAACACCAGGATCGAGCCCAACGCGATGTTCCTGAACATCATGTCGAGGCGTCCCTGCAGGTAGAAGGAGCGGTCGCCCCAGTACGCCACGTCCATGCCCTCAGGCAGCAGCGCACGCTTGGCCGCCACGTAGCGCTTCACCGCGTCGGCGATCTCGATCTCGTTCTGTTCGCCGATCGAGCTGACGCGGATGTTCAGCGCCGGCTTGCCGTCAAAGCGGGCGTAGCCGTCTGTCTCCACGAAGCCGTCCCTGACCCGCGCCACTTCGCCCAGCGTCAGGCGCGTGCCGTCGGCATCGGTGCGCAGCACGATGTTGGCAAACTCGATGCCGGCGTACGCCTGACCCAGAGTGCGCAGGCGGATGTCGCCGCCATCGGTGCGGATCGAGCCGCCGGGAAGATCGACCGACGCCAGGCGCACGGCGCGGGCCACCTCGTCGAAGGTCAATCGGTACTTGATGAGGTCCGCCTCGGACACCTCGATGGCGATTTCGAAGTCGCGGCTGCCGACCACCGCGGCGACGGTGATCTCCGGCAGCGCCATCAGCTCGTCGCGGACGCGGTCGGCGAACAGCTTGCGCGCACGATCATCGATGTCGCCGAACACGCTCACCCAGATCACGCCCTGCTGGAACTCCTGCTTGGCGATCACCGGCTTCTCGGTCTGCAGCGGGAAGTTGGGGATGGCGTCGACGCGCAGCTTGACCTCGTTCAGGGTTTCGTCGATGTCGACGCCGGTCTGCACCTCCAGGGTGACGGTGCCGGAACCCTCGCGCGCCACCGAGCGGATCGCCTTGATGCCCTTGATGTCGGCCACCGCCTCCTCGATGCGCACGATCACGCCTTCCTCGACCTCCTGGGGCGCGGCGCCGAGATAGGGCACGGTGACCAGCACCGCATTGGTCTCGAAATCCGGGAACATCGCCTTGCGGATGCCGGCGTAGGACAGCAGGCCGCCACAGATGATCAACACCATCAGCAGGTTCGCCGCCACCGGATTGCGCGCGAACCAGGCGATCAGGCCCTTGTGCGTGTCGTAGCTAGCCCGCATTTGTCACTCCCCGTTTCCTGTAGGAGGGCCCTCAGCCCCGACACGGACGTGGCTACGAAGCCAAGCGCCGGTCGCGGCTGAAGCCGCTCCTACAGAGAGCGCAAGACCAGGTAGCCCTGATGCAGCGCAGCGCAATCCGGGACGAACATAGCCGACAAGAAGCCAAGGACATTCGGTCCGCAAAGGACGCAAAGTTCTCAAGAGCACTTCTTTGCGAACTTCGCGTCCTTTGCGGACCAAGGCTCGTGCTTCATGTGCCGCACACTTCATGGCCGTCCTTCCGGCATCACCGCATCCGTCGCCGTCGGCTCAGGTTCAGGCGCCAGCACGCGCAGGCGCATGCCTTCGACCGGCGTCTCGATCACCGTGGTCACCACGCGCTCGCCTGGCGTGAGCCCCGACGCCACGTAGACGCTGTCTCGATCGGTACGCAGGATCTCGATGCTGCGCAGGCGCAGCCGGTCGTCTCGATCGGCCAGGATCACCTCGTCCATGCCGCGCAGCACGTGGCGCGGCAGGACGATCACCGGATGGCTGAGCGCGCCGGGGATGCGCGCTTCGATGAAGCTGCCGAACTTGAGCGGACGCGTCGGATCGCCCTGCCCGCCGAGGCCATAGGGATCCTGCACCTCGACCACCACGTGCAGCACGCGGGTGAGTTCGTCGAGTACGCCTTCCGAACGTACCAGATGTCCCTCCCAGATGCCGCTGACCGCTGCGCTGCGCGCATGCAGGGCAACCGGCAGTCCACCGGCGGGGAGGTCGATCACGGCGAGATCGGCTTCGGTCAGCGGCAGGCGCACTTCAGCGACATCGGTGCCGGCGAGCACGGCGATGGCGGTGCCGACCCCGACGTACTGCCCAACATCGGCGCGCTTCTCGACGAGCAGTCCGTCGAAGGGCGCGCGAATCTCGGTGCGGGCAAGGGTGATCTGCGTCGCGCGCAGGTCGGCCTGGGCGGCGCGCACGTTGGCTTCCGCCTCGGCCAGGAAAGGCTTGCGCAGCACCAGCGCCGACGCAGTGCCGCGACCGATCGAAGCCCAGTCCCTTGCGGCCTGCTCGGCGCGCGCATTCTCCTGTTCCAGCAGCGCCTGGCGATTGGCAAGCTGCGCCTCGGCGCGCGACACGGCCACCTCATAGTCCTTCGCATCGACCTTCAGAATCAGCTCGCCGCGACGGAAGAACCCGCCGGCGGCAAACTGCGGCGACACCTCCAGCACCGTCCCCGCCACTTCGGAGACCAGTGCGGTCTGCGTACGCGGTTGCACGGTGCCCTGGCTGCGCACCTCGAATCCAGCCGGGCGCTCTTCGACTTCGATGATTTCGACCAGCGGCACGCGCGGCGCCACTTCGCCGACCGGCGGCGCAGGCCGCATCGCGGCAAGCGCCACCATCAGCAGCACTGCGACGGCGAGGATGGCGACGGGCAGGAGTTTTCGGGGAAACCTCATGGGGCGTGGCAACTCGTTCGGCGCAGGAGGCACGGGGCTGACCATGCTACGCCGCTGCGGCATCGAGAGGTGGGGGCCGGAAGTCATGGGAGAGCAGGGAGCAGGGAAGAGCTTGCGCGCTGCGCTGCAGGTTCGGGCGCATGTCCGGCCTCAGTTCGCAACAGCAACTCGTAGGGCGGCATCCCATGCCGCCGGTTCGGACGCTTGAAGTGTCACGACGGTGATGCCAAGGCTCAGGAACGGTCGCCCACGGGTGGGCTCCTACAAGAGCAGACCTCCTTTCCCTGCTCCCTGCTCCCCGCTCTCTAGTGTGGTGTTCCGCAATTACCTTACCGAACTCGCTTGGTCTTCAGCCCCGA
>CAZGKE010000076.1:0-15889 GCA_964526035.1 uncultured Gammaproteobacteria bacterium | reverse complement strand
GGCCCTCGTCGCGGACGACGATCCGGGCCAGCGGCTGCTGATGGAGCTGGCGCTCCGGCAGGCGGGCTTCGACGTCGTGGCGGTAGAAGACGGTGGGGCCGCTGCGGAGCAGGCCCTGGCCGCAACTCACGCGATCATTTTCCTGGATGTCGTCATGCCCCGCAAGACGGGCCTCGAGGCCTGCCGGGAGATCTGCGCCGGGCTCGGCGAGCGCTGCCCGCCGATCATCATCGTCACCAGCCAGGAAGCGGACGACGCCATTGCCGAGGGTTTTACGGCCGGCGCCACCGACTACCTGATCAAACCGGTCAACTGGACACTGCTGCGTCACCGGGTGCGCGGCTGGCTCGCCGCGCACCAGGCCGCCCAGGAGATCCCGCTGGCGACGGCCAACGCCACGGTCCCAGCCCAGGCCAGAACCCTCTCCGTCGCTCGGGACGGAACGGTCCTGGCCGACAGCGAGTCCGGGGCAGCGGGCGGCCGGACGGCGGAGCTTGCTACCGTGCTGCCGCCACCCTTCGCTGACCAGATCATGGTCTGCGTGCGCAAGGTCCTGAAGACCCGGGTGCCAACCGAACTGACCTACGGCGAGTCTGACGTGCAGATCAGTGTGGAGGGCCGGGACCGGGCCGCCATCCGGATCCGGACCGGCGGGGCGGCCGCTGGCGCCTTCCGGGAACTGTACCGGCTCGCCTACCTGGACGCCCTGACCGGCCTGCCGAACCGTCACCTGTTTGCACGGACCGCCGAGGGCGTGCTGAGCCAGGCCCGGCTGCGGGGGCATGGCCTGGTGCTCCTCTGTGTCACCTTCGATCCGCTGCCGGCGCTGCCGGCGGAGCACCCGCAGCTCCACCAGATCACCCGGGCGCTGGCGGACGAGATGGTCGTGCGGCTGCGGGACAGCGACCACCTCGTGAGGTTCGACGGCGGCGACGACACCCGGATTCCCGTGGCCAGCGCCGACGGCCTGAATTTCCTCGTGCTGGTGTCCAATGTAAACGCCCGCGGTGCCATCGATGCCATAAGCGCGCGCATCCAGGGGGCCTGCGATGCGACCGCGGCGGGTGGTGCGGCGGGGCTGGCCCTCGTACCGCGGATCGGGGTGGCCCGCTTTCCCGAGGATGCGGCACTGTTGCCGGCCCTGATCGACCGGGCGGTGCATGCGGCGGGTGAGGCCCGGCGCCACGGTGATGCGGGGCCGCGATGTGCGACGACGCCGGCGGTGTCAGCGGACGTGCAGGCCGATATGGCCGGCGAACTGCGGCATGCGCTGGCCGCCGGCCAGCTGCAGCTGCACTACCAGCCGCGCATTGACCTCCGCACCGGCCGGGTCGCCGGCGCCGAGGCGCTGCTCCGCTGGCAGCACCCGTTTCGCGGGCTCCTGACCGCCCAGGTGCTGTTGACGATGGCCGCGGCGGCCGGCGAGGACCTGCAGCTCTGCGACTGGGCGCTGGATCAGGCCTGCCGGCAGGCAGCTACCTGGGCGGCGGAACTGCCGGTCCCGCTGCGGGTTTCGGTCAACACGACGCGCCACCAGCTGGCCCGGCCGGACTTCGTTCCGCGACTGACGGACCAGGTGGCCGCGCTCGGCCTCGATCCCGCCCTGATCGAGCTCGAGATCGGCGAGGACTGCCTGGACATCAGCGAGGCACTGCTCATCCAGCTCCTGGAACTGCGGAGCGCCGGCATCGGCCTCATCGTGGACGACTTCGGCGCCGGGCGGGCAAGCCTGGGCACGCTCCGGCGCCTGCGCATCGACGGCTTCAAGATGGACCACACCCGACTGGGAACGGCGTCACAGTCTGGCGACGACTCCGGCATCTACGCCCTGACGTCCTCCATCGCCCGGGTCCGGAACGCCTGCGTCATCGCCAAGGGCATCGAGACCACCGAGGAGCTGGCGCTCGCCCGGGCCCGGGGCTGTGACCAGGCCCAGGGCTTCCACCTCTGCCAGCCGCTCTCCGTGGCCGAGTTCGAGCGCTACCTGGCGAAGGCGGGCAGGGTCGCCGCCGCCGGCATTTGACACCTTGCTTATGTGCACCACTTCACGTTTTCCCGCGCCTGCCAGGCATCGCCAGCGGGCGAGCCCGGTCGCCGAAGCTGATGGAATGGCTCCCATGAAACGGGCCCCAACGGTCCGTCAGTTTCGAGGGTACGCAGATGTCAGTCACAACGTTGAACAAGGTCATCGCCGCGAGCCTGGCGCTCAGCCTCTCCCTGCTGGCCAGCGCCGGTCAGGAGCCCGCGCAGCGCTATGTGGTCCAGGCCCGGGATGCGGGGCAGGCGGACAGCGCCGTCCGGCGGGCCGGCGGTGTGGTCGTGGCTGAGCTCGAAGTGATCAACGCGGTGGGTGCGGAGTTGTCCGCCGCCCAGGCCGAAGCCCTCCGCGGCAAGAGCGGACTGCGGCTGTACGCGGACGTGGCGGTGACGGTGAGCAGGGCCAAGAGCAAGACCAAGAGCAAGACCAAGAGCAAGACCGAAACCACCACCACCGAAACCACCACCACCGAAGAATTCCAGCGCAGCACGTCGTCGGACGGCACGCTCTCCCTGGCGGAAGTTCAGCGCTCGTTCCTGAACTTCACCGAGTACACCCACCCGGCGCTGGTCGGCGCCCCGGACCTCCACAAGGCCGGCATCACCGGCAAGGGCGTGACCGTGGCGGTGGTGGACACCGGCCTCTGGTGGGAGTCCGACACGCTGCTCGGCAAGACGCCGAAATTCCGCTTCGACAGCACCAACGCCCCCCAGGCCGATGACCCCAACGGGCACGGCACCCACGTGTCCAGCATCATCGGCAGCAACCGGCTGGCCTCGAACATGGTCTGGGAGGGAATTGCCCCGGCCGCCGACATCGGCGCTGTGCGCGCTTTCCACTACGACGGCAGCAGCACCTACATCGATGCCATCAAGGCCATCGACTACGTCGTCAAGAACCGGAAGGCCCAGAACATCCGCGTCCTGAACCTGTCCTTCAGCGCGACGCCCCAGTCCTACTACTGGGATGACCCGCTGAACCAGGCGGTGATGAAGGCCTGGCAGGCCGGCATCGTGGTGGTGGCCGCCGCCGGCAACGACGGCCCGAACCCCATGACCATCGGCGTGCCGGGCAACGTGCCCTACATCATCACCGTGGGCGCCATGAGCGACAGCGACACGCCCACCAACGGCGCCGACGACCGGCTGGCCTCGTTCTCGTCCACGGGGCCGACCTACGAGGGCTTCGTCAAGCCCGAGGTGGTGGCGCCCGGCGGCCACATCACGGGTTCCATGCCCTTCGACGGCTGGATCCCGCTGCTGCACCCGGATTCCATGCTGAACAGCGAGCGCCAGTTCAAGATGTCCGGCACCTCCCAGGCCACCGCCATCGTCAGCGGCATCGTCGCGCTGATGCTGGAGAAGGACCCGACTCTCACCCCGGACGCGGTCAAGTGCCGGCTGATGGCCTCGGCGAAACGCTCCGTGGATAGCACGGGCGCGCCGGCCTACACCGTGTTCCAGCAGGGCGCGGGCCTGGTCAACGCGCCGGCCGCCGTGGCCAGCACGGCCTCCGGCTGCGCCAACCAGGGCCTCAACATCGCGAAGGACCTGAAAGGCACGCAACACTTCGAAGGCCCTGCCAACGTCGACGAGGCCGGCAACTTCTACCTCCAGGACGCCAACGGCGTGCGCCTTACCGACCAGGGCTTCACCTGGGACGGCGCCTACGCCTGGGACGGCGGCTACGCCTGGACCGACGGCAAGCTGTGGAGCCGCACGGACCTCTGGAGCAGTGGCCGGCTGTGGAGTCGCGCCAAGATGTGGAGCCGCTCGCTGGACTGGGTCGAGGGCCAGACCTACACCAGCGGCACCACCGGGATCCGCTCCATCACCCGCTGGGTCGAACACGAGTAGACCCGATGACTGCCCGCCACCTCACGAGTCTCAGATCAGCCGCGCTGGCGCTGGTGCTCGCGCTGGTGGTCTCGCCGGCGCGGGCCGAGCAGCCGCCGATGGTCTTCACCCACCTGAAAACGGAGGACGGGCTGTCCCAGGCGTCGGTCAACGACATCCTGCAGGACTCCCAGGGCTTCATCTGGCTCGCCACGGAGAATGGCCTCAATCGCTACGACGGCCACGAGGTCCGGCGCTACTACCGGGAGCGCAGCAACGCTGACGGCCTCGCGAGCGACTACATCACGGCCCTCGACGAGGACCAGGCCGGCAACATCTGGCTTGCCACCGAGGGAGGCGGCCTCGTCGTCTGGAACCGGCGTACTGACACCTTCAAGAGTTACCGCCACGACCCGAAGGACAAGCGGTCACTGGCCAGTGATTCCGTCTATGACGTGCTGGTCGACGGCCGGGGCCGCGTCTGGGCGGCAACCCGCGACAAGGGCCTTGACCGGCTGGACCCCGCTACCGGCGAGATCACGCATTTCGTCCACGACGGCTCACGCCGCGGGTCGCTCAGCAGCAACCAGAATCTCTACGCCCTGATGGAGGACCGGGATGGCTCCATCTGGGTCAGCACCGGCGCCGGGCTCGATCGTTACCTCGGCGATGGCAACGACTTCGAGCACTTCAAGCCGCCCGCGGTGATCGGCGGGCTGCACAAGCTCCTCTCGATGGCCCGGGACAGCCGGGGCGATGTCTGGCTGACCAGCTTCGATGCAGGCCTGCAGCGGCTGGATCCCTCGACCGGGCGCTTCACGAGCTACGCCCACAGCGCACGCAGCCCGGGCTCCCTCAGCGACAATGACGTCCGGACGGTCTTCGAGGATTCTGACAACCGCCTGTGGGTCGGCACCGCCTCAGGCCTCAACCTGTTCGACCGGCGCACGGGCACCTTCCAGATCTACCGCCACGACCGCACCAACCCCAGCGGCCTTGCCGACAGTTTCGTCCTTTCGATCATGGAGGACCGGAACGGTCTGCTCTGGATCGGGACGAAGAATGCCGGGGCCAGCCGCTGGAATCCCCGCAGCTGGTCGCTGGGGCATCGCAGGCCCGACTGGCTCGCGGACGATCCGTCCATGGTCGCTGCGTTTGCCGACGCCCCCAACGGCGGGCTCTGGGTCGGGACCATGGGTGCCGGACTGTTCCACCTGGAAGCCGGCACTGACCGGGTGATCCCGGCGCCGAAGGGTCAGGCCTTTGATGACCCGCGGGTGATGTCACTCCTCAACGACAGGGAGGGGCAGCTCTGGATTGGCACGATGAGCAACGGCCTGACCCGGCTCGGCGCCGATGGCAGCCGCGCGACTTTCCGCGCCGGCGGTTCGAGCGGACTCGGTTCCGACGGCATCATGAGTCTCCACGAGGATCAGTCCGGCCGCGTCTGGATAGGGACCTTCGAGGGGGGCGTCAGTGTCTACGACCCCGAGACCGGCACGGTCCGGCGCTACACGGACACCACGGGCCAGTCACCCTGGTTCGAGCGGACGCGGGCGACCGCCATCCGCGAAGATCGCCAGGGCCGGATCTGGGTGGCAACCGATGGCGATGGACTGCTCGTGCTCGATCCGAACCGGGGACTTCTCCATCAGTTCCGGCATGAACCGGATCAGCGCGGCAGCCTGGCATCGAACGCGGTCTACGCCCTGCACGTGGACAAGGACGGCACCCTGTGGATCGGGACGGGTGGTGGCGGACTCGATCACGTCACCGACATGTCGGCCAGGCTTCCGGACGTCCGGTTCAGGAACATTTCCCAGGCGGACGGCCTGACCAACGAGGTCATCTACGGCATCGAGCCGGACACGGCCGGGATGCTCTGGCTTCCCAGCAACAATGGCCTGATGCGTTTCGATCCGTTGACAGGCGAGATACGCACGTTTCACGCCAGCCATGGCGCCCAGGGCGATGAGTTCAGTTCCGGTGCTTCCTTCCGCTCGGCCAGCGGGCGCCTCCTGTTTGCAGGACTCGGGGGCTACAACGACTTCGACCCGCGGCAACTGCAGGAAACTGCTGTGCCGCCGCCGGTCGTGCTGACCAGTATCAACGTACAGCACCAGCCGCTGCAGTCGGCTGTGGCCATCCCGCTACTGGACGCGCTCGAGCTGAGCCATCAGGAGAACACCTTGTCACTGGCCTTCGCCGCGCTGGATTTCACTGACCCGCGCCGCAACCAGTACGCCTACCAGCTGGAGGGTTTCGACACGGACTGGGTGAAGCTTGGCAATGAGCACCGGGTGAGCTACACGAACCTGGCGGCGGGCAGCTACGTGTTCCGGGTCAGGGCCGCGTCGGCCGACTCGGTCTGGAACGACGACGGTCTGCGGCTGGCCCTGACGGTGCGGCCCGCGCCCTGGCGCACCTGGTGGGCCTATGCGGTCTACGCGGGCCTGGCCCTGCTGCTGCTGCTGGCCGCGCACCGGTACCAGACGCGGCGCCTGCGTGACCAGCAGCAGTACGCCGCGCGCCTGGCCAGCGAGGTGGCGGCCCGTACGGCGGAACTGAACCAGCGGAACGGGGAACTCGCGGATGCCAGCGCGGCCAAGAGCAGTTTCCTGGCCCGCATGAGCCACGAGATCCGCACGCCCATGAACGGGGTCATGGGCATGACGGAGCTCCTGTCCAGCACCGACCTGAGCAGCCAGCAGCGCCACTACACCCAGACGATCTCCCGCTCTGCCCAGGCCCTGCTGCAGATCATCAACGACATCCTTGACCTGTCGAAGATCGAGGCGGGCAGGGTGGAGCTCGAGGCCCGGCCCTTCGATATCGAGCAGCTGGTCGACGAGTGCCTCGCCCTGCTGGCACCCCAGGCCAACAAGAAGGGCGTGGAGCTCGTGGCGGCCGTCGACCCCGGACTTCCGCGCCAGTTCGTCGGCGACGCGCTCCGTATCCGGCAGGTGCTGACCAACTTCCTGGGCAACGCGCTCAAGTTCACCGCCGAGGGCGAGGTGCTGGTCCGCGCTTCGACGAAGCAGGTCTCGGGCGGTCGGGCCGTCGTGCGTCTCGAGGTGACCGACACCGGCATGGGCATGGACGAGGCCGTCCTCGCCCGGGTCTTCGACCCCTTCAGCCAGGCGGACGAGTCCACCACCCGGCGCTTCGGCGGCACGGGCCTCGGGCTCTCGATCTGCAAGCAGCTGGTGGAGCTCATGGGCGGCTCGATTGGCGTCACCAGTCAGCCGAGCGTGGGTTCCACGTTCTGGTGCGAAATACCCCTGGTGGTGGCCGACGACGCACCGCTTGCCGAGGCCAGTTCCCCGCTTGCCGGCCTGCGCATCGTGGTTGCGACACCGGCGCGCTCGCTCCAGGAGGCGATCTCGCTGCGGCTTCTTGCGGAAGGCGCCGGCACGGTTCCCGTCGACTCGAGTGTGGACCTCGAGAACCTGCTGGCCCGCCAGACCGACCACGACGTGCTGGTGCTGGATGCCGACCGGCTGACGAAGTTTGGCCCGCAGCTCGGCAACCTGCCGCTGAGCGAAGACCCGCGGATCGTGCGCGTGCTGTTGAGCCGGCAGCCGGGTGTGCTCAACGGTGGCAGTCCCGCGCGGCAACGCGATGTGTGGCTGGCAAAACCAGTGTCCCTGAAGATGCTTCGGCAGGCCATGCTTGAGACGCTGGCGAAGCCGGACGCGGCGCAGGTGGCTCCGCCGGTGGCCGCCGATAAGCGCCGGAGAGAAACCACCGGGTTGCCGGGGCGCGTCCTCGTCGTCGAGGACAATCCGGTCAACCAGCTGGTGGCCGAGGGCATGCTGGCCAGGCTCGGCTACCAGGCCAGCCTGGTGGCCGACGGGCGGAGTGCAATCGCGAAGCTGTCCACCGAGCATTTCGACGTCGTGCTGATGGATTGCCAGATGCCGGGCATGGACGGTTTCGAAGCTACCCGGTGCATCCGGTTGGCCGGGCAGGGCAAGCCGCGGGTGCCGGTCATCGGCCTCACGGCCCACGCGTCCGCGGAAGCCCGGGAGGCGTGCCTCCAGGCTGGCATGGACGACTTCCTGAGCAAGCCCTACACGCTGGAGGAACTGGGCGCCGTCCTGACGCGCTGGACCCGCCGTGCCGCAGCCGTGTGACGTGGGGCTGGCGCGCTCGCAAGCGCGGCTGCTGCCTGGGGCACCGCAAGTCCGGGGGGGTAGTGGTGCTAGTAGGCAGGTCGGCCGATCCGCCGACGCCTGGTGTGTAAGGGTATTCTTTCGTACTCTTGGCATGGGCGGTGTCTCCATGCTGGAGTGCGAATCCTGACCGGCACTAACACTGCAGTATGGACGCACCACCCGGAACTCAACTTCCGGAGCAACGTGCCATGATCCACGACGGGTACACGATCGGCAGGATCCTCCCGAGGCGCCACCCGCAGCTGGCGGTCGCGTTCGACAAGACGGTTCGACGGACGTTTCCCGTGCGCCTGAGTCTGCTACTCGTCGCTGCCTGCCTGCTCGCCGGCTGCCCGGCAGCGGACCGCGAGGCGACCGATGCCGCTTCACCTGCGACCACGGCCGCCGACGCTCAGTGGGAAACCGACTTCTTCGACGACTTCGATCGGTTCGAACCGGACCACTGGCAGGACCAGACCATCTGGGTAAACGACGAACACCAGTGCTACGTGCGCGACGGGCAGTATGGCACCCGCGAGGTCAGCGATGGCACCCTCAAGCTGCGCGTGGTGGATCTTGGCGCCCCCATCGACTGCGCTTCTCTCGACAAGTTCGGCAAGCTTCACCCGCCCACGCCCTACGTCGCCGGCCGCATTGTGTCGAAGAACCGTCGCGAGTTCGTGCAGGGACGCTGGACTGCGCGGCTGCGCGTGGAGGGGAGCGGCCAGGCCGGCATGTTCCCCGCCTGGTGGCTGCTCGGCGCCCGCAACAATGAGCCGCCGGTGGAAGAGGCCGATGAGGACGTGTGCTGGCCGCTCACCGGCTCCGGCGAAATTGATGTGTTCGAGCACCACAGCGACGGTGGCCCCGATCACTACGCCGTGCGCGGCATGAAGAGCACGGGTGAGTGCGGGGGTGGTGACTGGCAGCAACTCATGCACGTGCAGGCGGCCACGCTGGCCGAATGGCACGAGTACGGGGTGGAGTGGGACGGCAGCGATCTCGTGTTCCTGCTGGACGGCGCCGAGATCTATCGCAGCGTCGGGCAGGGCGACCAGTTCCCCGAGCCGTTATTCGCGATCCTCAACTTCGCCAAGATCAACGCCTCGCCCATGACGTCGCCGGCGTGGACCATGGAAGTGGACTGGGTGAAGCACGAGCGGCGGGTGGAGTAGGCCCCAGGCGATCATCTGCCCCTGACCGGGGCGCGACCGCAAAGCGGCAGGACCGTTCCAGGGCGAATTCGAAGGTGGCAGATGCCACCGCAAGCCTCGAAACGACCGGGGATACTCCCGATGCTGCGGCCTGGTGCGCCGCCTTGGTGTTACAAACAGTTACACGCTGTTACCGACGTGAGAGGCAAGTGCAACATTCACTTCCTATAGTCGTGATGCCCGGTGGACCTGGGCCGGGTGACACAGGGAGAGTGTTTGTGATGATCCAGAATCTCACCTTTGGCGATGAGCAGAAACTCAGAGCAGTGATCAACTTCATTGCGGCCGGCGTCGCAGGGCTGGCTATTCGGCGTGACGCTGCTGAAGCCAATACGACGGGCATATCTCCGGCGGTTTCGGCAATTCCGCCGGCAGGCCGGAGCATCAGTGCTGGCAGGGACCTGCTGCGCAGCCCGTTGCCACTCGGCTGGTCCATGCGCTAGGCCATCGGCCAAAGCCCGGTTCCTGGACCAACCACCAGCCTAACGGGAAACACCTGCAACGATCAGAGCCCGCCGCCCTCGAAATGCCGCTCCCAGAACTGCTGGCGTTCGCGGCGAAAATCCCGGCGTACGCTCGAAGTCTGTTGGCCAAACTCGAGTAGCAAATCGTTACCGGGTGTGTTTGCCGGCCAGCCCGGACGGCCGTCGCCATTCGGGTCACCGCTGCGCGCGAACTGCACCCAGTAGCTGCGCACCAGCCCGGCATAGGCCCGATCCGCATCGCCGACGCGATAGCCAAACACCCCCGGTTGTCTCTGGTCGGCGAGCTGTCTCAGTCCGTCAAGCGTCCCGAACACATAGCGAGTCTCGGCGCCATGTGCCGCACCGTAGTAGTCGCCCTCGTGGGCCTCGAGCACGCGTGCGAAGTGATAGACATAGGTCGGTTGTCCCGCAAGTGCATGCTGCTTCGCAAGATAGCGTTGCGAGCCGAAGAAGAAATCGGCGTAGAGCTTGTTGTTGAGTTGTCGGTCATTGCCCTCGGCGTAGAGTGCATCGGCCTGCGCGCGCGAGATGCCGAGGATCCCGAGCACCGGGTCGGCAGTCCGGGCCCAGTCGAGCAAACTGCCCTCCCAGCTTGTCGCACCGGTCAGATAGGGCACCCTGTGCTGCCCGCCAGCGCGGAACACCTCGCCGACGCTGCGCTCCACGATACGACCGTCGATGACAGGATTCAGCGAGCCACCGACACCGATCGGATTGTTGCGCTGGAACTCGAGCAGCTGCTGCATGGATAACGCGCGCAGCTGCTTAGCTGCAGTCTGGTCAGTCGCGTGGATACCGAGCTTCCCGGCGATCTGCCGTCCCTCCGTCTCGAGGGCAGGTACGCCTGGCAGATCTTCGCGCAGCCGACGATCCCGCATAACGCGAATTCCCGAGCTCTGCGAAATGGCCTTGTCGAACAAGCCCGCGCTGGCGGGGCTTGCAAGGTGGTAGTTCACCGATACCCCGCCCGCGGACATACCGAAGATGGTCACGTTGGCCGGGTCGCCGCCGAAGGCGGCGATGTTCTCACGCACCCAGCGCAGTGCAGCGATCTGGTCCATCAGGTGATAGTTGCCAAGCGGTTCGTCGGGCTGCCCGCGACTAAGCGCCGGATGCGCGAACAGGCCAAACAGGCCAAGCCGATAGTTGAAAGTCACAACAACGACGCCATCGCCCGCCAGGACTGATCCGTCATAGCGCTCCATACCGCCATCGCCCATCGTGAAACTGCCTGGCAGGATCCAGATCATGACCGGGAGACGCGCCTCACGTTCGGTGCGAGGTGCCCAGACGTTTGCCTGCAGGCAGTCTTCCGACATCAGCCGCGCACCAAGACTCTCGAGTGAGTAGCCTGCGCGAAGTATCTGCGGGCAGACTGCACCGAAGCGCGTGGCATCGCGGATACCGGCCCAGGCCGGAGCGGGCAGCGGCGGTCGCCATCGCCGCTCACCAACCGGTGGCGACGCGAAAGGGATCCCCCGGAACACGTGCAGGCTGCCCTCGGCAGTACCGCGCAAACTACCTTGGGCGATCGTTACGATCGGCGCTGCGGTACTCACAGAGTCTGCCATTGCGGCAAACGCCTGGAATCCCAGCAGGAGAACTGCGGCCGATCGTCGCGCGGACAACCTGCCGGGCCTCATCCCCACCTCGGTCCCGCTGAAGGACATTGCGGCCTCTCAGACCAAGCTGTTGGTGGCCTGGGCTGGCAAGGTTCGCCGCTTCAGAAGTCGCCTTTAAAGCGGTAGTTGATGCGCAGGCCTACCTGACGTCCGTCCGGAAGGATCGGGGTCTGGTTCAGCGGCAGCACAAACGTTGCTGGTGCCGGTGCCGGGATGAAGGTGATCCCGGCATTGAACGTATTGGCGAAGGAGCTTCTGATGGTGTCGTCATCGAAGGCGTTTTCTGCGTAGGCAATCACGTCCCAGCGATCGTTGCGGATACCCAGCCGAAAGCCCACCTCAGTGTAGGAGTCAAGCTCTATCGAGTTCGAATCATTCAGAAAACGCGAGCCCTGGTAAATGAGGTCACCTTCCAGGAACCAGTTCGTGCCGCCGACGAGCGGCATCTCCAGGTCAAAGCCGGCAATGGCCGCATTCGACGGGGCAAACTCAAGCTCGTTTCCCGAGAGCGTGATCTGGCAGGTAGTCGGATTGGTGGGTGGGTTCGGTACCGGGTCGAGTGCCACCGGCGTGCAGTTACCCGCATCGGCGATACGGGCCGCTCCACTCTGTAGCTGGGTGAAGTCGGTGTACTCGGTGTCGAGCCAGGTCCACGATGCCCGGAGACTGAGTTCATCCAATACTCTCCAGACCACGTCCAGTTCCAGGCCCTTGATCTCCGCTGCGGAGGCGTTCACCGGCCGGGTCAGCAGCAGCCCACTGTCCGTTACAAACTGGCTCGTGGTCTGCTTGTCAGTGAAGTCCTGGAAGAAGAGCGCGGCGTTCACGACCATGCGGTTATCCAGCCAGGTGGTCTTGGCGCCAAGCTCCCAAACCGTGAGCTCCTCCCGCTCGAAGCGGTTAGGTTCCGGGTTGAAGCCCTGGAGTGCCGCCACGGTGGAAATGCCGGAGGGTTTCGCTGCCTCGGCCCAGGAAAAATAGTACATCTGGGTGTCGGTGGGCTGCCACTGCAGGGTGGCCTTGGGCAGGAAGTATGAGTCCGTCTCGGTCGCTGAGATGGAGCCGTCTGCGGCGCGCAGTACCGGCGGGAAGCCACCTGGCGGGGGTGGTAGCGGGTTGCTGACGTTGAACGCCCGGAAGAAGGTACTGTTGGGACGATTCGGGCCGGTGAGCTCGAGTTTCTCGTCGGTGTAACGCGCTTCGGCGCTCAGCTTCCAGTCCGGCAGAAACTCCCACTCGACCAGGCCATAAACGGACCAGTGGCGTGTGTCGCGGTTCCACGGGTCGATGAAACGTGCGGCATTGTCGGGCACGACGACCAGGATATCCGGCCCGCAGGGGCGGCCCGGCACGACGGTGGCTGGCGGTATGAATCCGGGCGTCTGCACGCAGTTGAATCCACCGTCAAAAAAGTCGTTGTCTTCCTTCCAGTAGAGCCCACCCACTGTCCACGCAACAGGACCGTCCGTGTTTGACTGCAAGCGAAGTTCCTGGCTGAACAGTGTGGTCTTGTCTTCCAGCCAGAATTCGGCAGCAACGAAGCCAGTCGATGAGCTGCCTTCGCGGCGGGCATCCTCGAAGCTGAACACTTCGCTGTCGGCGTAGTGACTCAGGGATTTCAGCAGTACTGGTCCCATGTCAAAGTCAATTGTCAGGGAGTTGCGCCATATGTCGCGCTCGACGCCGGGGTAGTCGCTGCCCGTCCGCGGGTCTTCGGACAAAGTCACCCGTAGTTCGTCGCCGTTCGGGATGCGGCGTACTGCGTTGATGGTGGGCAGAGCCGGCGAAATCACGGTGCCAAGCGCCGAAGCCGGAATCGGTACCGGCGTATCTGGAGCCAGGGACGTATAGGGTGCCTGACCGAACTCATCGTTGATGAGTTCGGTCCGGTAAGTGACCCTGATGGACTCGGTGGCGTTCCAGACCAGCGTGCCGGAAATGCCCGTGCCTTCCTCATCGCCGACCTGGCCACCGGTAACGCTGTTGTTGTGGAAGCCGTCGTGGTTCCAGCTGGCCGCGTTGATCCCGCCGAAGAGGGTATTGGCGATCAGTGGTCCGCTGAGGGCGCCGCGAACCTCGAACTGGCCGTTGCTGCCGATGTCGGTGCCCACCGAGCTCTCGAGGGAGTCACCTGGCTTCCTGGTGATGTAGTTGATGGCACCGGCGAAGGCGGTGCGTCCGTAGAGGGCATTCTGTGGACCCTTGACTACTTCGATGCGTTCGAGGTCGAACAGCCGGGGATTGATCAGCAGGCCGCTGCCATTGGTCAGATTGGCCTGGTTGGCGATATCGATGTCGTCAACCAGCACGGCAACGTTCTGACGGCCGCGCGTCGGGGCGATGCCACGAATGGTGATCCGCGTGTCCTGGGCCGAGAAGCCCTGGTCGAAGATCACGCTGGGGTTGTACCGGGTGACGTCCGCGACATCGGTGATGTTCAGGTTCTGGATCTGCTGCTGGCTTAAGGTGCTGACGGCCACAGGCACGTTCTGCAGGTTTTCCTCCCGCTTGCGCACCGTGACGAGTACTTCCTCGATCTGTGTCCAGCCTTCCGTCGAGAAGCCGGCTACCAGAATGCCGATCAGCAGTCTCGGCGCAGTTCGTTGGCTGCAACTCGTGGGTTTCATATGCGATCTCCGGCAGAGAAATGTGGCACAAAAGCTACGGATTCGGCTGGCGCCGGGCTACGGTAACGCTTCTTGGTGTGTCTGCACAACAGCTGCGAGCGCCGGAGCATGCCGGCCTGCTGGGGGCGAAACGCTGATCCGGCGTTTCGGCGCGGCCCCAGGCACATCGTGCAGGAACCGCTGGATCCAAGGCATCCGGATGGCAATCGTCAGCGCGACGTGTTGAAGCTCCGCTGCGTCACAGGGGCGATTTGCCGGCTTCAGGGTCGGTGCGGCAGGCAGCCGGCCAGCACCTGCCGGGACATGGGCGCCTCACCCGGGGGTCGCGAGCTTGAGCCCGACGATCCCGATCACGATCAGCCCGATACACAGCAGGCGCAGCAGTCCCGCGTTCTCGCCGAACAGCAGGATGCCCAGGATCGCAGTGCCTACCGCCCCGATCCCGGTCCAGACCGCATAGGCGGTGCCCAGCGGAATCGTGCGCAGCGCCTGGGCCAGGCAGGCGAAGCTGCCGATCATCGCCATGATCGTCAGGATGCTGGGCCCCAGGCGGGTGAAGCCGACCGTGTACTTCAGGCCAACGGCCCAGCCGATCTCGAGTACGCCCGCCACGGTGAGAAGAATCCACGCCATCGCCCTGCACCCCTTCGAAGGACTTGTCGGTAAGTTACAAGTTGCGCCGCAAACGCCGCAACCAAGCCTATATTCCGAGGACGAGAAAAGACACAACTGGAGTTTTCCGGGATCACGAATACCCATGCCTGGACCCGCGGGATTCCGGATTCCTGCGCCGAACGGGGAGGCCCACCTCCGCTTGTGCATCCTTTACAATCACAGTTCCTCCCGGAACCGCCCGGGCACCCACCAGTCACGAGGCCCGACATGAATCGTATCGAACAGCAGACCCGGAAAATGGCCACCCAGCAGGGATTCATCGCAGCTCTGGACCAGAGCGGTGGCAGCACTCCGAAAGCGCTCAACCTGTACGGGCTCAAGAACGACGCCTGGTCGAGCGAAGAGCAGATGTTCGCGCTGGTGCACCAGATGCGCACGCGGATCATCGTGACACCCGCCTTCAACGGCGACCGGATTCTGGCCGCGATCCTGTTCGAGGGAACGATGGACCGCGACATCCAGGGGATGTCGACCCCGGACTACCTCTGGAACGTGAAACGCGTTGTACCGATCCTCAAGGTGGACAAGGGCCTGGCGGACGAGGCTGACGGTGTCCAGCTGATGAAGCCGATGCCGCAGCTGGGTGCGCTGCTCGAGAAGGCAGTGGGCAAGCGGATCTTCGGCACCAAGATGCGCTCGGTGGTCAAGCACGCCAATGCGGGTGGTATCGAGCGGATCGTCGCACAGCAGTTCGAGATCGGCAGGCAGATCCTTGCCGCGGGTCTCGTGCCCATCATTGAGCCGGAAGTGGACATCAAGTGCCCGGAAAAGGGCAAGGCCGAGTCATTGCTCAAGGCCGCGATCATGCAGCAACTGACCAAGCTCGGCGCCGGTGAGCGCGTGATGCTGAAGCTCACGCTGCCCGAGCAGGACAACCTCTACGCCGACTGCATCCAGCACAAGAATGTGCTGCGGGTGGTCGCGCTCTCCGGCGGCTACAGCCGTGAGGAAGCCAATCGTCGCCTCGCGCGCCAGCACGGCATGATCGCGAGCTTCTCGCGTGCGCTGGTCGAGGGGCTTACCGCGCAGCAGAGTGAAGCCGGGTTCGATGAGGCAATGGACGCCTCGATCCAGGGGATCTTCGAGGCGTCCCGTGCCTGATACCAGGGCGCCAGCCGCTCTGCGTGGCAGTTGGCAGTCGCGGTGGAAGTAGCCATCAAGATGGCCCTGCAGTCCTGGCTGGGGGTCCGATGACGAGCCCTGTCATTCGTTCAACCAGCGCCTGGGACGCGGCTG
>CAZGKE010000075.1:0-15923 GCA_964526035.1 uncultured Gammaproteobacteria bacterium | reverse complement strand
CGCGCATCCGCAACCGCGAGATCGGCTTCATCTTCCAGGCCTTCAACCTGATCGGCGACCTCACCGTGTTCGAGAACGTCGAGCTGCCGCTCACCTATCGCGACGGCGTGTCCAAGGCCGAGCGCCGCGAGCGGGTGATGGAGGCGCTTGAGCGGGTGGGCATGGCGCACCGACTGAAGCACTACCCGAGCCAGCTCTCCGGCGGTCAGCAGCAGCGCGTGGCAGTGGCCCGCGCCCTGGTCGGCAAGCCGTCCATTCTGCTCGCCGACGAACCGACCGGAAACCTCGACTCGCGCAACGGCGAGGCGGTGATGGCACTGCTCGACGAGCTGCATCGCGCCGGCTCCACCATCTGCATGGTCACGCACGATCCGCGCTATGCCGACTTTGCTCAGCGCAAGGTGTTCATGTTCGACGGCCAGATCGTCGACGAGGAAACCCTGCACCGTCTGCGCCGCGAGGAGGAGGACCGCCTCGACGCGCAGATCGCCCGCGCCCGCGCCGTCAACGGCTGAGCAAGTCCTCATGTTCGGCATCGCCTCCGATCTGCGCCTGGCGCTGCGCTCGCTGCTGCGGCAGCCCGGCTTTCTCGCGGTCTGCGTGCTGACGTTGGCGCTCGGCATCGGCAGCGTGTCGGCCATTTTTTCGGTCGTCCAGGGCACGCTGCTGACGCCGCTTCCCTACCCGCAGGCTGACAGCATCGTTCGCATCAACCGGACCCAGGGCGACTTCGGTGGTCCGGTATCGAACGCCGTGCTGTGGGACTGGACCGAGGGCAGTCGCGAAGTGTTTTCGGCGATGGGCGCCTTCACCCAGGCCACGGTCAATCTCACCGGCGACGGTGAGGCCGAACGCCTGGCGGCCTACCGCGTGACGCCCGGATTCTGGCAGGTGCTGGGACTGGCGCCAGGCATCGGCCGTTGGTTCGGTGAAGAGGAGGAGGCCAACCGTGAGCGCGTCGTGGTGCTCAGTCACGGACTGTGGCAGCGTCGCTTCGGTGCCGACCCCGATGTGCTCGGGCGCGACCTCATCCTCAATGGCGAGGCGTATCGGGTGGTGGCAGTCGCGCCGAAGGCGATGCGCTATCCGGGCGATACCCAGATTTACCTGCCCACCCACCTTGATCCCGCGATCGGCAACCGCGGCAGCAACTACTTGATGGTGTTGGGTCGACTCGCGCCCGAGGCCAGCCTCGGACAGGCGTCGACCGTACTGGCGTCCATCAACGAACGACTGGGCGAGGAATACCCCAACGAGAATGGCGGGCTTGGCGCGCGATTGACCGCGCTGCCGGAGCTGCTCAACAGCCGTGTTCGCGAGCCGCTGCTGCTGCTCATGGGTGCATCGGTGCTGGTGCTGCTTATCGCCTGTGCCAACCTTGCCAACATGCTCCTCGCACGCGGCAGCCGCCGCCAGCGCGAACTTGCAGTGCGCGCCGCCATCGGCGCCGGTCGCGCCGCGCTGGTGCGACTGGTGCTTGCCGAGGCAGCGGTGATTGCCCTGCTCGGTGGCGTGATGGGTCTGGCGCTGGCGGCGTTTGCGGTGCCCGCGCTGTTGTCGCTGGCACCGGACGTGATGCCGTCTCATGCCGCGGCCGGCGTCGGCTTGCGGGTGACTCTGGTGGCACTCGGCGCGGCATTCCTGACCGTCGCGCTGTTCGCCCTGTGGCCGGGCCTTCGTGCCAGCCGCGCTGCGCCCGGCAGTGCGCTGCAGGAAGAGGGACGAGGCGGCAGCGGCGGTCGCGAGCGTGCCCGCGCGCGGTCTCTGCTGGTCGCTGGCGAAGTGGCGCTGTCGCTGACGTTGCTGGTGGGTGCCGGGCTGCTGATCGAGAGCCTGCGTCAACTCGGCAAGGTCGAGACCGGGGTCGAACCCGCCCACGTGCTCACGGCGGCAATCGTGGTGCAGGGTGCCAGCACGATACCCGGCGAGGCGATGATGGACGCCTACGTGCGACATACGCAGACGGTGGCGCCGGCGCTCGACGCCATCGTCGAGCGCCTGCGCGCCATCCCCGGTGTCGAAGAGGTCGGCATCAGCGACGCACTGCCGCTCTCCGGCGTGGACAACATGAGTGGCAACATCAGCGTCGTCGGTCGTGAAGTGGCCGACGGACAGCCGCAGCCGTATGCCAGCTGGCGATTCGTCAATCCCGACTTCTTCGATGCCGTCGGCATGAAGGTGCTGCGCGGCCGCGGTCTGATCGATGCCGACAAGCGACCGGGCGCTTTGCCCAACAGCGTGCTGGTGAACGATGCTTTCGTGCGCCGTTTCCTGCCCGATGTGGATCCAATCGGGCAACAGCTTGGATTCTTCCTTGGCGAAGACCCGCTGACCATCGTCGGCGTGGTCAATGATGCGCGCCTGTGGGGACTCGATCGCGACGTTCCAACCGAGGTCTACATCGCTCACAGCAATGCGGTGCAGCGCCAGTACTACCTGGCCCTGCGCGTGCGCGGCGAACCGCTCGCGTACGCCGAGCAACTGCGTCAGGCCATCCGCGAGCTCGACCCGAACATTCCCCTGTTCGAAGTGCGCAGCATGGACCAGATGGTGGCTGGCACCACCCAGATGCGCCGCTTCAACATGACGCTGATGGGCGTGTTCAGCGCTGTTGCGCTGCTGCTGGCGGTGGTCGGTCTATACGGCGTGACCACCTATTCGGTGGCGCAGCGGCGCCACGAGTTCGGCATCCGTCTGTCGCTGGGCGCGGCGCCGTCGCGCATCCTGGCGTTGGTCCTCGGGCAGGGCATGCGCATGGTGGCGCTCGGCGTCGTAGTCGGCCTGTTCGGCGCCTTCCTGCTCGCGCGTGCCCTGGCGGCGCATCTGTACGGCGTGGCGCCCCTGGACCCTGGTGTGTACGCCGCCGTGGTCGGCGCTCTGGTGTCGGCGGCCCTGATTGCCAGCCTGATTCCTGCCTGGCGGGCAGGGCGACTCGATCCCGTGACTTCGCTGCGCAGCAGCTGAGGACTTCGAAATGTTAGATCGCTTCCTTGCCGACCTTCGCTACAGCCTGCGCGGCTTGCTGGCACGGCCGCTGTTCACCACGGTGGCGGTGCTGACGTTGGGGCTCGGCATCGGTGCCAACACCGCCATTTTCGGGCTCTACGGAAACCTGTTGCTGAAGCCGCTTCCGGTGTTCGAGCCCGAGCGCCTGGTGAATCTGATGGCGCCGGGTCCCAAGCCCGGTTCCCAGTCCAACAACAGCACGGGAAACAGCGACCACACCTTCAGCTTCCCGATGTTTCGCGACCTCGAGCGCGAACAGGATGTGTTCACCGGGGTCGCCGCACATCGGCTGGTCGGCGTGAATCTCGCCCATGAGGGCGGCACTACCAGCGGTCAGGGCGCGCTGGTGTCTGGCAGCTATTTCGGTGTGCTTGGCCTGAAGCCGACCTTGGGCCGACTGCTCGACCGCGGCGACGACCGCGTCGACGGCGAGGCCGAGGCGGTGGTGCTCGCGCATGCCTACTGGCGCAACAGCCTCGGCGAGGATCCCGAGGTGCTCGGCCGACGGCTGGTGGTCAACGGCAAGTCGCTGACAATTGTCGGCGTCGCGCCGCGCGATTTTACCGGCACGACCATCGGCCCCCGGGTCGACGTCTTCATGCCGATCAGCTTCCGCTGGCTGCCGCAGGCGGAAAGCCTGCCCAACCACGACAACCGCAGGTCCTACTGGGTCTATGTTTTCGCCCGGCTTGCAGACGGCGTAAGCGAAGCGCAGGCGGTGGCGGCGCTGAACGGGATTTACCAGGGCATTCTCGCCGACGTCGAGGCGCCGCTGCAGACCGGCATGAGCGAAGAAGGGATGGCGCGCTTCCTGCAGCGCGAGGTGCTGCTCGCGCCCGGCGCGCGCGGTCAGAGCAACCTGCCCGAGCAGACCGGTGCGCCCATGCTGCTGCTGCTTTGCGTGACGGCGCTCGTGCTGCTGATCGCCTGCGTGAACATCGCCAACCTGCTGCTCATCCACGGCGCCGCCCGCGCTGGCGAGATGGCGCTGCGCGCCTCGATCGGCGCCAGCCGCGCGCGGTTGGCCGGCCAGCTGATGGTCGAGGCATTGCTGCTTGCCCTGCTGGCCGGCGCTGCCAGCCTGCCGATCGCGCTCTTTACCCAGTTCGGTATGGCCCTGATGCTGCCGGATTTTGCCGCGGGCATGGTTGGCTTCGGCCTCGACGCCGGTCTGATCGGATTCTCCTTCCTGGTGGCGCTGGCCTCGGCACTCTTCTTCGGGCTGCTGCCGGTGCTCAGCCTGGCTCGCGCGCAGCCCATCGATGCCCTTCGTGCGCAGACTGGAAAGGCCACCGGCAGCAAGGCGGCGAAGCGCTTCCGCAATGCCATGGCGACGGTGCAGGTTGCTTTCTCGATGGCGCTGCTGGCGCTTGCCGGCCTGTTCACCCAGAGCCTGGCCAACATCAGCCGCATCGACCTCGGTATCGACGTGGAAACGCTGATCACCTTTTCGGTGTCGCCCGAACTCAACGGCTATCCGCATGAGCGTTCGGCACAACTCTTTGACCAGATCGAAGAGACCCTCGCAGGTCTGCCGGGATCACGTTCCGTCACATCCTCGATGGTGCCACTGCTGTCGGGTAGCAACTGGACCAACAACGTTTCGGTGGAGGGATTCGACGCGCCGCCCGGCGTGAACACCAACGCGAGCACCAATCGAATTGGCCAAGGGTACTTCCGAGCGATGGGGATGCCGCTGCTGGCCGGCCGCGAGTTCGGCGCCGCCGATCACGCCGATGCACCACGCGTCGTCATCGTCAACCGGGCGTTCGCGGAGCGCTTCGGGCTCGGCGAGGAGGTGGTCGGCAAGCGCATGGGTATCGGAAGCACCAGCGAACTCGACATCGAGATCGTGGGCATGGTGGCCGACGCCAAGTACAGCGGCGTCAAGGATACCGTCGTCCCGCAGTACTTCACTCCGCGGACCCAGGACCCCAATCTGGGATTCATGAATTTCTACGTGCGCAGTGACGGCGACCCGGCGACACTCTTGAGATCAGTACCCGAAGCGATCCGCGCGCTGGATCCGAACCTGCCGGTCGACAACCTGCGGACGATGCCCGACCAGGTGCGCGAGAACGTGATGCTGGACCGCTTCGTAGGCATTCTCTCGGCCGCCTTCGCAATCCTCGCCACCTTGCTTGCAGCACTCGGTCTGTACGGCGTGCTCACCTACACGGTGACCCAGCAGACCAGAGAGATCGGCCTGCGGCTCGCCCTCGGCGCGCAGCCCGGCAAGCTGCGCACGATGGTCATGCGGCGGGTCGCATGGATGGCACTGGTCGGCGGCACTGTCGGCCTGATCGTGGCAGTGCTTGCCGGACGGGCCTCCGGTGCGCTTCTTTTCGGCGTCGATGGCCATGATCCGGTGGTGCTGTTCAGTGCCGCCCTTTGTCTTGCGCTGGTGGTACTCGCCGCCGGCTACTTTCCGGCGCGCCGCGCCGCGCGTACCGATCCACTGGTGGCACTGCGTTATGAGTGAACTGGATCGATCGCTGCGAGTGCAGTCGCATGAGTGATTTCCGCCTCGCGCTGCGCCAGCTGGCCGCCAAGCCCGGGTTCACCGCTGCGGTGGTGCTGACTCTTGCGCTTGGCATCGGGGCGACCACGGCCATCTTCAGCATTGTCCATGCGGTGCTGCTGGCGCCGCTGCCGTATCCGAACCCGCACGAAGTCGTCCAGGTCTACGAAATGCCGGCGCCGGGCGCGCGCAACTCCGTGTCGGGTGGTGCGTTCAAGGATTGGAAGGCGAACTCGACGGGCTTCGCGCACTTGGCGATTGCACAGCAAACACGGATCAATTTCACAGGCGCACAGGATCCCGAGGATGTCGCTGGGCTGCGCGTATCGTCGGAGTTTCTTCCGGTGTTCGGAATCGATCCTGCTCTGGGGCGTGGCTTCGCCGTCGGCGAGGATACTCCCGGTGCGGAAAACCGAATCGTGGTGCTTGCCCACGGGTTCTGGCAGCGCCGCTTCGGCGGCGACCGGGACATCATCGGCAAGACGGTGAGCATGGACCAGGAATCGCACGTGGTGATCGGTGTGCTGCCGCCCAACGCCTTGATGTTCGACGAGGCGCAGTTCCTGGTTCCGGTGGTCATCGACGGAGAACCGGACGCCTGGCGCCGTGCCGGACACTGGAGCGCGGTGTTTGGACGCCTGGCGCCGGGCGTCAGCGCAAGCGAAGCGCAGGCCGAGCTGGCATCCATCAAGCAGCGGCTGAATGCCGAGTACCCCATCTGGAAGCAGGAATGGAGCGTAGGCATCGATCCAATGCGCGAGATGTTTGCCGCGCCACTGCGGCCGACGCTGATGGTACTTCTCGGCGCGGTCGCCTTTGTCCTGTTGATCGCCTGCGTCAACGTGTCGAATCTGCTGCTTGCACGTGGGCAGTTGCGTGGGCGTGAGATGGCCGTACGTGCCGCGCTCGGAGCGAGCCGGAGTCGAGTGATTCGACAGGTGCTCTCGGAGAGCCTGTTGCTGGCGGCTGTCGGTTGCCTGCTGGGTCTGTTGCTGGCGTTCGCGGGCGTTCAGGCGATCGGCGTGCTGGTCGCAGGATCGCTGCCGCATATGATGCTGCCCTCGGTTGACCTGCCCGTGCTGTTCTTCTCTATCGCGGTGGCGGCTGGCTGTGGATTGCTGTTCGGTCTGCTGCCGGCACTGCGTGCGGGCTCGCTCCGACTGGTGACTGCGCTGAAGGACGGCGAGCGTGGCGCCGTGTCAGGCACCCGGATGAGGGCACAGAGATCCCTGCTGGTCGCGCAGTTCGCATTCACCTTGGTGCTGCTGGTCGGCGCTGGGTTGTTCCTTCGCAGTTTTGTCCAGCTCCTGGAAGTTGATCCCGGATTCAATTCCGACCGCATTCTGGCCTTCGATCTGTCGCTGCCGGCAGCGAAATACCCGCAAGATGCCGATCGTGCGCGTTTCGTCGAGTCGCTGTCCGAGAGGATCGCTGCCATTCCCGGCGTTGAGGCGGTCGGCTCTGCAGCGGCGCTGCCGCTGAGCGGGCGCGGTCAGACCGAGATGGCCAGCCGCGCCGGTGAGCCGCGCGACGACTATCTGGTCGGGATGAACTGGGTCAGCGGCAGCTATTTCGATGCGATGGGTGTCACGTTGCAGCGCGGACGCGTTCTCGGCACTGCGGACAATACGCCCGATGCGCCGTCAGTGGCAGTCATCAACGCGCGTGTTGCGCGCGAATTGTTTTCCGACTCGGACCCGGTCGGCGAACGCGTGCACGTGCTCGGCGTCGACTGGGAGATCGTTGGCGTGGTCGATGCCGTTCGTCACTTCGGACTGCACTTCGATGCCACGCCCGCCGTCTATGCCGCTCAGGCGCGACGCGGCCTCCCGCCGAGCATGGTGTTGCGAACCGCACTCGCGCCCATGGCGCTGGCAGATGCGGTGCGCGAGGCCGTCTCCGCGCTGGATCCGGAGCAGCCGATCACCAATTTGCGCACGCTGGAACAGGAAGTACAGGTTGCGCTGGCGCCACAGCGCACCATGCTCGTTCTGATCGGACTGTTCGCCGCAGCGGCCATCGCGCTCGCATGCATCGGCATCTATGGCGTGATGTCCTACACCGTTGGATTGCGCCTGCGCGAACTCTCGGTGCGCGCGGCGCTTGGTGCGCGCCGGCGCGACATTGTGCGGCTGGTGCTGTCCGGCGGGATGAAGGCCGTCGGGCTTGGCGTCGCCGTCGGCCTGTTGGCGTCATTTTTGCTGGCCGGCTTGGTCGAATCGCTGCTTTACGAAGTCAACGCCCGCGACCCGCTGGTGTTGGTGGCATCAATCGGGTTGCTCGTGTTGGTGGCTGCGCTGGGCGTGTGGTTGCCGGCACGCCGCGCAGCGCGTACCGACCCACTGGTGGCACTTCGCTATGAATAGGGTGCATCGCCCCGGGAGTAGAAGCTGATGGCTGCAAAAACGCTGACCGACCTCCGCTACAGCCTGCGCGCGCTGACCGCCCGCCCGGGCTTCACCGCGGTCGCGGTTTTGACGCTGGCGCTCGGCATCGGCGCCAACACCGCCATGTTCTCGGTGCTGCACGGTCTGTTTCTCGCGCCGCTGCCGTATCCCCACGGTGAACGCCTGGTCGACGTCTACAACACCTACCCGACCAGCAACCTGACCTATGCCTTCACGTCGATTCCTGATTACCTCGACCGCAAGGAGCAGGCGCAGAGCCTGGAGGACATGGCGATCTACACCGGCACCAGTTTCAACCTTGCCGACGCCGGCAGTCAGCCGGAGCGCCTGATCGGCCTCCGTGCGTCACCATCGCTGTTCACCACGCTTGGAGTCCAGGCGGCCCTCGGCAACGTGTTCGGCGAGCAGCATGCCGAGATCGGCAATGACAAGGTCGTGGTGCTCAGCCACGCGCTGTGGCGCAGCCGTTTCAACGGTGATCCCGGCATCGTCGGCACCGATCTGCGTTTCTCCGGGGAGCCCTATCGCGTACTGGGTGTCATGCCCGAGGGTTTCGCGTTTCCGTCGCGCAATGCCCAGCTCTGGGTGCCGTTTGCCTTCACCGAGGCGCAGCGCTCGGACGAGGAGCGCGGAAGGGAATTTTCGCAATCCGTGGGTCGACTCGCGCCCGGTGCAGGCATCGAACGGCTCAACGCCGAGCTCGATGCCATCGTCGCCAACAACGCCGACCGAATCGCGGGACTCGGTGGGCTCGACGAGGCGCAGACGGCGCGCGCCAACGGCTTCGCGGAGTTCCTGCGCGGCGGCAACTTCTTCGGGCGCGCGCAGTCGCTGCGCGAACTCCATGTCGGCAGTTCGCGGACCTTGGTCACCATCCTCCAGGCAGCGGTCGCGCTGGTGCTGCTGATCGCCGCGGCCAATGTTGCCAATCTGCTGCTGACGCGGATGACGGCACGGCAGAAGGAACTGTCGGTGCGCAATGCGTTGGGCGCGAGCCGCGGGCGCATCGCTCGGCAGCTGCTGATGGAGTCAATGCTGAT
The DNA here is from genome assembly GCA_964526035.1 of uncultured Gammaproteobacteria bacterium. Lineage (GTDB taxonomy): Bacteria > Pseudomonadota > Gammaproteobacteria > Xanthomonadales > BPKI01 > DAOMOD01. The sequence goes on along the minus strand of CAZGKE010000075.1, from coordinate 6,948 downwards.
CTCCCTTGCGGGTGGCGCTGCCGGCATGCTGTTGGCGATGGCGCTGATCGAGATCCTGCCGCGACTCGGGCTGGCTCAGGCGGTCATGCGCTATCCGATTGCGCTCGACCTGCCGGTACTCGGCTTTGCACTGACGATCAGCATCCTCAGCGGCGCGCTGGCGGCGCTGGTGCCGATCGTGTCGCTGTTCGGCTCCAGCCTCAGCAGCATCATCAACGACAGCGGGCGCATCGGCGGCGGCGGCCGTCTCGCTGGCAGAACGCGCAGCACGCTGGTGGTGGTGCAGATGGCGCTCGCCACGGCGCTGCTGATCGGTGCCGGGCTCTTGTTCAGAAGCTTCGTTGGTCTGCAGCAGCAGTCGCCCGGGTTCTCCGCCGACAACATGCTGACCGCGCTGATGGCGCTTCCCGCCAACCGCTATGGCGACGGTGACGCGCGCGCACGATTCATCGATGGCGTGCTCGCCGAGGCGCGCAGCATTCCCGGCATTGAATCGGCCAGCTGGACCTCGGTGCTGCCGTTTTCCGGTCAGGACTCGCAGGGTTCCTACAGCATCGATGGACTCGAAGTGCAGGACGGGACCCCGCAGCCGCATGGTTTTCAGCGGCAGGTCGACGATGCCTATTTCGATGCCATGGGCATCCCGCTCCTGCAGGGCCGATCGTTCGGAACCGGCGACCGGCCCGATTCCGAACCCGTGGTCATCATCGACGAACTCCTTGCGCGCAAATACTTCGCCGACCGTCCTGCGGTGGGTCAACGCATCCGCCGCGGCGGAGACAGCGTGCCGTGGGCAACGGTGGTCGGCGTGGTCGGCACCGTGCGCCACGGCAACCTGCGCGAAGCGCCTGGCAAGGAGACGATGTACTGGCCGCACCGGCAGATCAATTCGACCTCCGGTGCGTGGCTGCTGCGCGGGCCCGGTGTGAACCGGCCGGAGGCCGCGGCGTCGCTGCGTATGGCCGTGGCCAGCATCGACCCGGAACAGCCGCTGTTCGACGTGATGACGATGGCCGATCGCATCAAGCTCAGCCTGGAAACGCAACGCGCACCGATGAACCTTGTTGGCGGCTTCGCCGCGGTCGCGCTGCTGCTTTCGGCGATCGGCATCTATTCGGTCCTCGCGTTCAACGTCAGCCAGCGTCGCGGCGAGCTTGGCGTGCGCATGGCGATCGGCGCCGGTGGTCGTGAGATTCTCGGACTGGTGCTGAAACACGGCATGCGTCTGGTTGCAGTCGGCGTGGCGATTGGCCTGGTGATGGCGCTGGTGCTTGGTCAGCTGGCGCGCTCGCAGCTGTTCGGGGTATCCCCGCACGACCCACTCACCCTGCTGCTGGTGCCGCCTCTGCTGGTGGCCATCGCGCTGGTCGCCTGCTGGCTGCCCGCGCGCAGCGCGGCGCGCACCAATCCGCTGGTGGCCTTGCGCCATGAGTAGCCTGACTGGGGTTTCAGTTCAAGCCTTGCGCGACGCGGTGCGCCTTCTGCGAGCGCGCCCGTTCGGCAATTTCGCCGCCGTGCTGGTGCTGGCGCTGGGGCTGACCGCGGTGGTGGTGGTGTCCTCCTTGTCGGCGATGATGTCAAACCCGGCGCCGGACTCGGTGCCGTCGAGTGAGCTGTACAGCTACGGCGTGCAGTCGGGCGGCGGCGCCTTCCTTCTGCCGCGCGAGCAGGCGCTGGCCCTGCGCGACACGCCGGCGCTCGCGCGCACCGCGCTGTACCGCTGGACCGACTTCAATCTCGCAGGTGAAGCTGGCGGCCAGGACGGACGCGCCGAACGCGTGACCGGCCTGACGGTGGACGGCGATCCGTTCTCCCTTCTGGAATGGCCGATGGCGCTGGGACGCGGCTTCGCGACCGAAGACTTCACGCCGGATGCCGCGACGATCGTGGTGATCGGCGACCGCCTGTGGCGCAGCCGGTTCGCAGCAGACCCGAACATCATCGGCCGCACCGTTCGTGTGGACGGGGAACCGGCGAGCATTGTCGGCGTACTGCCGCCGCAGCGCGCCTATCCGTTCCAGAATCAACTCTATCGCGCCATCAACCTCGCCAGCGACGAGGTCCGCGGCGGCGGCCAGTGGCGCGCGCTGTCGCGCATCGCCGACGCCGGACTGCTGGCCCAGGCCGAGGCCGCCGTGGCCCACGTGCAGGCCGAGCGCGAGCGCACGCTTGGCGATGCTGCCGAGCGCGCACCGGTGCGGATCGTGCCGACCTGGCAGGATGCGGTGGAAGTCCAGGTGCAGATGCTGATCGCGGTGCTGGCGGTGCTGGTCGGGCTGGTGATGCTGCTGGCGGCGAGCAATGCCGGCGGATTGGTGCTGGTGCAGTGGCTCGGGCGCGGGCGCGATCTGGCCCTGCGTCACGCGCTTGGCGCGTCCTCGGCGCGCATCGCGGCAAGTCTGCTGGTGCACGGCGTGCTGCTGGTGCTGGCAGCCTGGCTGCTGGCCCTGATGCTTGGTCTTGCGCTGATCGATGCGATCAATCAGTACTTCTGGAGCGTCGACAACGGCATTCCGCTGTATGCAGGGATGAAACTGTCGCCGGGCGTGATGGCGCTCAGCCTGATCGCCGCGCTGCTGACCGTGGCCTGCCTTACGCTGCCCACCTGGCGCCGTCTGCGTCGCGACGGGCTGGCCGAAGATCTTCGCAGCGGACTGCGCACCACGACCGGCACCTCGGGTCGCATCGGCGTGGCCCTGTTCGGGCTGCAGTCGGCGCTGGCGGTCCTGACCGTGCTGGCCACCGTGCAGGCCATGCAGGGCGCGCGCAGCGAACTGCAGCGACCGCTCGGTCTCGACACCGGACCGGTGCTGGTGGCGAGCTTCGGCGGCGGCAGCGCCGAGCGCAATGCTCATCTTGCCGCCGGCCTGCGCGAGCGGCTGGCCGTGGAGCCGGGCTTCGAGGCGGTGAGCGTCTCGGCGGTGATGCCGGTAGCCACGGTGATGCGCAGCGACGTGCAGCGTGGCGAGGCGCAGGTGACCGCTCAGCACGCGCCGGTCGACGAGGCGTTCGCGAGGGTTTACGGCCTCGGGCTGCGCAGCGGTCGCTGGTTCAGCGCCAGCGACATCGCCGAGGAGCGACCGGTTGCAGTGATCGATCCGACGCTGGCCGAGGCATTGTTCGGCGCCACCTCACCGGTGGGTCTGACCGTGGCGAGGCAGGTTGGCGCAGACCAGGTCGAATACCAGGTGATCGGAGTCACCGAACAGGTGCGCATGGGTACGCAGGTCGGGGTGCCCACTGCGAGCCTGTTCCTGCCGCTGTCTGCGGACTGGGGCGGGGGTCTCGCTCTGGCGGCGCGCGTGCGCGGGGCCCCCGAGGCATTTGTCGCACGCGTGCAGGCCGTCGCTGCGGAAGTCGACCCCGACGTGGCGCTCAGCCAGCTCGGCAGCTTTGCATCGATGCGATGGCGGCACGTCGGCTGGTCGCGCATGGTGCTTGCCATGTTCGCGCCGCTCGGCGTGCTGGCCCTGTTGCTGGCCGCCGCCAGCCTCGCGGCTCTGTTGGGGACGATGGTGGCGCAGCGCGTCCGGGAGATCGGCGTGCGTCGTGCACTTGGCGCCCCGGGCCGCAGCGTCATCCGCAGCGTGCTTGGAGGCGCCACCCTGTGGGGCGGCGCAGGTGCCCTGATCGGCATCGGTATCGCCTACCTGATGGTCGCGCCGTTGGGGCAGACGCTGTATGGCGAGGGCATGCTCGGCGCATCGTCGGTGGTGACTGCACTGGTAGTGATGGCGCTGGCCCTGGCCGCCGCCGCAGCCGCGCCGCTGCGACGCGCCCTGCGCATCGACCCGACTGAGGCCTTGCGCGATGAGTAGCAGCTCACGCGCGGTGGACAAGCGTGCCGCCGCACGCCCCTGCAGGAGCCCACCTGTGGGCGACCGGGAAGGACGCTCCGAAGCTGTGCATGGGTCGCCCACAGCTGGGCTCCTACAGAAGCGGTCTCACCCTGACATCGACACGCATCCGATCCCATGACTACCGAACTCCGTCACGCCATCCGCCAACTCGCGCAGCGCCCGCTGTGGACCGCGCTGGTCGTCGGCGTGCTGGCGCTCGGAATCGGCGCCACCACTGCCATCTTCAGCATCACTGATGCAGTTTTGTTCCGGCCGCTGCCGATCGAGGAGCCGGAGCGCGTGGTCCGGGTGTTCCGGGTCGATCAGGCTGGCCAACCAAACAACAATCTCGCCTTTCCGAGTTTCGCCGACCTGCGAGATCATGCAGCCAGCTTCAGCCACGTCGCCGCCTACCAGGACTGGGCACCTTTCAACATGGCGCTGCCGGGTCATGAGCCTGCACGGGTGGCGGGTGCGGTGGTCACCGGAGGGTTCTTCGAGCTGTTCGCAGTGCCGCCGCTGCTCGGCCGCTATCTTTTGCCTTCCGATGACGTGGATCGCGGAGGTCATCCGCTGGTTGTCCTCGGCGAGCGCGTCTGGCGCAGCCACTACGGTGCCGACCCGGACATCATCGGCCGCACGCTGACCATCAATACCCATCCGTTCACCGTGATCGGTGTCATGCCGCGTCGCTTCGGCGGTCCCAGCGCGCAACCCAACGTCGATGCGTGGGTACCCATGGCGATGATGGAACAAGCTGCGCCGATGGAACAGTGGGGTCACCTCGGTCGGCGTGGCGTAAGCTGGCTGGACGGCGTGGCGCGTCTCACGCCGGGCACCTCGCTGGCCGCAGCGCAGTCCGAAGTCGACGCGATCGTGGCGCGCATCATTGAAGCCGAGGGGATAAACCCGGATCAGGTGCGACTGGGATTGATCACGGCAGCCAAAGCTGCGGTCGATCCCTACGGGTTCGAAGGTTCGCGTCGCAAAGCGTGGCTGCTCCTGGGCGTGAGCGCCGTTCTGCTGCTGATCGCGATGACCAACGCCGCGGGTCTTCTGCTGGTGCGCACCGAGGAGCGCGCACGCGAACTGGCCCTGCGCCTGGGCGTCGGCGCCGCCCGAGGCCGGTTGCTGCGCATGTTGCTGGTCGAGGCTCTCTGCCATGCGCTGCTGGGCGCTGCACTGGGTGTGGTGCTTGGCCACGCAGTGCTGTCGGGCACGCTGGGGCCGCTGGCGGCGATGCTGAGCGGGGTGCCCGATGAGCCGTCGTTGCTGCTCGATGTACGGGTGCTGGTGTTTGCGCTGGGGTTGGCGGTGGTCACCGCGATAGTCGCTGTCGTGTCGCCGGCACTGCGAGTCATGCGTCTTGACATCAACGCGGCGCTGAAGCAGGGCGGATCTCGGAGCGACCGTGGACGCACCCGCGTGCGCGATGCGATGGTGGTGGGCCAGACGATGCTGGCGGTCAGCCTGCTGGCGTTGGCGCTTCTGCTGGTGCGTTCTTTCTGGCATACCACGGTGGTGGACCCCGGATTCGATGCGCGGCAGACGCTGACCGCTTCGGTCGATCTGCTGCGCCAGGGTTATCCGCGCGAAGGGTCGGCGGCAGTGCAGCAGGCCATCATCGAGCGCCTGCAGGCACATCCCGCAGTCGATTCAGCGGCCTTCGTCAGCGTAGTTCCGGTGCAGGCGGGCGGTATGCGCTCAACCTTCCGGAGCCCGGATGCTGAAATCGAAGGCGGCACCACGACCGACATCAATTTCATCTCCCCCGGCTACTTCGACGCACTTCGCATCCCTTTGCTGCGCGGGCGCGCTCTGGGACCGGTCGACGTCGAAACAGCGCCGAGGGCGGTAGTGATCAATCAGGCATTCGCCGCGCGCTGGTTCGCCGGCGTCGACCCACTCGGCAAGCGGCTGCAGATCCTCGGTGGCGACCAGGAGTGGGAGATCGTCGGCATCGTCGCCGACAGCAAGCTGCGCAACATGCGCGAGTCGCCTCAGCCGTCCGCCTACTTCGCGCTGGCGCAGCGACCCGATCCACAGGCCAGCATCCTCGTGCGCGGTCGCGGCGACGATCCATGGGCGCTGCTGCCGGTGCTGCGCGAAGCGCTGCAGTCGATCGATCCGGCGCTGCCGCTTTTCCGCACGCGCACGCTGGTCGACCACGTGGGGCGGTCCTACATCGAGGCGCGGGTGATGGCCTGGATGCTTGCTGCCGTGGCGCTACTGGCGGTGCTGCTGACGGCCGCCGGACTGTACGGCCTGCTTTCCTGGCAGGTGCGCGTGCGCAGCCGCGAGATCGGCATCCGCCTGGCGTTGGGTGCAACCGCCACCGCGGTCCGCAGGACAATGCTGACGCGCGGACTGACCCTCGCCGCTCTTGGCATTCCGCTGGGGCTGCTCGCCGCGGTCGGCACGGGCCGACTTCTCGAAGGCATGCTGTTCGGCGTGGCGGCCCATGACCCGCTCACGCTTGCGGCAGTGACCGTGGGCTTTCTGCTGCTGGCCGCGATCGCCATCTGGATTCCCGCCCGTCGCTCCTCGCGGATCGACCCGATGCTGACGCTGCGCGATGAGTAGGGGCCCCAGCCCATGCCGCCGAATCGCGGCCTTGCAGATTTCGACGTCGGCTAGGGGTTCCGACGCACGTCCCTGCAGGAGCCCACCCGTGGGCGACCCATGCACAGCCACGGAGCGTTCCATCCCGGTCGCCCACAGGTGGGCTCCTACAAACGCCGTATCCAAACCATGATCACCGAAATCCGCCAGGCCGTGCGTCAACTCGCGCAGCGCCCGCTATGGACTGCGATTGCGGTTCTCACGCTTTCGCTCGGCATAGGCGCCACCACCGCCATGTTCAGCACGCTGAAGCCGGTGCTGATCGAAGTGCTGCCGCACGCTGATGCCGCCAGACTGCGCGTGCTGGCGCCGTATCCCTGGGTGCACGCCGAGCCGATGCGCGACGTCGCCGACGCGGTCGGGGCCGACGCCGCCGTGGCCGGCTACTACCCGAAGACCTTCGCGGTGATGGCGGGGCAGCGCCCGCTGGAAGTGCAGGGTGCCGACGTCACGCAGAACTTCTTCGACCTGCTAGTGTGGTGTTCCG